>CAXTTS010000085.1:0-12257 GCA_964247265.1 uncultured Sphingomonadaceae bacterium
ACCGCGAAACGGCGGACATCGCGGTGCAGGCGTCGCTCACCGGCCATCTGGTGCTCTCCACCGTCCACACCAACGATGCGATCGGCGCCATCACCCGGATGCGCGACATGAAGGTGGAGCCGTTCCTTCTCGCCTCCACCCTGCGCGCGGTGATCGCGCAGCGGCTGGTGCGGCGTCTCTGCCCGCACTGCACCACCGCCGAGCCGGCCGGCTCGGCGGTGGCGGCGCTGCTCGGCCTCGATCCAAGGGAGCCGGTGCATGAGGCGCGCGGCTGCGATGCGTGCGGCAACAGCGGCTATCGCGGCCGCATCGGCGTGTTCGAGGCGGTGCGGATAGACGACGTGATCCGCCGCATGATTAACGACGATGCCGCCGAGGACGCCATCGCCGCTTATGCCTTCGCCCGAACGTCCACCCTCGCCAGCGCCGCCCGCGCGCTGGTGCGCGAGGGCGTGACCACGCCCGAGGAGGCGGTTCGCATCACCCGTCGCGAGAATGTGGCAGAGGCCGCGCCCCTGATCGCGCCCGAGATCGCCGGTGCCTGATTTCGACTATCTCGCGCTCGACGTCGCCGGCCGCGAGAAGCGCGGGCAGGTCAGCGCGCCGACGATCGAGGATGCCCGCGCGCGGCTGACCGTCCGCAAATTCTATGTCGTGCGGATCGAGGCCGGCACCGGCGGCGCGCCTGCCTCGCCGGCGCTGCTCTCCCGCCGGATCAGCTTCCGGAAGAAACTTTCCGCCAAGCAGCTCACCTTGTTCACCCGCCAGCTCGCCACTCTCGTCTCGGTCAGCCCCCTGGAGGAATCGATCCGCACGATCGCGCGGCAGGCGGAGCAGGAACAGGTCCGCCGCGTGCTCGGCCGGGTCCACGCCGGCGTGGTGGAGGGACGCCGCCTGTCCGAGGCGATGACGCGCGAGCAGGCGAGCTTCCCGCCGCTCTACCGCGCAATGGTCTCCGCCGGCGAAGGATCGGGCACGCTGCCGACGATCCTCGAACGGCTGGCCGATCTGCTCGAACGGCAGGCCAATGTGCGCGGCAAGGTGATGACGGCGCTGGCCTACCCGACCGTGCTCGCCTTCGTCGCCATCGCCGTGGTGTTCGGGCTGATGGTGTTCGTCGTGCCGCAGGTGGTGGAACAGTTCGATACCGTCGGCCAGACTCTGCCTCTGCTCACCCGCATCGTGATCGGCCTGTCGAACTTTCTCGTCAGCTGGTGGTGGGCGCTCGCGATCGGCCTCACGCTCGCGGTCGTCGGCGTCTGGCGCGCGCTGCGCGATCCGGCGATCCGGCTCCACGTCGATCGGGCGATCCTGCGCCTGCCGCTGCTCGGGCGGCTGGTGCGCGATCTCCACGCCGCCCGCCTCTCCCGCACGCTGGCGACGATGGTGGCGAGCCGGCTGCCGCTGCTGGAAGGGCTCAACCTCACCGTTTCCACCGTCCACAACCGCGCGTTGCGCGAGGCGTCGGTCGGCATCGTCGAGGCGATCCGCGGCGGCGGCAGCCTGTCGGCGGCGATGAAGCGCGCGGGCGTATTCCCGCCGCTGCTCGTCTACATGGCGGCATCCGGCGAGGCATCCGGCCGGCTGGACGCGATGCTGGAGCGCGCCGCCGATTATATGGAGCGCGAGTTCGATTCGTTCACCGCCACCGCGCTCTCGCTGCTCGAACCGCTCATCATCGTGCTGATGGGCGGCATCGTCGCGATGATCGTGCTGTCGATCCTGCTGCCGATCCTGCAACTCGATACGCTCGCTGGAGCCTGAACGTGATGAACCATCGACGCGATTTCTCTTCCCCTGTGTCATTCCCGCGAACGCGGGAATCCAGCCGCGCGACGTGGCTTGCGGTCTCCCGCGTTGCGCCACTGGATTCCCGCTTTCGCGGGAATGACAAAAAGGCGCGAGAAGGAAGTTCCGCCGAACACGGCTTCACGCCCGTGAGGCGTTCCGCCGAACACGGCTTCACGCTGGTCGAGCTGATGGTGGTGATCGTCATCATCGGCCTGCTCACCACCATCGTCGTCATCAACGTGCTGCCCAGCCAGGACAAGGCGCGCGTGGAAAAGGCCAAGGCCGATGTCGCGCTGCTGGAACAGGCGGCGGAGATGTACCGGCTGGATAATCTCGCTTACCCGTCCTCGGCCGATGGCTTGCAGGCGCTGGTCAGTGCCCCCGCCGGCGCCGCGCAGGGCGGCCGCTACCGTCCTGGCGGCTATATCCGCAAGCTGCCGGAGGATCCGTGGGGCAATCCCTACCATTATGCGGCGCCCGGCAAGCACGGCCCGGTCGATATCTTCAGCTACGGCGCCGATGGCCGCGAGGGTGGCGAGGGGAACGATGCCGATATCGGCAACTGGAAATAGCTCCACGGGACACGGCTTCACGCCCGGTGTTCGTTCCGCCGAACACGGCTTCACGCCTGCTTTGCGTTCCGCCGAACACGGCTTTACGCTGGTCGAGCTGATGGTCGTGCTGGCGATCATCGGGCTGGTATCCGGTGCGGTGGTGCTCGCCATGCCCGATCCGCGCGGCGATCTGCGCGCCGACGCCGAACGCTTCGCCGCCCGCGCCCATGCTGCGCAGGACAAGGCGGTGATCGAGGCGCGCGCCATCGCCCTGCTCGTCTCCAGCGACGGCTACGGCTTCGAACGGCGCGATCACGGCACCTGGCGCCCGCTCACCGAGAAGCCATTCGAACAACGCCGCTGGGCCAAAGGCGCCACCGCTCTGGTCGGCGAGGCCGGGCAGGCACGCGCCTTGTTCGATCCGACCGGCGAGGTCGAGCCGATGAACGTCACCCTGGTTCGCGATGGCGCGCAGGTGCGCGTGGCGATCGGAGCGGACGGGGCCGTCAATGTCGCGCGCTGACGACGGCTTCACCCTGATCGAGCTGATGGTCGCGCTCGCCATCTTCAGCCTCGCGGCGATGGCGCTGCTCCGGCTCGAAGGCGCCACCGTGGCGCAGACCGCGATCCTGCGCGATCGCACGATGGGCCAGATCGTCGCCCGCAACGTCGCGATCGAGGCGCTGACCGACAAGGGCGCGCCGCCGATCGGGGTGCTGAACGGCGAGGAGACGAACGGCAATCGCGTGTGGCACTGGGTCCGCCTCACCAGCAAGACGCCCGATGAGCGCGTGCAGCGGATCGACGTCTCCGTCACCGACGATGCGGGGCAGCGCGAGGGCGCGCTCACCGTGTTCCGCCTCTCGCTGACATGAGGCCGCGCGCTGCCGAGGCCGGCTTCACCCTCGTCGAGCTCGTCGTCGCCTTGTTCGTGTTCGGCCTGCTCGCCGCCGCCGGCGTGGCGCTGCTGTCGTTCAGCGTGCGCGCGCAGGGCGCGGCGGGCGATCGACTCGACGAGATCGCCGCCATCCGCCGCGTCTCCGCGATCATGACTGCGGATCTGGCGCAGGCCGCGCCGCGCGTCAGCCGCGCGCCCAGTGGGGCGGTGCAGGTCGCCTTCTTCGGCTCGTCGGGCGGCAGCCGCCAGCTTGCCCTCGCCTTCATCCGGCGCGGCTGGGAAAATCCTTATGGCGCGCCGCGCGCCTCGCTCCAGAAGGTGCAATATCGCCTGGTCGACGATCGCCTCGAACGCCGCACCGCGCCGATGCTGGATGGTGCCGAGCCCGGCCCGCCCGCCACGATCATCCGGGGCGTCAAGGCGCTCACCCTGCGCTACCGCCTCGGCGGCGAATGGCGCGATCGGAGGGATGCGACCCGACCCGATGCGATCCCCCGTGCGGTTGAGGTGGTGCTGGATGTCGACGGCATCGGCCCGGTGCGGCAGGTGTTCCAGGCGGGCACCGGCGCATGATCGCGCCGCCGCCGCATGAACGCGGTGCCGCCTTGCTCGCGGTGCTGCTGCTCGTCGCGGTGATGGCCGCCATCTCGGTGGTGGCGCTTGAGAAATTGCGGCTCGCCACCAGCCTCGCCGCCAACGGCGCGGCATTGGATCAGGCCCGCGCCTACGCCTTCGGTGCGGAGGCGCTGGCGCTCACCCGCGTCGGCGAACTCAACGGCAGCGAGACGGGCAAAACGACGCTGGCGGGCAATTGGAACGGCCGCGTCACCCGCCTGCCGATCCCGGGCGGCCAGGCCTCGCTCGGGGTGCGCGACGGCGGCAATTGCTTCAACCTCAACAGCCTGGCGCAGGGCATCGTCGCCACCCGGCTGACGGCGCGGCCGGCCGGCATCGCCCAGTTCGTCGCCCTGATGCGGCTGGTCGGCATCGCCGATCCCGATGCCCGCCGCGTTGCCGCCGGGCTGGCCGACTGGCTCGATGCGGACAGCGCACCCCTGCCGGACGGTGCGGAAGACAGCGACTATCAGCATGCGGCCAAGCCCTACCGCGCCGCCAACACCCTGCTGGCCGAGGTCAGCGAGCTGCGCGCCGTATCGGGCGTGACGAATGACATCTACCGCGCGCTGCGCCCGTGGGTGTGCGCGCTGCCCACGACCGATATGTCGCCGCTGAACGTCAACACGCTGCTGCCCGAACAATCGGTGCTGATCGCGATGCTGGTGCCCAACCAGATCGATGCGGCGCGGGCGGCACAGGCGATCGTCGATCGCCCGGCGGCGGGGTGGGACAGTGTCGTCGCCTTCTGGAAGACGCCGGCGCTCGCCGCCTTGCAGCCGAGCGCCGAATCCTTCGCCCAGCCGCAGCTGCGCACGCGCTGGTTCGCGCTCGATCTTGACGTGGAACTGGGTGGCGCGCAGGTGACGGAGACGGCGCTGGTCGATGGCGCGTCGATACCCGCGAAGCTCGTCGTGCGGCGATGGGGAATAGATGAATGACCGGGCGGGCATGACCGGAAATTTCCTCCTGCTGTTCCTGTCGGACGGGGTGGCCCCGCCGCGCGGCTGGATGCGGCTGCGCGATGGCGCGGTCGTCGCGCGTGCCGGCGCCGGCCTGCCGCCTCCCCCCGCCGACGATTTGATCGACGAGCGGCTGGTGCTGGTCGTGCCGGGGCAGGATGTGGTGATCCACTGGATCGAGCTGCCCGCATTGGCGCCGGCGCAGGCGATCGCCGCCGCCCGCCTGATGGCCGGCGAGGTGAGCGCCGCCCCGGTCGATCGGCTGCATGTCGCCTTGGGTGCGGCCGGCGGCGATACGCGCGCGATGGCGCTGGTCGCGCCGGAACGCGTCGCCGCCTGGCTGGCGCAGGCGCAGGCGCTCGGCCTTGATCCCGATGCGATCGTGCCGGAGCCGTTGCTGCTCCTGCCGCCCGAGGCCGGCGTGGTGCGTTGGGCGCATGACGGCCTGCACCTGCTGCGCGGGCCGAACGTTGCGCTGGCGGCGGAGCCGGATCTCTCCGCCTTGCTCGTCGAGGAGCCGGTCGTCGCGATCGACGATGCCGCCGTGGAGGCGGGGCTCGGCGCGGCACTGGCCTTGCGGCCGGTCAATCTGCGGCAGGGGCCGTTCGCGCGGCGGCGGCGCTGGCGGATCGACTGGCCGCTGGTCCGCCGCCTGGCGCTGCTCGGCGGCGCCATCCTGCTCGCGATCCTGGCGGTGCAGATCGCCCTGATCCTGAAATACAGCCTTGCCGCCGACCGGCTGGAGCGGGAGGTGGCCGGCGTCGCCCGCACGGCGCTGCCGCGTGTCGCCACCGTCGCCGATCCGCCCGCGCAGCTTGCCGGTCGGCTGGCGGATCTGCGCGGGGCGGGGGCCGGCTTCACCGCCATCGCCGCCGCCATATTCTCCGCCGTCCGCGACACCGCCAATGTCGAACTGTCGGCGCTGTCGTTCGATCAGAGCGGCACGCTGCGCATCACCGCGACGGCGGCCAATCCGGCCGACATCGCCGCACTCGGCCGACGGATCGAAGCGGGCGGCTATCTGGTGGAAAGCGGCGATGTGCGGCCCGGCGGCGGCCGCCAGATCGCCGAGATCACGGTGCGCAGCCGATGATCCGGCAATTCCGCTTCTGGTGGGGCCTGCGCACCACGCGCGAACAGCGCATGCTGCTGGCGATGGCCGCCGCGATCGCCATCACGCTCGCCTGGCTGTTGGTGGTGCGGCCGCTCGACGATGCGCTGGCGGACGCGCGCGAACGCCACGCCCGGGCGGTGATCGACATGGCGCAGGCGCGCGGGCAGGCCGATCGCATCGCTGTTCTGGAGAAAGCCGGTTCCTTGCCGGCGCGTCCGCTCGCCGCGATCGTCTCGGAGAAGGCCAATGAAGCCGGTTTCGCCAACGCGCGCGTCACGCCCGACGGCGATCGCGTGTCGGTCGGGATTGAGGCGGCGAAACCGCCGGCCCTGTTCGGCTGGATCGCCGATCTGGAGCGAGACGGCGTGATCGTCGATCGCCTCTCCGCGCGCACCAATGGCGACGCCACGATCGCGGTGGACGCCACCCTCCGCGCCCGGCGCCGCTGATGCGAACGCGCATCCGCCTGCCGATCGGCCGCAGCCTGTTCTTCCTGTCGGTGCTGGCGGTGGGGCTGGTGTTGCTGCTGCCGATGCGGCTGGCGCTCGGCTGGCTCGATCTCGCCGCCGCCGGCTTTTCGGCCCGCGAGGCGAGGGGGAGCGTGTGGCGCGGCACCCTGACGGAGGCGCGCTTCGCCGGTGCGCCGCTGGGCGATCTCTCGGCCGGGCTGGCGCCGACCCCCTTGCTGCTGGGCCGTGCGCGCATCGGCGTCAGCCGGGCGGGCGAGGGTGGCGATCCGCTCGACGGCGCGATAGTCGCCTCGCGCCATAGTCTCGGCGTCGACGGTGTGACGGCGCACATTCCGCTCGGCGCGCGCATGTTGCCGCTGCCGGTCGCGGCGGTCGATCTCTCCGCCGTCAGCATCACCTTCCGCGACGGGCTGTGCGATCGCGCCGAGGGTCTGGTAAAGGCGGCGATCAGCGGTGCGCCCGCCGGGCTGAACCTGCCCGGCGGCCTCAGCGGTGCCGCGCGGTGCGACGGCGGCGCGCTGCTGCTGCCGCTGATGAGCCAAAGCGGGATGGAAAGCCTGATGCTCCACGTCTCGGCCGGCGGCGCCTATCGCGCCGATCTGCGCGTGCGGCCCACGACGCCGGCCGCGCGCGATGCGCTGGTCGCCGCCGGCTTCGCGCCCGCCGCCGGCGGGCTCGCGCTGGTGGTCACGGGCTCGCTGTGAGGCTGCCGCTGGCTCCGGCCGCCCTGCTGCTGCTTGCCGCGTGCGGGGGCACGATCCGCCATTCGCCGCCGCCGCTCGCCGCCAGCGATGGTATCCCGCTTGGCGCCTTGCCGCGTCAGGCGCTCGGCACGGGGGAATGCGGCGTGTTCCTGTGGATCGCCGGGCCACCCGCAAGGCTGGTGCTGATGGCGAAATCCGGCCCGCCGCCGTTCGCCCACATCCTGCTAGACGGCGCCACGCTGGACCTGCCCCGCCTCGCCGGCGCCGATCCGGCGCAGGACGAGAATGCCCGCTATGGCGACGGCCGCGTCACCGTCTCGCTCGATCTCACGATCGCGCCGCGCAAGGGCCTCGCCGCAGGCGCCGTGGTGCAGGCGGGTTCGCTGCGCATCGACCGGGTGGCGGGCGATGCCCTCGTCGTGCCGGTATCGGGGCTTGTTGCCTGCGGGTGATGCTGCTTGACTTATATTCTTGCCGCGAGCTTTGACTTGCCGCATCATGCCTCTAAAGTCCATGCGATGTAATGCAGGTTTGTCAGCTGTCGCTGATACAGTGGCATGAACCGAGCGGGGTGTGACAATGCTTGTCACCGTCTATGCGCCGGCCGATGTCTATGCGGTAGATCTCGCTGCGGTCTGCGATGTTCTTGCGGCGGCCAATCAGGCCACCAGAAAGAAGCCGCGATACACCGTGCGGATCGTTGCCGAAGCGGCCGGTCTCGTCTGCGCCTTCTCCGGCGTCGCGATCCGGCCCGATGCCACGATCCCCGACGCGGAGGAGGCCTGCGATCTGCTGATCGTCTGCCCCGGGGCCTCGTGGCGCAAGCAGCCGGAGGCGCCGGTCCTGGCATGGTTGCAGCGTCAGGCCGCCGGGGCCGAACGGTTTGGCGCGATCGGCAACGGCGTGTTCCTGCTCGGCATGGCCGGCCTGCTCGGTGAAAGCCGCGTCACCACCCACTGGCATTGCTCCGACGATCTGCGCCGGGACTTTCCGGCCGTGCAACTGGAGCCCGATCGCATCTTCGTGCGCGATAGGCGGCTGTTCAGTTCGGCCGGCGGTGTCGCCACCTTCGATCTGATGCTCGACCTGATCGAGGAGGATCATGGCCGCGAACTCGCACTGGAGCTCGCCCGTCGCTTCATCCTGTTCATGAAGCGGTCGGGCGCGCAGGCGCAGCTGAGCGTGTCGCTTTCCACCCAGTCGACCACGCGCGATCCGATCCAGCGCGCGCAGCAGCATGTGATCGACAATCCCACGGCCGACCTGTCCGTCACCGCGCTGGCCGGGATCGCGGCGATGAGCCCGCGCAACTTCGCCCGCGTCTTCCATCAGGAAACCGGGATGCGGCCGACCGACTTCGTCGAGCAGATCCGCGTCAATCTCGCCCGTCGCATGATCGATGAAAGCGCGCTGTCGCCGCAGCAGGTCGCCCGGATGTGCGGCTTTTCCGGCACGGAGGCGGCACGCCGCGCCTTCCACCGCCGCACCGGCACCACCATGTCGGGCTATCGCGCCGGACGGAAGCCGGCCGACGGATAGTTCGCTCAGTCGAAAGCGATCGGCCTGATCGGATCGCGGCCGTCAAAGCCCTCCGCCGCCGCCTCCACTATCGCGTAGAAGCCGGTCAGTGCGGGCACGCCCTCATATAATTCGATCATATGGCCGTAACGGGCGACGGCATCCATCATCACGAAGCGGAAACCGTCGTTCATCTCCGCGTCCAGCGCGGTGGCGAGGCCGTCCGCCTCCAACTGCGCCTGCGCGGCCGGCAGGTCATCCACGATGATCGCGACATGGTGCATCCCCTGCTCGCCCTCGGCGAACATGTCGCGGAAGACGGAGGGGCCGGGATTGTTCTGCTGGACGAACTCCACCATCAGCGCGCCCCACTGTCCGTAGGCGGAGCTGTGATCCAGCTCCACCGGCTGCCCGCGATGCCATGCGGCGCGCAGCGGGATGTTGTCCGCCACGAAAAAGGGGCCGGAGTTGAACAAGGCGGAATGGCGCCGCGCCGCCTCGCGCACGTCGGGCACGAAATAGGCGATCTGGCGCACGGGCAGATGCAGCATCGACGATCCTCTTCGGCCCCCACGATAGCGCCTCGCACGGCCGCAGCCGCTGGCACAAAGCGCAGATTGCCGCCGGCTAGAAGCCTTCGCCGATGCGATCCCAGCGGGTCGCGCCGGGCCAGGTCCACGGCGCCAGCCAGCCGGCCGACCCATCGGTGGAGAAGAAGCTCACCCACGCCCGGCCCACCAGATTCTCCGCCGGCACATAGCCGATCCCGCCACCCGGCTCGGCCGGAAAGCGGCTGTCGGCGGAACGGTCGCGATTGTCGCCCATCAGAAAATAATGGTTCTCCGGCACCACGAAGGTGATCGTGTCGTCCGCCGCCGTATCGCCCAGATCCAGCACGTCGTAGCTGCGCCCGCCGGGCAGCGTCTCGCGGTAGCGCGGATAGCGGCAGGCGCTGCCGCCGCCGGGCAGCCGCGCCAGCGTGATGCGCGATCCGGGCAGGGGCTTGCACGGGCTGTTCGGCGTGACGGGATCGAGGAAGTCGGCCACCCGCAGCTTGGGCACCGGCTCCCCGTTCAGGATCAGCTGGCCGTGGCGCATGCGGATCTGGTCGCCCGGCAGGCCGATCAGGCGCTTGATATAGTCGGTGCGGTTGTCGCCCGGCGTCTTGAACACGATCACGTCCCCGCGCGCCGGCGCCGCGCCGCCGATGCGGCCCTCGATCGGGGCCAGCGAAAAGGGGAAGCTGTGGCGCGACCAGCCATAGGGCCATTTCGCGACGAACAGATAATCGCCCACCATCAGCCGCGGCAGCATCGATTCGGATGGAATGCTGAAGGGCGCGGCGAACAGGCTGCGTACCAGCACCGCCGCCACCATCAGGATCAGGAAAAAACGGATATTCGCCGCCGTGCCCGCATCGGCTTTGGAACGGGGCTTGCGCTTTCGGGCCATCAGCCGCCTCTGCGGCGCGGAGCATGGCGGGTCAAGCCCGGCCCCTCAGCGCGCCAAACCTAGCCGCAGCGCCCGCCGCATCGTAGACAGGCGACACATGGCGAAGGAACCCGGTGCATGAACGAACCGAAGGCGGCGCGAGATCAGGCCTGGGCGGCGATCGAGGCGGTGGAGCGCGTGCCGCTCGCCACCCTGTTCGCGCGCGAACCCGATCGGCTCTCCCGGCTGGTGATCGAGGAAGCCGGCCTCCGCTTCGATTTCGCCAAGACCCATCTCGATGCCGCTTTGATCCCCGCCTTCGTCGCACTAGCCGAGGCTGCGGATTTCGCCCGCCACCGCGACGCGCTGTTCGCCGGCGAGGTGGTGAACCTCAGCGAAGGCCGTGCCGCCGAACATGGCGCGGAGCGGGGGGAGGGGGCACCCGAAAGCGTCGCCCGCGCCCGCATGTTCCACGCCCGTATGCGCGCGCTGATCGATGCGATCGAGGCGGAGGCGCTCGGCCCGATCCGCCACGTCCTCCACATCGGCATCGGCGGCTCGGCGCTCGGCCCCAAGCTGCTGATCGATGCGCTGGGGCGGGAGGCGGATCGCTACGATGTCGCCGTGGTCTCCAACGTCGATGGCGCCGCGCTGGACGAGGTGTTCGATCGCTTCGATCCCGCCGCCACGCTGCTGGTGATCGCCTCGAAGACGTTCACCACCACCGAAACCCTGCTCAACGCCGAAAGCGCGCTCGCCTGGATGGCGGAGGCCGGGGTCGAGGATCCCTACGGCCAGGTGATCGCGCTCACCGCCGCGCCGGAGGCGGCGATCGCGTGGGGCGTCGACGAAACCCGCGTGCTGCCTTTTTCGGAAAGCGTCGGCGGGCGCTATTCGCTCTGGTCATCGATCGGCTTTCCGGCCGCGCTCGGCCTCGGCTGGGATGCGTTCGAGACGATGCTGGAAGGGGCTGCGGCGATGGATCGCCACTTCCGCCTCGCCGCGCCGGAGGCCAACGCCCCGCTCATCGCCGCGTTCGTCGATCTCTATTACTCCAACGTCCGCAAGGCCGAGACCCGCGCCGTCTTCGCCTATGACGAGCGCCTCCGCCTGCTCCCGAGCTACCTCCAGCAGCTGGAGATGGAGTCGAACGGCAAGGGCGTCACGGCAGACGGCCGGCCGGTCGGCCGCGACACCGCCGCGATCACCTGGGGCGGCGTCGGCACCGACGCGCAGCATGCGGTGTTCCAGCTGCTCCACCAGGGCACCCGCCTCGTGCCGGTCGAGTTCGTCGCCAGCATCGATCCCGGCCACGCGCTGGACGAGGGGCACCACCGCCAGTTGCTCATCAACGCCTTCGCGCAAGGCGCCGCGCTGATGACCGGCCGCCCGCATGACGATCCCGCCCGCGCCTATCCCGGCGATCGCCCGTCCACCACGATCCTGATGGATCGCATCGATCCCGCCCGCCTCGGCGCGCTGATCGCCTTCTACGAAAACCGCGTGTTCGCCGCCGCCACCCTGCTCGGCATCAACCCGTTCGACCAGTTCGGCGTCGAACTCGGCAAGGAGATCGCCCGGTCGATCGAGGCGGAAGGCACCGATCGCTTCGACCCCTCGACCCGCGCCCTGATCCAGCGCGCCTTTGGCTGACGGCGCCAGTGACCGCTCTCTCCGGCCATATTCGTCAGGCCACCCACCCCGATCGATTACACTGATCGGCATTAGCCGTTTGCGGTCGCAACGGCGGCTCCCTACCTGAGCATCACGATCCTTCAGGAGCAGCCACATGGCCGATTACGACTACGACCTCTTCGTCATCGGTGCTGGTTCCGGCGGCGTCCGCGCCGCGCGGGTCTCGGCGGCGCATGGCGCGAAGGTGGCCGTGGCGGAGGAGTATCGCGTCGGCGGCACCTGCGTGATCCGCGGCTGCGTGCCCAAGAAGCTGCTCGTCTACGGCGCCCACTTCGCCGAGGATCTTCAGGATGCCAAGCAGTTCGGCTGGGACGTGCCCGAATGCGCCTTCGACTGGCCCCGCCTGCGCGACAGCGTGCTGGACGAGGTGACGCGCCTCGAAGGCATCTACAGCAACACGCTGGCCACCCATAAGGTCGATCTGATCGCGGAGCGCGCCACCGTCACCGGCCCGCACGGCATCAAGCTGTCCGGCGGGCGCGAGGTCACCGCCAAGGTGATCCTG
>CAXTTS010000086.1:0-12110 GCA_964247265.1 uncultured Sphingomonadaceae bacterium
ATGACAGCACCCTGTCGCCGGCCTGGGTCCTGGCCAGGCGGCTCGGCCTGATCGTCGACGCGGCCGATCCGCGCCGCCGCATCGCGGCGTGCGCCGGCGCCCCCGCCTGCGCCTCCGCGCATATCGATACGCGCGCCATTGCCGCGCTGATCGCGGCCAACGGAGGGGCCGCCTTGATCGCGGCCCACGCCCGGCCGGGCGACGTGCATGTCTCCGGCTGCGCCAAGGGCTGCGCCCATCCCGGTCCGAGCACGCTCACCCTCGTCGGCACGGCGCAGGGGATCGCGATCATCCGCAACGGCACCGCCGCCGCTTTGCCCGAACGCCACCTCGCACCCGCCGCCCTACCTACTTGGCTGGCCCACGCATGACGCCCGGCTACGATTATGAGCGGGACGGCGGCGCGATCTACGCCCAGTCGTTCGCGATCATCCGGGCGGAGGCCGATCTGTCCGCCTTCTCGCCGGCGGAGGCGGATGTCGCGGTGCGGATGATCCACGCCTGCGGGCTGGTGGAGGCCGCCGCCGCGATCCGCTTCGGCCCCGGCTGCGTCTCCGCCGCCACGGCCGCGCTGCGCGCTGGCGCGCCGATCCTGTGCGATGCGGAGATGGTGGCGCGCGGCATCACCGCCGCGCGCCTGCCCGCCGGCAACGCGGTGATCTGCACCCTGCGCGACGATCGCGTGCCCGCGCTGGCGGCCGCACGCGCCACCACCCGCTCGGCCGCCGCGCTGGAGCTGTGGGGCGATCGGCTGGGCGGCGCGGTGGTCGCGATCGGCAACGCGCCCACCGCCTTGTTCCATCTGCTTGAAATGCTCGATCGCGGCGCGCCCCGGCCGGCGGCGATCATCGGCATGCCGGTCGGCTTCGTCGGCGCCGCCGAATCCAAGGAGGCGCTGGCGGCACATCCGGCCGGCGTGCCCTGGGCGATCGTCACCGGCCGCATGGGCGGCAGCGCGATGACGGCAGGCGCGATCAACGCACTCGCCAGATCGGGCGTGTGATGGCAGGGCGGCTGTTCGGCGTCGGCGTCGGTCCGGGTGATCCGGATCTCATCACGATCAAGGCCGCGCGCCTGATCGCCGGGGCCGGCGTGGTCGCCTATTTCGCCAAGGCCGGCAACCGGAGCCACTCCCGCCGGATCGCCGGCGGGCATATCGGCGCGGATGCGGTCGAGCTGCCCCTGCTCTATCCCGTCACCACCGAAAGCCACCGCCACGGCCCCGAATATCACGCACAGATGACCGCATTCTACACCGATTCCGCGGCGCGCGTGGCCGCCCAGCTCGATGCCGGGCGCGACGTGGCGGTGCTGAGCGAGGGCGATCCGATGTTCTACGGATCGTACATGCACCTCCACGTCCGCCTCGCCCCGCATTATCGGGCGCACATTGTGCCGGGAGTGACGGGCATGGCCGGCTGCTGGTCGCTGGCCGGCACGCCGATCGCGCAGGGCGACGATGTGCTGACGGTGCTGCCCGGCACGCTCGACGAGGCCGTCCTGGCGCGGCGGCTGGCCGATACCGATGCGGCGGTGGTGATGAAGGTCGGCCGCAATCTCCCCCGCATCCGCGCCGCCCTCGCCACGGCCGGCCGGCTCGATCGCGCCATCTATGTCGAGCGGGGCACGATGCCCGATTGCTTCGCGATCCCGCTCGCCGACCGCGACGACGCCCCCGCGCCCTATTTCTCGATCGTCCTGGTGCCCGGATGGGCACAGGAAGACCGCGTGCCCGGATGGGCGGCATGAGCGGCCGACTTACCGTGATCGGCCTCGGCCCCGGCGCCTCGGCGCAGACCACGCCGGAGGCGAGCGCCGCGCTGGCGGAGGCGGAACTGCTCTACGGCTACGCGCCCTATCTGGACAGGCTGGCGCTCGCCCCCAACCAGCGACGGATGGCGTCGGACAATCGCGAGGAACTGGATCGCGCCGGCGCGGCGCTGCGCGCGGCGGCAGGCGGGGCGCGGGTGGCGATGGTGTCGGGCGGCGATCCCGGGGTGTTCGCGATGGCCGCCGCAGTGTGCGAGGCGATCGATCATGGGCCGGACGAGTGGCGCGCGGTCGATCTCGCGGTCGTGCCGGGCATCACCGCGATGCTGGCCGTGGCGGCGCGGGTCGGCGCGCCGCTCGGCCACGATTTCTGCGCCATCTCGCTGTCGGACAATCTGAAGCCGTGGCCGGTGATCGTCGCCCGGCTGCGCGCCGTGGCGCAAGCCGGGCTCACGATCGCGCTCTACAATCCGATCAGCCGGGCGCGGCCGTGGCAATTGGGCGCGGCGCTGGATGAACTGCGCGCCTGCCTGCCCGGCGAGACGCCGGTCATCTTCGGCCGCGCGGCGGGCCGGCCGGACGAGCGCATCGCGATCGTGCCGCTGGCAGAGGCGGAGGCGGCGCAGGCCGACATGGCCACCTGCGTCATCATCGGCACCGCCGAAACGCGCATGATCGCGCGGCCCGGCATGGCGCCGCTGGTCTACGCGCCACGCGGCATGGCGGCCAGGGCATGATTTATCGACGCCAGCGCGGCGGCGACGCTCTCCACCACCGGCAGGCCGGCGGCCGGCGGACGCGCGACCATCACGACCGGCAGGCGCAGTTCGCGCGCGGCGGAGATCTTGGCATGGCTGGCCGCCCCTCCGCTATCCTTGCACAGCACCACGTCGATCCGTTCGTCGCGCAGCAAGGCCAGGTCGTCGGCATGGCGAAACGGGCCGCGCGCCAGGATCGTTCGCAGGCGTGGCAGAGCCAGCGGCGGCGCGACCGGATCGATCGAGCGGACCAGATAATGATGCTGCGGCGCCGCCTCTGCCACATGCGCCTCCTGCCGGCCGAGCGCGAGGAACACGCGGCGCGGGGCGGGGCCGATCGCGGCGATGGCGGCGGCGGGGTCGGGCACCATGATCCAGTCGTCCCCCGCCTCGCGCACCCAGCCGGGCCGGCGCAGCGCGAAGGCGGCCACTCCCGCCACTGCCGCCGCCTCGGCCGCGTTGCGCGAGATGCGGGCGGCGAAGGGGTGGGTCGCGTCCACCAGCAGATCGGTCCGGTTGTCCCCCAGCCAGCGCGCCAGCCCGGCGGCGCCACCGAAACCACCCGTGCGTACGGGTACGGGCATGGTCAGCGGGGTGCTCGTCCGGCCCGCGAGCGACAGGGTGACGGCCAGATCGCGCCGCCCTGCCAGCGCCTCCGCGATCAGCCGTGCCTCGGTGGTGCCGCCCAGGATGAGGATGGATCGCATGACCGCCGGCTCTAGCGACATCGCGGGCGGTGCGGCAACGAGCTGGCTCAGGCTGGTAGGCATCGGCGAGGATGGCGTGGCCGGCCTCTCCCCCCGCGCCGTCACGGCGATCGGCGGGGCGGAGATCGTCTATGGCGGCACCCGTCACCTCGCTTTGGCGGCGTCGCTCATCACCGGCGAGGCGCGGGCGTGGCCCAGCCCGATCGAGGCGGCGCTGTCCGGCATCCTCGCCGCGCGCGGGCGGGCGGTGTGCGTGCTCGCCTCGGGCGATCCCTTCTTCCACGGCATCGGCAATCTGCTCGCCCGCCACGTCGATCCGGCCGAGATGGCGGCGATCCCCGCGCCCTCCTCAGGCTCGCTGGCGGCGGCGCGGCTCGGCTGGCCGCTCGCCGAGGTGGCGGTGATCTCGATCCACGGCCGCCCGCGCGCGCTGCTGCGGCCGGCGCTGGCGGATGGCGCGCGGATCCTCGTGCTGACCTCCGATGCCACGGAGCCGGCGCTGGTGGCGGCGATGCTGTGCGAGGCAGGCTTCGGCGCGTCGCAAGTCACCCTGCTGGAGGCGCTGGGCGGCCCGCGCGAGCGGGTGCGGACGATGCGCGCCGATGCGTTCGCCGCAACCGACGTCGATCCGCTCAACATCCTTGCCATCGCGTGCGTGGCGGGCGATGGCGCCGCCCCCATTCCGCTCACCCCCGGCCGCGACGATGCGCTGTTCGCCCATGACGGCCAGATCACCAAGCGGGAGGTGCGCGCGATGGTGCTGGCCGCCCTCGCCCCGCGCCGGGGCGAGACGCTGTGGGATATCGGCGCCGGATCGGGCGCGGTGGGCATAGAATGGATGCTCGCCCACCCCTCGCTCCGCGCCACCGCGATCGAGCCGCGCGAAGACCGGCGGGAGCGGATCGCACGCAATGCGGAGGCGCTCGGCACCCCCGGCCTCGTCGTCGTGGCCGGTGCTGCCCCGGCGGCGCTGGCGGGGCTGGATGCGCCGGACGCGATCTTCATCGGCGGCGGCGGCGCGGTGCCGGGCGTGCTGGACGCGACGATCGCGGCGCTGAAGCCCGGCGGCCGCCTCGTCGCCAATGCCGTGACGATCGAGACGGAGGCGCTGCTGCTGGCCCACCACGCGGCGCTGGGCGGCAGCCTCACCCGCATCGCGATCGACCGCGCCGATGCGATCGGCACGATGACCGGCTGGCGCCCGGCCATGCCGGTGACGATGTGGCAATGGACCCGGCCATGCTCGTGATCGGCGTGGGCTGCCGCAAGGGCACCAGCGGGGCCGCGATTCTGGCCGCCATCGGCGATGCGCTGGCGGCGATCGGCGAGGACCGGCCGATCGCCTGCCTCGCCACCGCCGCCTTCAAGCACGACGAAGCCGGCATCGCCGATGCCGCGCGGCATCTCGGCGTGCCGCTTCATCACGTCGAAGAAGCCGAGCTGGACGCGGTGGCCGGCGCCGCCAGCGAAACCGTCCGCCGCCATGTCGGCATCGGAGCGGTGGCCACGCCCGCCGCGCTCGTCGCGGCCGGCCCCGGCGCGCGGCTGCTGGCGCCGCGTGTCGCCACGGCCGGCATCACCTGCGCCATCGCCGAACCGATCGCCGCCCCGGGAGCATCCGAATGACCGTCTATTTCATCGGTGCCGGGCCGGGTGCGGCGGACCTCATCACCGTGCGCGGTCGCGATCTGATCGCGCGCTGCCCGATATGCCTCTATGCCGGGTCGGTCGTCCCGGAAGCGCTGCTGGCCTATTGCCCGCCCGATGCGCGCAAGGTGAACACCGCCTCCTTGTCGCTCGACGAGATCGAGGCGGAGTTCGTCGCGGCCGCGGCGGCGGGGCAGGATGTCGCGCGGCTCCACTCGGGCGATCTCTCGATCTACTCCGCCTGCGCCGAGCAGATCCGCCGACTGGAACGGCTTGGGCTGGACTATGTGATGACGCCCGGCGTGCCCGCCTTCGCCGCCGCCGCCGCCTTGCTCGGCCGCGAACTCACGGTGCCGGGCGTGGCGCAGAGCGTGGTGCTCACCCGCATGTCGGGCCGCGCCTCGTCGATGCCGAAGACGGAGTCGCTGGCGCTATTCGCGCAGAGCCGCGCTACGCTGGCGATCCACCTCGCCATTACCGCGATCGATCGCATCGTGGCGGAGCTGGTGCCGCATTACGGCGCGGATTGCCCGGTCGCGGTCGTCGTGCGCGCCAGCTGGCCGGACGAGCGGGTGCTGCGCGGAACGCTCGCCACCATCGCCGACAGTCTCGCCGCCGACCCGGTCGAGCGGATGGCGATCATCCTCGTCGGCCCGGCGCTGAGGGCCGAGGCGTTCCGCGAAAGCGCGCTCTACGCGCCCGATTATCCGCGCCGGTTTCGCGGGCTGGCGGGGTCGTGAGCCGGCAAGGCGGGGGTGCTGCCGCGCAACCGGCCGTCCCGATCGAACAGCAGGATGTCGAGCATCACGTCGGGCCGGTCGAGCACGCCTGCCGCCACCCGCCACGCCTGCGCCGCCACGGCATCGCCCAGCGCCACGCCATCCGCCTCGGCCAGATCGAACGCCTCGGCGCCGGTGTTGGCGGCCAGGATCGCCGCTGCCACCGCGTCGCCGGCGCCAACCGACCGCGCCAGACCGGCCAGCGCCGCATGATCCACCCCACCCCGCGCGGAATGAACGTCGAGCAGCCCCTGCGCCAGCTTCGCCATCTTGGCGATGCCGCCCGCCACCGTGACGCGCGGCACCGGATGCGCGCGGACATATTTCAGCATCCCGCCGACGAACGCCCCCATATCGATCAGCGCCATTTCCGGCAGATGGTGATGCGCCAGCACCGCCTGTTCGGATGTGCGCCCGGTGCCCCCCGCGATATGCCCCAGCCCGGCGGCGCGGGCGACATCCACCCCCTGATGGATGCCCCTGATCCACGCCGAGCAGGAATAAGGGATCACCACTCCGGTCGTCCCGAGGATCGAGAGCCCGCCGACGATGCCCAGCCGCGCGTTCAGCGTGCGCTCGGCGATCCGCTCGCCGTCCGGGATCGCGATCTCGACCGTCACGTCGGGGCTGCCGCCCAGCCGCTCGGCGACGGCGAGGATGTTGCCGGTCATCATCTGGCGCGGCATCGGGTTGATCGCCGGCTCGCCCACCGCCAGCGCCAGACCGGGGCGCGTGACGATGCCCACGCCCGGCCCCGCGACGAAGCGGACGCCGCTGCCGGCGGGCAGCCGCCGCACCGTCGCCAGGATCAGCGCGCCGTGGGTCACGTCGGGATCGTCGCCGGCATCCTTCACCACCCCCGCCGTCGCCGCCTCGCCCTCGCGCCGTTCGCAGGCGAGAGCGAAGGCCGGCGTCTCGCCGCGCGGCAGCCGGATGGTCACGGGATCGGGGAAGCGGCCGGTGAGCAGCGCCTCATAGGCGGCGGTCGCGGCCGCCGTGGCACAGGCGCCGGTCGTCCAGCCGCGCCGCAGGGGGATCGCCTCATGCTCCACGATCCGCTTCTAATCCGCCGCGCCCCCATTGCCCACAGGCGTGAGCGGCGATGAGCGCGCGCGCCATCATCGTCGCCGCGCCGCGATCGGGATCGGGCAAGACCACCGTCACCCTCGGCCTGTTGCGCGCGCTCGCCCGGCGCGGCCTGCGCGTGCGTGCCGCGAAAGCCGGGCCGGACTATATCGATCCCGCCTTCCACGCCGCCGCGTGCGGCCATGCCAGCGTGAACCTGGATAGCTGGGCGATGCCCCCGGCGCTGCTCGACCGTCTGCTGCGCGATGCCGCCGCCGATGCCGACATAGTGGTGATCGAGGCGGCGATGGGCCTGTTCGACGGGGCCGGCGACGAGGCCGGCCGGCGCGGCGCGGCGGCCGATCTGGCGAAACGCTACGGCATTCCCGTGGCCCTGGTGATCGACGCCTCCGGGCAGGGCCAGACGATCGGCGCCGTCGCGCTTGGGTTCGTCCACTATGATCCCGCCGTCACGATCGCCGGCGTGATCGCCAACCGCATCGCCAGCCCGCGCCACGATTACATGGTCCGCGCCGGCCTGAAGGGCGCTGGCCTGCCTCTGCTCGGCGCGGTCGCGCGCGGCGCGGTGCCGCCGATGTCGGAACGCCACCTCGGCCTCGTCCAGGCGCGCGAGCATGACGATCTGGCGGCAGTGCTGGAGGCGCTGGCCGATCTGGCGGTACGCGACATCGATGTCGCCGCGCTGCTCGCCGCCGCCGCCGTGCCGGCGATCCCGGGAAACACGACAGCCCGCGCCCTGCCCCCGCCAGCGGCGCG
This sequence comes from uncultured Sphingomonadaceae bacterium, assembly GCA_964247265.1. GTDB lineage: Bacteria > Pseudomonadota > Alphaproteobacteria > Sphingomonadales > Sphingomonadaceae > Alterirhizorhabdus. The sequence goes on from CAXTTS010000086.1 coordinate 7,504, forward strand.
CATCGCACTGGCGCAAGACGATGCGTTCAGCTTCATGTACCCGCACATCCTGGCGGAATGGCATGCGGCCGGCGCCACCATCCTGCCCTTCTCGCCGCTGGCCGACGAAGCGCCGGACGAGAGCGCCAATCTGTGCTGGCTGCCCGGCGGCTATCCCGAACTCCACGCCGGACGGCTGGCTGCGGCGGGCCATTTCATGGCTGGCCTGCGCCGCTTCGCCGATAGCCGGCCGGTGCATGGCGAATGTGGTGGCTTCATGCTGCTGGGCCGAGGGCTGGAGGATGCCGGTGGGGCGCGTCACGCGATGGCCGGGCTGCTCGATCACGAAAGCAGCTTCGCCCGCCGCCGCCTCACCCTCGGCTACCGCGCCGCCACCCTGCTGGCCGATTGCCCGATCGGCCGCGCTGGCGAGGCGTTGCGCGGCCACGAATATCATTATGCCACGATCACGCCGGGGCAGGATGCGCCGCTCGCCGTGATGCACGATGCGGCCTGGCAGGCGCTCGGCGCGGCCGGCGCGCGTCGGGGCCATGTCAGCGGCACCTTCTTCCACGCCGTCGCCGTCTGCCCGACATAGCCGCGTGAGAGCGCCGGTCATAAAGCGGTAGCAGCCGGATGGCAGACGGCTGGGTGGCGACGGCGCAAGGCTGTTGCGCTCGCGCCTTGGCCTGTGGGAACCCCGATCGATGAAGCAACCGCGTTACGCCCCACGCATCGCTCTGGCCCTGCTCGCTCTGCTGTCGGCCTGCGCCGCGCCACAACGGCAGCGAATCGTCGCGGCGGGCGCGCCGGTTTTCGTCCAGATCATCGCGTTCAACGATTTCCACGGCGCACTCGAACCGCCGAAGGTCGCCGTCACCGCCCCTGCGCCCGGCGGGGCAACGGTGCGCGTGCCGGCGGGCGGCGTCGCCTATCTCGCTTCGGCCATCGCGCAGCATCGCCAAGGCCACCCGAACAGCATCGTCGTGGCGGCGGGGGACCTGATCGGCGCCTCCCCGCTCGCCTCCGGCCTGTTCCTCGACGAGCCGTCGATCGACGCGCTCAACATGATCGATCTCAGCCTCACCGCGATCGGCAATCACGAGTTCGACAAGGGTCGCATCGAACTCCAGCGCATCGCCCACGGCGGATGCGGGAAGAACACGGTCCGCACGCCATGCCAGGTGGACAAAAGGTTCGCCGGCGCACGGTTCGGCTTCCTCGCCGCCAACGTCACGGCGGAGGGTGGCAAGCCCTTCTTCCCGCCTTATGCCATCCGCAGCTTCGGCAAGGGCCGCGCTACGGTGAAGATCGCCTTCATCGGCCTCACCCTGCGCGGCGCGCCCGATATCGTCACCCCCGCCGGCGTCGCCGGGCTCACCTTCACCGACGAGGCCGATGCCGCCAACGCGCTGGTGCCCGAACTGCGCCGGCAGGGGGCGGATGCGATCGTGATCCTGATCCACCAGGGCGGTCAGACGACGGTCGACTATAATGACAAGAGTTGCGCCGGGCTGAAGGGCGACATCATGCCGATCCTCGCGCGGCTCGATCCTGCGATCGATCTGGTCGTGTCCGGCCACACCCACAAATCCTATGTGTGCGATTATGGTGCGATCGATCCGGCGCGGCCGATGCTGCTCACCAGCGCGGGCTATGCAGGCACCCTGTTCACCGACATCGCGCTGACGATCGATCCGCGCGCCCACCGCGTAACTGCGAAATCGGCGGACAACGTGATCGTGCAGGGCGAGGGCTATACCAGCGCGACGGGCGCGGTGCCGCTGACCGATCTCTACCCGCATTATCCCAAGGCGCCGGCGCTCGCCGCTCTGGTCGATCGCTATGTCGCGGCGGCCGCGCCGCTCGCCGGGCGCACCGTCGGCCACCTCGCAGGGCCGGCGCCGCGCGCGGCGGTTCCGTCCGGCGAATCGATCCTCGGCAATCTGATCGCCGACACCTATCTCGCCGCCACCCGCGCGCCCGATCGCGGCGCCGCGCGCATCGCCTTCATGAACCCGTTCGGGGTGCGCGCCGATCTGGTGCCGGCGGCCGACGGCAGCGTATCATTCGGCCAGATCTTCACCGTCTCGCCATTCGGTAACACGGCGGTGGTGAAAAGCTTTACCGGCAGGCAGATCCTCGCTTTGCTCGAACAGCAGTTCGCCGGCACCCACAGCGTCGCGACGCCCAACATCCTCGCGCCGTCCGCCAGCCTGCATTATGCCTATGACCTCTCCCGCCCGGCCGGTGCGCGCATCCTCGATGCCAGGGTGGACGGCGTGCCGCTCAATCCGGCCGCCACCTACCGCGTGGCGATGAGCAACTTCCTGGCGAGCGGCGGCGACGGTTTCTCGATATTCACCGAAGGAACGGACCAGCTGGGCGGCGCACTCGATCTCGACGCGCTGGAGGCCTGGTTCCAGACGGCGCCGATGATGCCGCTGCCCGCCACCAACCGAATCGAGAACCGCACGCCGGGTGCCCCGCGCTAGACCAGCCGCCCGGGCACCTCGCTTGCTTCCGCCACCAGCGCGGCGCGGGGTGCCACGGCTTCCCACGGGAAGACGAACCAGTTCTTGTCCACGGCGCGATCGATCGTGCGGGAGGCGTAATCCACCGTCGTCTGCGACCGGCTGTTGTCGATGAGCACCGCGATGCGCTGGTTCGCCACCACGCCACCCTGCGCGACGATCGCATCGCGCAGGCAGGTGAGCGTCGCGCCGCTATCGTTGATGTCGTCGACGAACAGGATGCGCTGGCCCGCCTGGCTCATCGTGGCGAGCTTCCCCAGCAACTCGTCCGAGAAGCCGGCCATTCCCGACGAATAGTCGATCGACAGCATCGGGATGCCGGTGCGGTGAGAAAGATAGGCCCCCGGCACCAGCCCGCCGCGCCCGATGCCCACGATGAAGTCGGGCCTCCAGTCGCCGCCTTCCAGCTGCGATGCGATTGCCTGCACGTCCGCGACGAAGCGATCGTGGCTGACATAGCTGAGCATTGGGCTGAGCATTGGGCTGAGCATCGGGCCGGGCACCGGTTGATCGAGGGCGGTCATGGTCGGAAATCCTTCGGCGCCAGTGCGATCGAGAATAACGTGCCGCAGCCATCGTCGGCAACCGGGTTGATCGGGAGATCGGCCGTCGCGCGGCATAGTGGGATGACCGCGAGGTCGCCGCTGCCTATGTGGCGGTCGGGCACCCTTCGCCGGAGCAAGCTGATGATCGATCCTGTCCACCCGGCCGCCGGCCCGCCCGAGCCAGGGCGGCGGAAATCGCGAATGGCATCCGGCGAGGCGCAGGCATGATCGCGCGGCTGAAGGGCGTGTTCGATCCCTTCATCCTGGGCCTGCTCGGCACGGTGCTGCTGGCCTCGCTGCTCCCGGCGCGCGGGCAGGCGGCGGCGGTGGCCGGCGGGGTGGCCGACGCGGGCATCGTGCTGCTGTTCTTCCTGCACGGCGCCAAGCTGTCGCGCGAGGCGATCGTCGGCGGCGCGCGCAACTGGCGGCTGCACCTCACCGTCTTCGCGATCACCTTCGGCCTGTTCCCGATTATCGGCCTCGGCGTATCGACCCTGCCAATCCTGCCGCCGGCGGTGGCGACGGGCATGCTGTTCCTCACCTTGCTGCCGTCCACCGTGCAATCCTCGATCGCGTTCACCGCCGTGGCGCGCGGCAATGTGGCGGCGGCGGTGTGCAGCGCCTCCTTCTCCAACCTCGCCGGCATCTTCGTGACGCCGCTGCTGGTGGCGCTCACCATCCACGGCGTGCAGGGCGGCGCCGGCATGTCCTTCGCCTCGGTGAAGTCGATCGCGCTCCAGCTGCTGCTGCCCTTCCTGCTCGGCCATGCGTGTCGTCCGCTGGTCGGCGGCTTCATCGCGCGGCACAAATGGCTGGTGCACCTCGTCGATCGCGGCTCGATCCTGATCGTGGTCTACACCGCCTTCGGCGCGGCGGTGGTGGAGGGGCTGTGGCATATATTGTCGCCCGGGCAGATCGGGGTCATCGCGCTGCTGTCGATCGTCATTCTGGCCATCGTGCTGTTCACGACATGGGGGCTCGGCCGGCTGATGGGCTTCAGCCGCGAGGATGCGATCGTGCTGATATTCTGCGGATCGAAGAAAAGCCTCGCGTCCGGCGTGCCGATGGCCGGCGTGCTGTTCCCGGCGGCGCAGGTCGGGCCGATCCTGCTGCCACTGATGCTGTTTCACCAGATCCAGCTGATCGCCTGCGCCTTCATCGCCCGGCGTTATGCGGACCAGCCGGATCAGGCAACCATGCCGCCGGTCAGCCAGGTGGCGTAAGGATCAGCTCGTCAGCAGCAGGCCCGCCAGCGCCGCGCTCATCAGGTTCGACAGCGATCCGGCGACCAGCGCCTTGAGCCCCAGCCTGGCGATCATCGGGCGCTGGTTGGGCGCGAGGCTCCCCGTCACAGCCATCTGGATCGCGATCGACGAGAAGTTGGCGAACCCGCACAGCGCGAACGTGACGATGCCGACGGTGGAGGGCGAAAGTCCGGATTGCGCCTTGCCGAGACTGATGAAGGCGACGAACTCGTTCAGCACCAGTTTCTCACCGAACAGCCCGCCGGCCACGCCGATCTCGTTCGCCGGCACGTTTATCATGTACA
>CAXTTS010000087.1:0-12036 GCA_964247265.1 uncultured Sphingomonadaceae bacterium
CTCTATGCGCGCGCAGGCTTCGCCGGCCGGCATGTGCCGCACGGCTGGCGGGCCACATTCGCCACGATCATGAACGAGCGGCGGCCGAACGACCGCGCCGCGATCGATCGCACGCTGGCGCATAGTCCGAAGGACAAGGTCGAGGCGGCATACAACCGATCGGACCAGCTGACGCTGCGGCGCGAGCTCCTGGAGGAGTGGGCGGAGCAGCTCGTCGGCCCCTGATCGACGCTGCAGCAGGCGAGCGGGCGAGGGCAGGGTGGCACGGTTCGTGCTCCTCCCCCCCGCCAAGCCCGTGGCGGCGCAAGCCGCCGCATGCGGAACGCCTGATCTTGGCGCTCCGGTGAGAAGAGGCGATCGATCGCGGTTTGGGGGAGAAACAAACTGGTGCATGGGATCGCTCAAGCGATCCCATTCCTATTCCCTTATCTCTGGAGGAGGATAGAGCACATTCTATGTACTCGCGTGGGGGATAAGAGCGCCCAGGCGCTCGAGGTCGGCGCGTAGGCCGGGATCCTTCGGGACCGGCGCTTCGGCATCCGGATGGGCGCGCAGCGCGACTGGCGCGGCGCCGGTGCGGCGGAGCTTCGCGATCAGGATCTGCCAGTACCGCGCCCATGTTCGCTGAGCCATCTTGGCGCGGTGGTCGAAGTAATAGGCGTTTGACGTCTGCTCGCGCTGCGGCGCGAACTGCCCCTCGTTTGGCGTCCGGACGGTTCGTCGCACGCGCGCGATAAATCCGTGCAGCTCAAGGCGGCGAAGCGCCGCGACGACGCTGTTGCGGTGGCACCCAGCGATGCCGGCGATCGTCTCGATCGACTTGAACAGCCGGCCCGTTGCGAAGTCGATCCCGCGGAGGGCCGCGCGCAGGATCGTGACATCGATCCGCCGTAGGCGATCCCTTGCCCGCGCCAGATACGTCTCGAGGCGGCCGACCTCCTGGCGCAGCGTGGCTGGTCGGCCGACCGGCGCATCGCCGGCATCGATGTGCGCCTGAAGCTCCGCGCTCAGTGCCGCATGACGCCCCCTTGCATCCCTGACCTCGCGGAGCGGCATGTCGCTCCAGCTCTTGTGGCGTTCCTCCTCGGCCGCCTGCATGAGCGCTTCCATGTGCGCGAGCCCCTGCGCGACAGAACCATCACCGACCCGCTTCCAAGGCTGAGCCCGAGGATCGTCGACGTCGTAGCTATTTCGCCTGGGCACGCGGCGCCCCTCGCCGCGATCGGGACCGCGCTCCCGGCCGGTGAGAGCGGCGGATGCGCCGCGTATGAGGTTGCGGACGTGGCGCGCCGCAGGGGGCGCAGCCTGGTTGATCTGTAAGGGGCATCGTCGGCTCCCGGGCGGGGGCGAAGGACGCACGAAAGCGCCGGCCGAATCGCATGTTCGGCCGCGCCAGCGTGCAGTGATGGAAGCGTCCCGATCAGGGGCGCGAATCAGGGAGCGCGGCTAGGGAGGGCCGCGCGGCGAGGTGGGCAGGAATTGGTGGTCGAGCACCGGCCGAAATCCGACCGCCGGACTAAACCAGTGTTCCCCTGTTCAGACTGAACAGCAGGCGCCGAGATCGCCGCTTAAAGCCGCGATTTGCGCGCATGCGGTACGCACGAAAAACCGCAGAAACGCGCCTATCTTGGTAGGCGAGAGTGGTTTGTGGTACCGGAGGTTGCGGGTTCAATCCCCGTCGATCGCCCCATTCCGTTTCCGCCTTTTTTCTGGCGCTCACTCCGCAATAATAATATTGCGCGCTCACGCAATTTATTGAGGAAGCGATCATGGCCGCGCTGTGGGACTATCCGGACTTCGACGATCATGAGGGCGTCCACGTCTTCCGCGATCCGGCGGCGGGGCTCACCGCGATCATCGCGATCCATTCCACCGCACTCGGGCCCGCAGCGGGCGGCACCCGCTTCTGGCATTATGCCGATGGCGACGAGGCGATCACCGATGCGCTGCGCCTGTCGCGCGGAATGAGCTTCAAGAATGCGATGGCCGGCCTGCCGATGGGCGGCGGCAAAGGCGTTGTCCTCGCCGACCCCGCCCGCACCAAGACGCCGGCGCTGCTCGCCGCCTTCGGCAAGGCGATAGACAGTCTCGGCGGCCGCTACGTCACGGCGGAGGATGTCGGCATGTCCGATGTCGATATGGTCGCGATCAGCGGCGAGACCCGCCACGTCGCCGGTCTGCCGGTGGGGCAGGGGGCGGCCGGCGGCGATCCCGGCCCGCTCACCGCGCTCGGCGTGTTCCTCGGCGTCAAGGCGGCGGTGCGTCAGGGGCTGGGGCGCGACAGCCTGTCGGGCGTGCATGTCGCCATCCAAGGCATCGGCAGCGTCGGCGGCGGCCTCGCCCGGCGGCTCGCGGCGGAAGGCGCGCGCCTCACCATCGCCGATGTCGATCGCGCCCGCGCCGGGACGCTCGCCGCCGAACTCGGCGCCACCGCGATCGACAAGGACGACATCCTCCGCGTCGAGGCCGACGTGCTCAGCCCGTGCGCGCTCGGCGCGATCCTCGACGAGCAGACGATCGCCGCCTTGGCGGTGCCGATCGTCGCGGGCGGCGCGAACAACCAGCTCGCCACGCCGGCCGATGGCGCCCGCCTGCACGCGCGCGGCATCGTCTACGCGCCGGATTACGTCATCAACGCCGGCGGCATCATCAATGTCGGCCTCGAATATCTCGGCCACGGCGACCGTGCCGAGGTGGAACAGCGCATCGCCCTGATCCCCGCCCGGCTGGAGCAGATCTGGGCGGAAAGCGCCGCCACCGGCGATCCCGCCGCGCTCGTCGCCGATCGCATGGCGATGCGCCTGATCGGCCGGGGCTAGGTCGGCCGGGGCTGGGCGCGCCAGTCGCAACCGGCGCACCCCGCGCCAGATGCGATCACAGATGCGCGGCGAACGCCGCCAGCACCGCCTCGTACAGTGTCTTCTTGAACGGCACGATCAGGCTCGGCAACTCCGCCGGCTCCACCCACTTCCACGCGCGGAACTCGGGATGCGCCGTCTCCAGCGTCACGTCCGCATCCCGCCCCAGGAAGCGCAGCAGGAACCACGTCTGCCGCTGGCCGCGATAGCGCCCCTTCCACAATTTGCCGACCAGATCGGCCGGCAGGTCGTACAGCAGTTCCTCCGGCGCGCGGGCGATCACCTCGACCAGACGGGGCGGAATGCCCGTCTCCTCCTCCAGCTCGCGCAGCGCGCCGGCTTCGGCGTCTTCGCCCGGATCAAGCCCGCCCTGCGGCATCTGCCAGGCCTCCAGCGTGCTGTCGATGCGCTGCGCGACGAACACCTTGCCGGCGTCGTTCAGCAGCATCACGCCGGCGGCGGGGCGATAGGGCAGGTCTGCCGCGCTCATGCCGCGTCCGCCTGCGCCATCGCGGCAGTGCCGGCCGCTTCCACGACCATCGTCTTCAGCACCGCCAGCGCCCCCTGTATGTCCCCCTCGGACGAGGGGATCGCCTTGCGCATGTTGCAGAAGCCGTGGATGTTCCCCACCGCCTCGCGGAACACGGTCGGCACGCCGGCGGCGATCAGCGCGCCGGCATAGGCCCGCCCCTCGTCGCGGATCGGATCGAGGCCGGCGGTCAGCACCAGCGCCGGCGGCAGCCCGGCGAATTGCCCGCGTGTCGGCGCCGCGCGCCAGTCGCTCATGTCTGCCCGATAGGCCTCGGTGAAGAAGCGCATGCCCTCCAGCGTCAGGAAATAGCCCTGGTTGAACTGGTCGAACGAGGGGAACTCGGCCGATCGCCCGATCGAGGGATAGATCGGGAATTGCGCCAGCACCGGCACGCCCGCCGGCCGGTCGCGCAGCGCCATCGCCGTCACGATCGTCAGCGTGCCGCCGGCGCTGTCGCCCGTCAGCACCAGCCCGGATACGCCGCGATCCAGCGCGCCGATCGTGTCCGCCACCCAGCGTGCCGCCGCCTCGCAATCGTCCGGCGCTGCCGGCCAGGCATTTTCCGGCGCGAGCCGGTAATCCACCGCCACCACCGGCATGTCGAGCACGCGGGCGAACTCCGCGCACAGCGGCTCATGGCTGTCGAGGTCGCCCAGCACGAAGCCGCCGCCGTGAAAATACACCATCACCGGCCCCGGCGCCCGCGACGCTCGTGCATCGTAGAGCCGTGCCGGGATCGTCCCGTGCGACGCGGGAATCGCCAGATCGCGGATCAGCGCCAGTTCGCCCACCGGCACGTCCGCCACGTCGCGCATCGCGCGGAACATCGCGCGCGATGTCTCGGGCGGCAGTTCATGCGTGCGCGGCCCCGGAAGCGCGTTCACATAATCGAGGAAACGACGGACATCGGGGCGGACGTGCGGTTCGGTCATGGCAAACTCCTTCATTCAGCAGGCCCAACGCCGTTCGCCGGCCACCGTGCCACGCACGGCATCGAAGGCGTGCCACGCACGGCATCGAAGGCGTGCCATGCGCGGTATCGGAGGCGTGCCATGCGCGGTATCGGAGGCGTGCCATGCCCCGTATCGCAGGCGCGAGGATGTTCATCCACCCAGCGCGTCGGCCATCTCCGCCAGCGCCAGCCAGCGATGCTCCGCCGCCTCCTTGCGCGCGCGTGCGCCCTCTATCGCCTTCATCAGCTCGGCGAAGCGGGCGGGGTTCTTCGTATAGAGCGCCGGATCGGCCATCGCCGCCTCGTCGCGCGCGATCTCCGTCTCGATCTGCTCGATCTGCTGCGGCAGCAGGTCCAGGTCGCGCTGGTCCTTGTAGCTGAGCTTGGTCTTCGCCTTGGCCGGCGCGGCGGCCGTCGCCGCCACGGTCGCCGGGCGGGTCGCGGCACGGCGCTGCTCGGCCGCCCGCGCCCGCTGGCGCTGCCAATCCTCATAGCCGCCGGCCACCACGTCCACCTTGCCCGATCCGTCGAGCCCCAGCGTTACCGTCACCGTGCGATCGAGGAAGTCGCGATCGTGGCTGACGATCAGCACCGTGCCGTCATAATCGCCGATCACCTCCTGCAGCAGGTCCAGCGTCTCCAGGTCCAGGTCGTTGGTCGGCTCGTCCAGCACCAGCAGGTTGGATGGCCGGGCGAATTCGCGCGCCAGCAGCAGCCGCGATCGCTCGCCGCCCGAAAGCGAGGCGATCCGCGCATCGGCCATCGTCGGCTCGAACAGGAACTCCTTCAGATAGCCCTGGATATGCTTCTTCGCGCCCTGCACCTCGATCCACTCGCCGCCATCGGCCAGCACGTCGCGCACCGTCTTCTCCGGGCTCATCAAACTGCGCTGCTGGTCGATGATCGTCGCATCCAGCGTCTTGGCGAGGCGAATGCGGCCGGCATCGGGCGCAATGGTGCCGGTCAGCAGCTTCAGCAGCGTGGATTTGCCGGCGCCGTTCGCGCCGACGATGCCGATCCGGTCCCCACGCGTCACCCGCAGCGAGAAATCCCGGATCACCATGCGATCTCCGAAGCTCTTGTCGACATGCTCGGCATCGATCACCGTCTTCGTCCGCACGTCGTCGCTGGAGATGCTCAAAGCGGCGGTGCCCTGCGGGCCCATCATCGCCGCGCGGGTGGCGCGCATCTCCAGCAGCTTGGTCAGCCGGCCCTGGTTGCGGCGGCGCCGGCCGGTCACGCCGCGTTGCAGCCAATGCTCCTCCAGCTTCAGCCGCGCGTCGATCCGCTCGGCATTGCGCTCCTCGTCGGCATGCACCTTCTCCATCCACGCCTCGAACCCGCCGAAGCCGATCTCGGCCCGGCGAACCGCGCCGCGATCGAGCCACAACGTCTGCTTCGTCAGCCGGGTGAGGAAGGCGCGATCGTGGCTGATCGCGACGAACGCGCCATTATACCGCGCCAGCCAGCTCTCCAGCCAGTCGATCGCGGCGATGTCGAGATGGTTGGTCGGCTCGTCGAGCAGCAGCACGTCGGGCTTCATCGCCAGCGCCCGCGCGATCGCCGCACGCCGCCGCTCGCCACCCGACGCGGTGGCGGATTCGCGGGAAAGATCGATGCCGATCTGGTCGGCGCTCGCCTCCACCTCATGCGCCGCCGGCGCATCGTCGCCGGCCATGCAATAATCGCGCAGCGTGGCGTGGCCGCCGAGCGACGGCTCCTGCTCCAGCAGGATCACGCGGGTTCCGGGTACGATCGTGCGGCGGCCCTCGTCGGCGTCGATCCGGCCCGCCAGCAGCTTCAGCAACGTCGTCTTCCCCGCGCCGTTGCGGCCGATCAGCGCCAGCCGATCGCGCGGCGCGATATAGATGTCGAGCCGGCGGAACAGCCAGCCCGAACCCTGGACGAGGCCGAGATCTTCATAGGCGAGAACGGGTGCGGACATGGGGACACTATCGCTGGAGAAGGGGAGGGGCGCTGTTCACCGCCTATTCAATGCTCGGTCCCTATGCCACAAGCCCATGCCGATGAACAAATTTATGCTCTGCGCGCTGGTCGCCTCGCTCGCCGGAGCCGCCGCGTCCGCATCGGCCGATCCGCGCCGCCGCGATCAGGACGAGGCCTATAGCGCCACCCGCAGCGGCCAGGTGCGCCCGCTGCGCGAGATAGAGGCGCGCATCCTGCCCCGGATGCAGGGCACCAGCTATATCGGCCCGGAATATGATTCCGATCTGGCGCGTTACCGGCTCAAGTTCATGCGTGGCGGCTCGGTGATCTGGGTCGATGTGGATGCGCGCACCGGGCAGGTGATCGGCCGCTCGGGCAACTAGGCGGCAGCCGGCTTGTCGAACCGGGCCGATTGTCGGCATAAGCGGCTTCGGCCGGTTGAGGATGAAGGGGTGACATGCGCGTACTGATCGTCGAGGACGAGCCCAATCTCGGTCGCCAGCTTCGCGCCACGCTGGAGGGTGCCGGCTATGCCATCGATCTCGCCACCGATGGCGAGGATGGGCATTATCTCGGCTCCACCGAGAATTACGATGCCATCGTGCTCGATCTCGGTCTGCCGACGATCGACGGGCTGACCGTCCTCGATCGCTGGCGCAAGGAGGGCAAGGAGACGCCGGTTCTCGTCCTCACCGCGCGCGACAGCTGGTCCGACAAGGTCGCCGGGCTCGATGCCGGCGCCGACGATTATCTCGCCAAGCCGTTCCAGACGGAGGAGCTGATCGCCCGCCTGCGCGCGCTGATCCGCCGCGCTTCCGGCAACGCCTCCTCCGAACTGATCGCCGGCGACGTGCGGCTCGATACACGCAGCGGCAAGGTGACGCTCGCGGGCGAACCGGTGAAGCTCACCGCGCAGGAATATAAACTGCTCAGCTACCTGCTCCACCACAAGGGCAAGGTGGTCAGCCGCACCGAGCTGATCGAGCATATCTACGATCAGGATTTCGATCGCGATTCCAATACGATCGAGGTGTTCGTCACCCGCATCCGCAAGAAATTGGGGCCGGATGTCATCACCACCATCCGCGGCCTCGGCTACAGCCTGGAAGACCCCGCCGCCTGAGCCGGCCGGCCTGATCGATGGGCGTCGATCCCACCCCCGCCGCCCGCGGCGACGATGGCTGGCGCGCCGTCCTCGGCAACGGCCTCCGCCTGCTCACCTTCCGCCGCATGAGGATCGGGCGCAACGCCGGGCAGACGCGCGCACGCACCGGATCGCTCACCCGGCGCATGATCGGCATCGCCGCCTTGTGGATCATGCTGCTGCTGCTCGGCGGCGGGCTGGCGCTCGACCGGGTGCTGCGCGACGCGATCACCCGCAACTTCGACGGGCAGCTCGAATATGTGCTGACCGCGATGATCGCCTCGGCCGAGACCGGCCCGGACGGCGAGGTCCGCTTCAACCGCCCGCTCGGCGACCAGCGTTTCCTGGAGCCCTATTCCGGTCTCTACTGGCAGGTCTCCGGCCCCGGCTTCGATCCGTTCCGCTCGCGCTCGCTATGGGATCGCGCGCTCACGGTGAAGACCGGCCACCGCGACAACGCCATCCACGTCTATGACAGCAACGAGTTTCCCAGCGACCCGCTCCGCGTGCTCGAACGCGACATCAAGCTGCCGGATTCGCCCGTCGAATGGCGTTTCCAGGTCGCGCAGACCCGCGCCGGCCTCAACGAACAGATCGCCGCGCTGCGCAAGACGCTGGTCCGCTCCTTCGCCGCGCTCGGCCTCGGCCTCATCATCATGTCGGCGTTGCAGGCCACCTACGGCCTCTGGCCGCTGCGCAAGATCCGGCGGGAGATCAGCGCCGTCCGCACCGGCCACATCGCCCGCGTCGACGAGCATCTGCCCGACGAGGTCGCGCCGATGGTGGAGGAGCTGAACGACCTGCTCGCCCACAACGAACGCCAGGCGGAGGAGGCGCGCCGCCACGCCGGCAACCTCGCCCACGCGCTGAAGACGCCGCTCACCGTCATCATGAATGAGGCGACCGCCGACAGCCCCGATCTCGTCGCCACCGTGGTGCGCGAGGCAACGACGATGCGCCGCCAGGTCGATCACCACCTCGCCCGCGCCCGCGCCGTCGGCCGGCGCGGCAGCGCGCAGAGCCGGTCGGAGGTGTGGCCTTCCCTCAAGGCGGTCGAGCGCGCCGTCTCCCGCCTGCACCGCCACGTCACCGTCGATATCGACGGCGACAAGGAGGCGGCCGTCCATGTCGAGCGCCAGGATCTCGACGAGATGCTCGGCAACCTCATCGAGAACGCCGCCAAATACGGCCAGGGTCGCGTCTTCGTCACCGTCGCGCGCGAGGCCGGCTTCGTCGAGATCATGGTCGAGGATGACGGCCCCGGCATCCCGGAGGCGCAGCGCGCCACCCTGTTCGAACGCGGCGCCCGGCTCGATACCGGCAAGCCCGGCACCGGCCTCGGCCTCGCCATCGTGCGCGACGTGTCCGAAATCTACGAAGGCACGATCAGCCTGGAGGAGAGCGAGGATCTCGGCGGTCTCTGCGCCCGCCTGCGCCTGCCCGCCGCGACCTGACCTTCACCCCACCCGCGCGCGCTCGTGATGGCGGATCACCTCGTCGATGATGAAGCGCAGGAACTTCTCCGAGAAATCCGGGTCCAGATTGGCCGATCGCGCGAGCGTCCGCAGCCGTTCGATCTGCGCCGCCTCCCGCCCCGGATCGGCCGGCGGCAGGCCCGACTGCGCCTTGTAGCGCCCCACCGCCTGCGTCACCTTGAACCGCTCGGCCAGCATGAAGACGAGCGCCGCGTCGATATTGTCGATGCTCTCGCGATAGCCGTTCAGCGTCTCGTCGGTCATGTCCGGCCCGTCCCCCATCTGCGCCGCGCCTTTTCGCGATCGATCGCGCGCGGCGCAAGCCCGGATGCCGCCCCCACGCCGCGCCAGATGCTTGGTTCATGTGCTTGCGTTTGCCGCCCGCCCACGCCACATCGCGCCCATGCCCGCGACGATCACTCCGCTGCACCGCGCCACCGCGCCCTCGCTCGATCCGATGATGGCGCTCGTCGCCGCCGACATGCACCGGGTGAACGAGGTGATCCTCGCCCGGATGCAGAGCGACGTGCCGCTGATCCCCGAACTCGCCGGCCACCTGATCGCCGGCGGCGGCAAGCGGATGCGGCCGATGCTCACGCTCGCCTGCGCGCGCCTGCTCGATTATGGCGGCACCCGCCAGCACCGCCTGGCCGCCACGGTGGAGTTCATCCACACCGCCACCCTGCTGCACGACGATGTCGTCGATGGCTCGGGCCTGCGCCGGGGCAAGCGCACCGCCAACATCATCTGGGGCAATCCCGCCAGCGTCCTCGTCGGCGATTTCCTGTTCAGCCGCGCGTTCGAGCTGATGGTGGAGGATGGCAGCCTGCGCGTCCTCCGCATCCTCAGCAACGCCTCGGCCGTGATCGCCGAGGGCGAAGTGAACCAGCTCACCGCCCAGCGCCGGATCGAAACCGGCGAGGCACGCTATCTCGACATCATCGGCGCCAAGACGGCCGCGCTCTTCGCCGCCGCCTGCCGCATCGCCGCCGTGGTGGCCGAGCATGACGATGCGGTGGAACAGGCGCTCGACGCCTACGGCCGCAACCTCGGTATCGCCTTCCAGCTCGTCGACGACGCGATCGACTATGCGTCGGACGGCGCCACGATGGGCAAGGACATGGGCGACGATTTCCGCGACGGCAAGGTGACGCTGCCGGTCATCCTCGCCAACGCCCGCGGCACGCCCGAGGACCAGAAGTTCTGGAAGGACGCGATCGAGGGCCGCCGCGTCAGCGACGACGATCTGGCCCACGCCAATCGCCTGCTTCGCGAAACCGGCGCCATCGACGACACCCTCACCCGCGCCCGCCACTACGGCCAGCGCGCGATCGACGCGCTCGGCGGCATCGGCGGCGGCAAGGCGAAAGCGGCGCTGATCGAGGCGGTGGAGTTCGCTGTGGCGCGGGCTTATTGAGCCGTGAAAGGCAATACAGCGAAGTTAGTTTGACGCCCATAACTTCAGGTTAGCGAAAATTCGTACGTCGCTTTGATAAGTTGGGTGCGTCACTCAATTTCTAGGTAGGTGGGCTGACACGGAGGTGTAATGCCGGAACTCTTCTTTTACTCCCTTCCATTACGAACGCGGTAGCGGCTTCTCGCCCAAAGAAAGGACGAAAGCTGCTCTTTCTACGTTTCGTGCTCCTGCCTCACTTTACGCTAGCAGTGGACGCACCAAGCCGCTCATGCGAAAGCAGGGCGTGAAGAGCTCATGTTCAAAGAGGGTCTGATGCTAGAACGCATTGAGATATCAAACTACAAGAGCATCGCTCACGCGTCTATTACGTTCCGATCCGAGAACGTGATAGTGGGCCCGAACGGCGTAGGTAAAAGCAACCTACTCGACGCGATAAACTTTCTTAGGGATGCCGCCACCGACGGACTCGACCATGCCGTTACCCAAAGGCACGGAATTGATAGTATTCGTCGCTGGAGTAAAACACGTCCATTCAATGTGTCACTTAAGCTGGTATTTAGGAAAGGTCAGAGCCGTGGCGAGTACAAAACTGTATTAGGATCAGCTGGGGGAGAGTTTTCTGTTGTCGAAGAGGAGGGCTCATGGCTGGGCCGGCATCCTTTTGGCGAACATCAAGAGAATCAATTGTTTTCATTTAAGCGCAACGGAAACTTGCCCGTTGTAGCGGACATACCCAACAATCCATTCGAGAAGCTGCCGATTACGGCGAGTGATCCATCGGAACTCCTGTTGTCACAGTTTGGCCCTACAACCTTTTCGCCTTTTGGGTTCTTTTTCAAAGCGCTTTGGGAGGAGGTTCGTTCTTGTGGGGCTTATTCCATATATCCGAATGAAATCCGAAAGCCGCAGTCCATCTCCAATGCAGATGTGCTTGCCGATGATGGCACAAATTTGGCGTCTATCATCCGACTCATGAGGAACACGAGCTTTAGAAAGAGTCGGGAGGCGTTAACATCATCGCTAAGGCAGGTGCTACCAATAGTAAGTGAAATAGCTGTCCGATCGACCGGCGGATTCTATGTGCCGCTTTTTCGTGTAAAGGAATCACCAGTAGGGCATGCTCATGACCTGAATATGTCGCAAATTTCGGACGGCACCTTAAGAATGCTGGGAATGCTTACAGCTTTCTATCAACCACATGCTCCGGCCCGGATAACATTGGAAGAGCCGGAACAGATGATACACCCTGGCCTCCTTCCGATCCTTGTAGACTCAGCAAGAGATTATCTAGAGGTAAGCCAAGATAGGCAAATACTACTTACGACACATAGTCCTAATCTATTAGACCTTTTCGATCCACAATCTATAATCGGTGCTACATATGAGGATGGTATTTCGTCATTTGCGCCAATTTCGCAACGTCAGTTATCGATTATTAGGTCAAGACTGTTCTCTGCTGGAGAGTTGTTAGTGGCAGAGGGCATCTTCGAGTGAGCGAGGTGGTTGTTATAGTTGAGGGCTTCGGAGACGTCGGCGCTGTTCCCACTCTCATGGCCAAAACAGCAAATCTCTTTGGCTCGGAGATTATATGCCGTAACCCGATCCGCGCGGGAGAGTGGAAAGCCCTGAAGAGGGACGGCGAGTTTGAAAAGCACTTAGGGCCCAGACTCATTCAGAGCCAGAACGCCAAGGCAGTAGCGAGGGCGATGCC
>CAXTTS010000088.1:0-11952 GCA_964247265.1 uncultured Sphingomonadaceae bacterium
GGATCACGCTGGCCGAATATGGCTTCCGCCTGCCCAGCTGCATCGACAACCGCCCGTTGCGCTTCAACGAGTGGGAGGCGATGCGCCCGCAGACCGTCTACGTCTCGGCGACGCCCGGGCCGTGGGAGATGGACCAGACCGGGGGCGTGTTCGCCGAGCAGGTGATCCGCCCCACCGGCCTGATCGATCCGCCGGTGGAGGTCCGCCCGATCGAGAGCCAGGTCGACGATCTGGTGTTCGAGTGCAAGGCCACCGCGAAGCAGGGCTACCGGGCGCTGGTGACGACGCTGACCAAGCGCATGGCCGAGGATCTCACCGAATATCTCCACGAGGCCGGCCTCAAGGTGCGCTACATGCACTCCGACGTGGAGACGCTGGAGCGGATCGAGCTGATCCGCGACCTGCGGCTGGGCGTCTATGATGTGCTCGTCGGCATCAACCTGCTGCGCGAGGGGCTCGACATTCCCGAGTGCGGGCTGGTGGCGATCCTCGATGCGGACAAGGAAGGCTTCCTGCGGTCGGAAACGTCGCTGATCCAGACGATCGGCCGCGCCGCGCGCAACGTGGACGGCAAGGTGATCCTCTACGCCGACCGGATGACCGGATCGATGGAACGCGCGATGGCCGAGACCAGCCGCCGGCGCGAGAAGCAGGAGGCGTACAACCTCGAACACGGCATCACGCCGGCCACGATCAAGCGCAACATAACGGATATTGTCGGCCACCTGTCGCAGGGCGATCAGGTGACGGTCGATACCGGCATCGAGGATCGGCCGCACATGGTCGGCCACAATCTGCGCGGCTATATCGAGGAGCTGGAGGGCCGGATGCGCGCCGCCGCCGCCGATCTGGAGTTCGAGGAGGCGGGGCGTCTGCGCGACGAGATCCGCAAGCTGGAGCAGGAGGAACTCGGCATGCCGGTGGCCGAGCACAAGGCGCCAGTGAAGGCGCATGCGATCAGCGGCAAGCCCGGCACCCGCACCACCCGCTACGGCAAGGCCAAGGCCGCGCGGGCGGAGAAACGGCGCGGCTGACGGCCGGACCCATCCCGGCGCTCTCACGTTATGTCGGCGGGGAAGGTTGTTCACCGGGCCTTCCGTCGCAGGAAGCCGGCGCCGTGCAGCGGCGGCGGCACTATAAGGGAGCAGCCATGAAATTCTCGCATATCGGCATCGCCGCCGCCGCCTTGTTCGGCTTCGGCCTCACCGCCGCGCCGGCGATGGCGCAGCATGGGCCGGATCATCGCGGCCCGGGCATGCACCGCCCGGGGCCGCGTCCGCACATGCGCCCGCATTATCGCAAGAAGCGCGTCTGCCAGATGGTTCGCCGTCACGGCCATCGCGAGCGGCGCTGCTTCTACCGCTGAGCCGGTCGGCCGATTGGCCCGGTGGGCGTCCCGGCGTCGGGGCGCCCTTTCCACAGGCGGCTTTATCGATCATGCCGGCGACATGCCCGAACACCCCGCTTCCGCCCGGCGCCGTGCTACCTCCGGCCTGTCCTCACTGCTGATCGCGTCGGCCTGCGTCGCGCCCACCAGGGTCGTCCACGCGCCGCCGCCGCCGATCATGGTGCCTGCCCCGCCGCCCAGCACCCCCGCAACGACCGACTGGCGCGACATCCCGCTCACCCGCGGCGACTGGAGCTACAGCCCGGTCGCGGGGGGCACCGCCGCGCGGTTCGCCGCCGCCGGTTCAATTCCGCTGTTCGCGGTCCGCTGCGAGATGTCGACGCGCACCATATCGCTGGCCCGTTCGGCTGCATCTGGCGCGGTGCCCGCCACGATGACCATTACGACATCCGCCGGCAACCGCACGCTGGCGGCGACCCCGGTCACCGGGCAAGCCATCGCCGCTTCGCTGCCGGCGCGCGATCCCTTTTTGGACAAGATGGCGTTCAGTCGGGGCCGCTTCGTCATCGCCGTCGCCGGAACGACGCGGCTGGTGATCCCCTCCTGGCCCGAATTCGCCCGTGTGATCGAGGATTGTCGCAGCTGACCGGTACGCCGAAAATAATTGCGCCGCACCCTTGCAGCCGCGCACCGGATCACGCACATTCCGGTTGTCAACAACTTAGCGAAAGGAGGTGATCCGATGTCTCATGGTTCAGTAGTGGGGTCGGTTCAGTCCGTTCGGGGGATGCGCGCCTAAGGGCAGCCAGGTCTCCCGGGCCGGCACTTCCGGCCGCTGACCATGTAAGGACCGCCGGGGCCATCAGCCCCGGCGGTTTTTTCATGGCCGGCATCCGCGTTCAGATGAAGAACTGGACGATCCATTCGGCGATCAGCGCCGGCTTGGGCTTGCCCTCGATTTCCACCGTCGCTTCCAGCGTCTGCTGGAACTGGCCAGGTTTTTTCTCGTCGAACTCGATCAGCTTGAACGCGCCGCGCACCCGCGTACCGGACGGCACCGGCGCCAGAAAGCGCACCTTGTTCAGCCCGTAATTCACCGCCATCCTGATGCCGTCCACTCTCGGCACGTCCGATTTCATCATCATCGCCGACAATAAAGAGAGCGACAGGAATCCGTGCGCGATGGTGCCGCCGAACGGCGATGCTGCGGCCTTCACCGGATCGACGTGGATGAACTGGTGATCCTGTGTCGCATCGGCGAACATGTCGATCATGGCCTGATCGACGGCGATCCATTCCGACGTGCCGACGACCTCGCCGATCCGTGCGCGCAGATCATCGATACCGATCGTCATCAGGCTGCTCCTTTTGTGTCGGAAAGGCTTCTGGCGGCCCCCCGCCCGAACATCAAGTACGGGCCGGCTCGGTCACCAGCCGGGTCTGTTCCGGATAAGGCATGATCGCCTTGCCGCCCGGCGCGACGGTGAAGCTCGTCTGGGTCGGGTAGGCGAATTCGATGCCGGCATCGTTGAACGCCTGCAGGATCGCGATGCACACGGCGCTACGCGCTTCGAACACCACGTCGTAATTTTCCGAATGCACATCGAACTGTAATTCGTAATCGAGGCTGGAGGCGCCGAAGCCGGTCATCCCGCAGCGCACCAGGGTGCATTTCGGCGTGCCTTCGATGATCCCGCGGATCATGCCGGGGATCTTCGCGCACGTCTCCGGCGGGGTCTGGTAGATCACGCCGATCGTCAGCACATGGCGGCGGCGATCCAGCCGCGCGAGATTGTGCAATTCCTTGTTCAGCAGGTTGGCATTGGAGATCACCACCTCCTCGCCCGTCAGCGCGCGCACCTGCGTGGTCTTCAGGCCGATCGATTCCACGCTGCCGGATGTCGTGTCCCAGCGCACAGAATCGCCCCGGCGAAACGGCTTGTCGAACAGGATCGAGAGCGCCGCGAACAAATCGGAAAAGATGCCCTGCGCCGCCAGGCCGATGGCGATGCCGCCGATGCCGAGGCCGGCGACCAGGCCGGTGACGTTCACGCCGAGATTGTCGAGGATCATCAGCAAGGCGATGGCGAACAGCGCGATCGTCACCAGCAGGCGGATGATGCCGAGCGCGCTGCCGTGCCCGTTCGCCTCGTCGCCGCTTCCGGTGCGGTGCTCGATCACGCCCAGGATCAGCTCGCGCGCCCACACCGCCGCCTGCAACGTCACCGCCACGGTGAAGATGAAGCGCACCGTCGAGGCCACCGCCGCCGGTGCCTGCGCGTAGGTGGAGACGAGTTGCGCCGCCACCGCGATCATGAACCACAGGCTCGTTTTGGCGAAGGCACGGCCGATCACGGTGCGCCAGCGGGTATGATCGCTGTCGGTGCGGCAGATCCGCACCCCCAGCGCCTTCATCCCCAGCAGCACCGCCACGATCACCCCGGCGATCACGCTGCCGGCGACGATCTCGATGGCGTGGGTGGAAACCCATTCGGTGCTCTGCTGCCAGAACAGGGCGATCTGCTGATCGATCGGCGGGATCTTGGGCAAGGTTGCGGCCTTGGCCGCGGCGTCGGTCTTGATCGGCATGAAGTCAGGCGGCCTCGGATGCAGTCTCTTCCGCGTCGGCCAGTTCGTCGAGAAAGGCGATCAGCCCGCGTTCGGGGCCGGAGAGATATTTGGTGGAGCGGGGGAGCTTCAGCCCCTCCAGCGGTGCGCAGCCCTTGCTATGCGCCAGTTCGATGAGCGCAGGGTGAACATAGGATTTGCGGGCGATCGCCGGCGTGTTGCCGAGGGCCGCGGCGACCGGCTCCAGCATCGCCTTCAGCGGCAGCTGTCCGCCCGCCTCGATCAGCGCGGAATAGGCGATCACCGTCGCGCCCCAGGTGCGGAAATGCTTGGCGGTGACGGCGCGGGCCGATGCCTCGCGCAGATAGGCGTTGACGTCGGACGAGCTGACCGGATGCGCCGCGCCATCATTGCCGACATATTGGAATAGGTTCTGCCCCGGCAGATCGGCGCAGCGGCGGACGAGACGGGTGAGCCGGCTGTCCTCGATCGTCAGCTTCTGCATCTTGCCGGACTTGCCGAGATATTCCAGCTTCAGCCGCGATCCCGTCACCTTGGCATGGCGGGTGCGCAGCGTGGTCGCGCCGAAGCTCTTGTTCGCCTGCGCATAGCCTTCATTGCCCACCCGCACCCGGCCGAGATCGAGCAGGCGCACGACGGCGGCCACCACCGCATCCTTGCCCAGCGTGCGGCCTGACAGATCCTCCTCCACGCGCGCACGGATCAGCGGCAGCGCGCGGCCGAAATCGGCCAGCTTGTCATATTTCTCCGCCTCCTGCGCGGCGCGGAAATCATTATGGTAGCGATATTGCTTGCGGCCCTTGTCGTCCCAGCCCACCGCCTGGATATGGCCGTGGGGCGAAGGGCAGAACCACGCATCGACATAGGCCGGCGGCAACGCGATCGCGTTCAGCCGGTCGATCTCCTCGCGCTTGGTGATGCGTCGGCCCTTGGGGCTGAAATAGGCCCAATGCTTGTCTATCAGCTTGCGGGTGATCCCGGGCAGCGCATCGTCGACATAGCAGAGCATCGCGGGATAATGCCTCCTTCAGCCCCGATCCAACGCCATGCCGCGCCGCTTCGTTCCGGAACGGGGGCGGGCCGCCGGTGTTTGAGGGCGACAAGCAACCACAAGGCCGCATCCATGACCGCCATCGCCGACGCCCGCATCCTCATCATCGCCACCAACCGTTTCGAGGAGTCGGAACTGTTCGATCCGCGTGAAACCCTGCTGGCCAAGGGCGCGACGGTAACGCTCGCCTCGATCGATACGGACGAGATCATGGCGACCGTGCATGACGAACCCGGCCGCCGCATCACGCCGGACCTCACGCTCGGCGAGGTGAAGGCCGACGATTATGACGCGCTGCTGATCCCCGGCGGCGTCGGCAATCCCGATACGCTGCGCACGGAGGCGAGGGCGGTGGAGATCGTCCGCGCCTTCGACACGGCGGGCAAGCCGGTTGCGGCGATCTGCCACGGCCCGTGGATGCTGGCGGAGGCCGGGATCGTCGCCGGGCGCACCGTTTCGCCCTGGCCCTCGATCCGCACCGACCTGCGCAACGCCGGCGCCAATATCGTCGATCAGGAGGTGGCGGTGGACGGCAACCTCGTCACCAGCCGCAAGCCCGCCGACATCCCCGCCTTCACCGCCGCGCTGATCGCCGCGATCGAGGGGCGGCAGGATGGTTGAGGCCGGCGCATGATCGCCCGCGAGCTGATCGGCACCGCCGCCATTCCGGGCGGCGACGGCGAGCTGCGCCTTATCCGGCGCGGCGGCGACCATATGATGATGCTCGGCGGCAACGAACTGATGAGCAGCCGGCTCAGCGGATCGGAGGTGGCGCTGGCGACGCTCGGCTGCCGCGCCGCGCCGGCCGATGCGCGGGTGCTGATCGGCGGGCTCGGCATGGGCTTCACCCTGCGCGCCGCTCTGGCGATGCTCGGCCCGAAGGCGCGGCTCGTCGTGGCGGAGCTGGTGCCGGAGGTGATCGACTGGGCGCGCGGCCCGCTGGCCGATCTGTTCGCCGGCTGCCTGGACGATCCGCGCGTCGAACTCGTCACGGCCGACGTCGCCGGGCTGATCCGCGACGGCCGCGCCGATTACCATGCGATCCTGCTCGATGTGGATAACGGCCCCGATGGCCTCACCCGCGCCGCGAACGACGGGCTTTACGGTCGCGCCGGGCTGGCGGCGGCCTATGCGGCGCTGAAGCCGGGCGGCACGCTCGCTTTCTGGTCGTCGGCGCCCGATCCGCGTTTTACCCAGCGGCTCGGCAAGGCGCGCTTCGCCGTCGAGGAGGTGGCGGTGCGGGCGCATGGCGAGCGGGGCGCGCGCCACACCATCTGGCTGGCGCGGCGATAGCGGTCATTCGTTCGTCCGCAGCTTCACCTTGTTGGGCAGTTTCTTGCCCTTGGTGCGGCGCGAGGGCAGCTGCACCGGATTCTTCTTCTTCCACTCCGCCCACGTCATCGGCCCGTCGGGCGTGTCGATCATCTGCTCGTCCATCGCTGCCTCGCTCGCTTGCTGCGGCGACAACGCGCGATGTCGCCCCTTTCGCCATCCGCCCGCGCGGATTACCACGTCGGGATGGCCGAACCCGCCTTCCGCTTCGCCACCGCCGGCGATATCCCCGCCTTGCACGCGCTCGTCGAGAGTGCCTATCGCGGCGACAGCGCCCGCGCCGGCTGGACGCACGAGGCGGATCTGCTCGGCGGCCAGCGCACCGATGCCGCATCGCTCGCCGCGATCGTCGCCGATCCGGATCAGCGCATCC
Organism: uncultured Sphingomonadaceae bacterium; assembly: GCA_964247265.1. Lineage (GTDB taxonomy): Bacteria > Pseudomonadota > Alphaproteobacteria > Sphingomonadales > Sphingomonadaceae > Alterirhizorhabdus. Next base: position 6,694 of record CAXTTS010000088.1, read on the forward strand.
TGCTGGCCGGGGATGATGCCGGTTTCGCCGGCTGCGTGCAGATCAGCCGCAAGAATGCCGCCACCGCCTATCTCGGCCTGCTCTCGGTCGCGCCGTCGCGGCAGGCCGGCGGGCTCGGCCGCCGGCTGATCGCCGCGGCGGAGGAGGCGGCGTTCGCCACCTTCGGCGCCACGACGATGGAGATGACGGTGATCCGCCAGCGCAGCGAGCTGATCGCTTATTATCTGCGGCGCGGCTATGCGCTCACCGGCGAGGCGCGTCCCTTCCCGCTCGATGACGTGCGCTTCGGCGTGCCGACCCGGCGCGATCTCGCCTTCGTGGTGTTGGCCAGGCCGATCGGCGGGGAGCTTGCCCGATGAGCCTGATCGATACGCGCCGCGCCCAGATGTTCCCGGTGCTCAGCCCCGCCCAGATCGAGACCGCCCGCCGCTTCGCCAGCGGCAAGCCGCAGCGTTTCGCCCCCGGCGACGGGATGTTCGATGTCGGCGAGATGGCGGCGCCGCTGTGGCTGGTGCTGGAGGGCGCGATCGAGGTCTCGCGCCGCGACGGCCTCGGCCACGAGACCGTCATCACCACCGAGACGGTCGGCGAGTTCTCCGGCGAGATCAGCCAGCTGGGCGGCCGCGCCTCGCTGTCGGTCGGTCGCGCCGGGCCGGATGGATGCCTCGCTTTGCCGTTCGATGCCGCCCACCTGCGCGCCCTGCTGATCGGATCGGCCGATCTCGGCGAGATCGTGATGCGCGCGCTGATCCTGCGCCGTGTCGGCCTGATCGAAAGCGAGGGGTCTGGCTCCGTCCTGATCGGCCCGGCGCATACGCCCGATCTGGTGCGGTTGCAGGGCTTCCTCACGCGTAACGGCTATCCGCATCAGGTAATGGATGCCGCCCACGATGCAGAGGCGGCCGAACTGGTCGAGCGGCTCGGCGTGCGCGACGACGAACTGCCGCTGATGCTCTGCCCCAATGGCGAGGTGCTGCGCCGGCCGAGCGATGCGGAGGCCGGCCACTGCCTCGGCATCACCCCCGATCTCGATCCGGAAACGGTCTATGACGTCGCCGTGATCGGGGCCGGCCCGGCGGGGCTGGCGACCGCCGTCTATGCGGCGTCGGAGGGGCTTTCGGTGCTGGTGCTGGATACGCGCGCAATCGGCGGCCAGGCCGGCGCCTCGGCGCGGATCGAGAATTACCTCGGCTTCCCCACCGGCATCTCCGGGCAGGCGCTGGCCGGCCGCGCCTATAGCCAGGCGCAGAAGTTCGGCGCCGAACTCGCCATCCCGCTCACGGTCGACTCGATCGATTGCGACGATCGCGCCGGCCAGGTCCGGCTCACGCTCGGCGATGGCGCGCTGGTGCGGGCACGCAGCGCGGTGATCGCCAGCGGCGCGCGCTACCGCCGCCCGGACATCGCCAATCTCGCCACGTTCGAAGGGGCCGGCATCTCCTACTGGGCCTCGCCGATCGAGGCCAAGCTGTGCGCGGGCGAGGAGGTGGCGCTGATCGGCGCGGGCAATTCGGCGGGACAGGCGGTGGTGTTCCTCGCCGACCGGGTGGAGCGGCTGCACCTGATCGTGCGCGGCCCGGGGCTGGAGGCATCCATGTCGCGCTACCTGATCGATCGCATCGCGGCGCTGCCCAACGTCGAACTGCATGTCGACAGCGAGGTGGTGGCGCTGTCCGGCGACCGCGCGACGGGTCTGGCCGGCGCCACCTTCCGCAACCGCACCGACGGCAGCGAGCGGCAGTGCGCGCTGCGCCACCTGTTCCTGTTCATCGGCGCCGATCCGAACACCGGCTGGTTGCAGGATGCGATCGCGCTCGACGAAAAGGGCTTCGTCGTCACCGGCGGCGATTTCACTCATGCTGCCAGCGCGATGCGCCCGCCGCTGCCGCTCGAAACCAGCCACCCGCGCATCTTCGCCGCCGGCGACGTGCGCGCCGGATCGACCAAGCGCGTCGCGGCGGCGGTGGGCGAAGGGGCGGCGGTGGTCGCCCAGATCCACGCGATGCTGGCGGAACGGGCGTGACCGTGGAGAGCGCCTCGGACGAAGACCTGATTACCCGTTTGTTCTCGCTGCGCGGCCGCGTCGCGCTCGTCACGGGCGGCACCAGCGGCATCGGCCGGATGATCGCGGCGGCATTGTTGCAGGCTGGCGCCGCCGTTCACATCGTCGGGCGCAAACCCGATGCGTGCGCCGCCGTGGCGGAGGAGCTGTCGGTCTATGGCGATTGCCGGCCGCTGCCGGGCAGCGTGGCGACGCCGGAAGGCTGCGAGTCGATCGGCCGGGCCTTCGCCCTCGCCTCGCCCCGGCTCGATATCCTGGTGAACGCGGCCGGCGTCACCTGGGCCGCGCCGCTCGAAAACCATCCGGATGCCGCGTGGGACAAGGTGATGGACACGAACCTCAAGGGCATGTTCCAGCTCACCGTCGCCCTGCTGCCGGCGCTCGCGGCGGCGGGGAGCGCGGCTGATCCGTCGCGCGTCATCAACATCGGATCGATCTTCGGCCTGATGGTGCCGGATCTGGAAACCTATGCCTATTCCGCCAGCAAGGCCGGCGTGCACCACCTCACCCGCCATCTCGCCAAGGTGCTCGGCCCGCGCCACATATTGGTGAACGCGATCGCGCTCGGCGCCTTTCCCACACGGATGATGGCCGCCACGATCGCGGCGCAGGGCGACACGCTGAACGCCGCTTCGCCCACCGGCCGCATCGGCGAGCCGGACGACATGGCCGGCGTGGCGATCTACCTCGCCTCGCGCGCGTCCGCCAACGTCACCGGCGCGGTCATCCCGGTGGATGGCGGCTACGCCACCACCCGCTAGGGCGCTCCGGCGGAGGCGGCCTCCAGCAGGTCGATGAAGTGGCTCGCCGCCTCCGATATGCGACCGCGCCGGATCAGCCACAGCCGGCTCAGCGCCTCCGCATCGTCGAGCGGGCGCGACACCATGTTCTCCGGATGCAGCGCGCCGAGCGATCGGGTGAGGATCGTGATGCCCATCCCGGCCGCCACCAGCCCCAGCAGCGTCGCCGGCCCGGTCACCTCCTGCACCACGTTCGGCACGAAGCCGGCGCGCGCGCACAGCCGGGCGAGATGCTCGTTGAACCCCGCCCCTAATTCCGGCTGGTAGAGGACGAAGCCTTCGTGGCGCAGGTCGCCCATCGTCGGGTCGCGCGGCGCCAGCGCCAGCCGGTGATCGCTGCGCATCGCCACCAGCAGCGGCTCGGTCGTCAGCAGGGTCGCCCGCATCGTCGGCGGGATGATCGGCGGCTCCACGCCGCGGATCAGGCCGATGTCGATCCGCTCGGCCGCCAGTGCGGCGATCTGGGCGCCGCGCGCCATCTCCGACAGATTCAGCCGCACGCCCGGATACACGCCGCGAAACGCGGAGAGCGATTGCGCCACCACCGTCGCGAACGGCACGGAGGAGGAGAAGCCCACTGTCACCTCCCCGCTCTCCCCGCTGGCGACGCGGCGGGCCACGTCGATCGCGTGCCCGGCCTGCTCCAGCACGCGCCGCGCCTCGATCAGGAACAGCCGTCCCGCCTCGGTCAGCACCACCCGCCGGCTGGTGCGCTCGAACAAGGGCGTGCCGATCTCCTCCTCCATCAGGCGGATCTGCTGGCTTAGCGGCGGCTGCGATATACCGAGCCGCAGCGCCGCGCGGCCGAAATGCAGCTCCTCCGCGACATGCACGAAATAGCGGAAGTGGCGCAGTTCCATACGATCCGGTCGTAATCGATATCGATCGCGCCGCAATCCATATTAGACGTGCTTGCTTGGTTGCTGCACTGCGACAGATGTTGTTTAGGTCGCGCCCGGCGGCCGGAGATTGCGCGCTTCATGATCGGTATCGTCCGCATTGCCCTCCAGCGGCCGTTGACGTTCATCGTCATGGCCATGCTGATCCTGATCGTCGGCATCCTCGCGGCGATCCGCACCCCCGTGGATATCTTCCCCGAGATTCGCGTGCCGGTGATCGCCGTCGCGTGGAACTATGCCGGCCTGCCGCCGGAGGAGATGGCCGGACGCATCATCACGCCCTATGAGCGCGTGCTCACCACCACCGTCAACGATATCGAGCATATCGAGAGCCAGTCGCTATCCGGCATTGGCGTGGTGAAGATCTATTTCCAGCCCGGCGCCGATATCCGCACCGCGACCGCACAGGTCACTTCGGTCTCGCAGACGGTGCTGCGTCAGATGCCGCCGGGCGTCACGCCGCCGCTGATCCTGAACTACAGCGCCTCCACCGTGCCGATCGTCCAGCTGGCCTTGTCCGGCCGCGGGTTGAGCGAGCAGCAAATCTTCGATTTCGGCCAGAACCAGATCCGCCCGTCGCTCGTCACCGTGCCGGGCGCCGCGATCCCTTATCCCTCCGGCGGCCGGCAGCGCCAGATCCAGGTCGATATCGATCCGCAGGCGCTGATCTCGAACGGCCTGTCCGCGCAGGATGTCGCCACCGCGATCGCCGCGCAGAACCAGATCAATCCGGCCGGCTTCGTCAAGATCGGCCGCTACCAGTATAGCGTGAAGCTCAACAACGCGCCGTCGTCGGTGGAGGCGCTGAACGCCCTCCCGGTCAAGGTCGTCAGCGGCGCGACGATCTACATGCGCGATGTCGCCCATGTCCGCGATGGCAGCGCGCCGCAGACCAACGTCGTCCATGTCGACGGCAGCCGTGCCGCCCTGATGACGGTGCTGAAGAACGGCGCCACCTCCACCCTGGCCATCGTGCAGGGCGTGAAGGACAAGCTGCCCGCCATCCAGGAGGGGTTGCCCACCTCGCTGAAGATCCTGCCGGTGGGCGATCAGTCGCTGTTCGTGAAGGCGGCGGTGGAGGGCGTGGTGAAGGAAGGCGCGATCGCCGCGATGCTCACCTCGCTGATGATCCTGCTGTTCCTCGGCTCGTGGCGCTCCACCGTCATCATCGCCGTGTCGATCCCGCTGGCGGTGCTGGCCGCCGTCGCCGCGCTGTCCGCCTTCGGGCAGACGCTCAACACGATGACGCTGGGCGGGCTGGCGCTGGCGGTCGGCATCCTCGTCGACGATGCCACCGTCACGATCGAGAGCATCGAATGGCATCTGGAGCAGGGCAAGAGCGTGATCCGCGCGATTCTGGACGGCGCGGCGCAGATCGTCACGCCGGCCTTCGTGTCGCTGCTGTGCATCTGCATCGTGTTCGTGCCGATGTTCTTCCTGCCGGGCGTCGCGGGCTTCCTGTTCGTGCCGATGGCGCTGTCGGTCGTGTTCGCGATGA
>CAXTTS010000089.1:0-10193 GCA_964247265.1 uncultured Sphingomonadaceae bacterium
GATGATTCGGCGGACGCCCTCGGGAATGGCGAAAAACGGGATGACCTGGTCCCAGTGCCGCCGCCAGCTTTGAGCGATGGCGGGGTGCTTCTTTCCCCAATGGCCCTCCTCGAACACCTCCAGCGCCGCCATGCCGGCTTCTGGCGTCTCGGCACGATAGACGCTGCGCAGCGCCTGGGCGATGAGCTTGCGGTCCTTCCAGGACGCGAAGCTCATGCTGTTACGGATCAGGTGAACGATGCATGTTTGAACGATGGCCTCGGGGAAAACGGCGTTGATCGCCTCCGGAAAGCCCTTCAGGCCATCGACCACGGCGATCAGGATATCGGTGATGCCACGATTCTTGAGCTCGTTCATGACGCGCAGCCAGAACTTGGCGCCCTCAGTCTGCTCGATCCAGATGCCGAGCACCTCCTTCGTGCCGTCCGGCTGGATGCCGAGCGCGATGTACACCGCCCTCTCGACTTCGCTCGAGACAGGCTTGTTGCGGACGAAGCCCTCGTCGCGGATATTTACCCGGATCGCGTCGAAGAAGACCAGCGGGTAGCAGGTGTCGAGCGGGCGGCCCTGCCATTCGGCGACGGTCTCCAGCACGGCGTCGGTGATCGTCGAGATCAGGTCCGGCGACACGTCGATGCCGTACAGCTCCTCGAGATGCCCGCGGATCTCGCGGACCGTCATGCCGCGCGCGTACATCGAGATGATCTTGTCGTCGAAATCGGGGAAGCGGCGCTGGTATTTGGCGATCAGCTTCGGATCGAACGTGCCGGCCCGATCGCGCGGAACATCCAGCGTCACCTTCGACGTGCCCGTCAACATCGTCTTTTTAGACGAGCCGTTGCGCCGGTTGATTGCGCCTGCGGCGCCTTCATTCTCCAGATGATCGTCGAGCTCCGCCGAGAGCATCCGCTCCGACAGCGCCTTCTTCAACTCGTCGAGCAAGCCGTCTTTCGCAAACAGATCCTGCGGGTCACGCCCCGCCAGCAGCTGGTCCAACATGTCGTCGTCGATCGCCATATCGATGGTCCCTTCCATTCCATCTTATGGCCTCCCGCACAAAATTCCTGACAGTCCCCCAGCCGCCGGAGCGTCGTCCGTCGACAAGGCACCCGGCCTGATCCCGCGCGCCGTCAGCTCGTCCTTGATCTCGGCCAGCGTGATCCCCTTCCGGCTCCCTACCAGCTCGCGCAGCAGCGCCTCATGATCCGCCAGCAGCGGCTTGCGGTAGCCGCCGATCCGGCCTGGCGCCGTGCTGCCCGTCTCGCGTGCCTGCCGCACGATCCTGACCGCCGCCGCCGGACTCACCTCATACCGGGCCGCCGCCGCTCGTGCCGAACTGCCCTGCGCCACCGCTTCAACCAGACGCCGACGTAGATCCTGGGACAAAGGTACCGCCATCACAGCCTCCGCTGCTCAACCAGTATCCTCGAATCAGAACCTATGACTCGGCCCAACCCAAAAACGCTCTAGCATCCGTCTCTCTCCCTCGTTGAGTTATAGCGCCACCGCAGCAGGCTCGCTTCGATACGGCGGCGGCGGCGCAGCCGCGCCGATCCTGAACCACAGCGCATAAAGCGCCGGCAGGAAGAACAGGCTCAGCGCGGTGCCGACGATCAGCCCGCCGATCAGCGCGACCGCCAGCCCGCTCCAGAAGGTCGAATGGGTCAACGGCGCGAAGGCCAGCACCGCCGCGAACGCGGTCAGGATCACCGGCCGCGATCGCTGCACCGTCGCCTCCACCACCGCGGCACGATCGTCCATGCCGGCTGCCTTGTTCTGCCGGATCTGGTCGACCAGGATCAGCGTGTTGCGCATGATGATGCCGGCCAGCCCGATCAACCCGAGGATCGCGGTGAAGCCGAACGGCATGCCCGATACCAGCAGCGCCGCCACCGCCCCGACCAGCCCCAGCGGCGCCGTTGCGATCACCAGCGCCATCGCCGTGAACGAGCGGACCTGCACCATGATGACGCCAAGCATAAGCATCACCATCAGCGGTAACATGGCCGCGATCGCCTTATTGGCCTTGCTGCTCTCCTCGATCGCGCCGCCTATATCGATGCGGTAGCCGGGGGGCAGCTGCGCCTCGAACGGCTTGAGCCGCTCGGAAATCTTCATCGTCACGTCGGGCGCCTGCGCGCCATCGACTACGTCGGCGTGGACGGCGATATAGCTTTCGCGATTGCGCCGGGTGAGCAGCGGCTCCTCCATCGCCGGCACCAGCTGCGCCGTCTGGCCGAGTGTGACGGGCTGGTCCGATGCGGTGAGGATCGTCGCGTCGCCTATTTCCCCCAACGCCCGCCGCTCGCTCTCCACGCCGCGCACGACCACGTCCACCGCGCGCAAATCGTCGCGCACCTGCGTCACCGTGCTGCCCTGGAGCAGCGTCTGTACCTGCATGCCGACGCTCTCGGGGGTGAGCCCAAGCTGTCGCAGCCGCTCCTGATCGAAGCGCAGGCGCAGCGTCGGCACGCGCTCGCCGGCCTCGATACGCACGCCGTCCGCGCTCGGCTCGGTCTGCATGATGTCGCGCGCCCGGCGGGCCAGGCGATGCAGGACCGCCATTTCCGGGCCGACGATGCGAAACGTGACTGGATAGGGCACCGGCGGCCCCATCGTGAGCCGCGTGATCCGCAGCCGCGCGGCCGGAAAAGGATTGTCGGCGATCAGCCGCCGCGCAGCGCGCAGCGCTTCCCCGCGTCCCGCCCCCCCGGTCGTGACGAGAACGAGCTTGGCGAAGGCTGGGTCCGGCAGCTCGGGATTCTGCGATACGAAGAAGCGCGGCGATCCGGCGCCGACATAGGTCGCGACATGAGCGACGCCGGGTAGCCTGCGCAGACGTGCCTCGGCCTGCCGCGCCACCGCCTCGGTCGCGGCAAAGGACGAGCCTTCGGGCAGGTTGATATCGACGAGCAGCTCCGGCCGGTCCGATTGCGGGAAGAATTGTTGCTGCAACAGGCCGGTGCCGAGCAGGGCGAGCAGGAACAATGCGACCACGGCAAGCACGACCCGTTTGCGCGCGGTCACGCAATAGTCGATCCAGCCACGTAGCCGCTGGTATCGCGGACTGTCGTAGATCGTGTCGTGAGCGCCGCTCGACAGCGCCACGTCCGGCAGCAGCTTGACGCCCAGATAGGGGACGACAATCACCGCGACGAACCACGAGGCGATCAGGGCATAGCCGACGACCCAGAACAGGTCGCCTGAGAATTCGGACACGCCCGATGGCGCAAGGCCGATCGGGATGAAGCCGATCACCGTTACCAGCGTACCCGACAGCATCGGCGCCGCGGTAGAATGCCAGGCATAGGCAGCAGCGGCGATGCGATCGAGGCCCTGCTCCATTTTGACCACCATCATTTCGATCGCTATGATGGCATCATCGACGAGCAGGCCGAGCGACACGATCAGCGCGCCGAGCGAGACGAGATCGATATTATGGCCATTGACCAGCATCACCACGAAAGTGACGCCCAAGGTCAGCGGCACCGCCGCCGCCACGACGATGCCAACACGAAAGCCCATCGCGAGGAAGGTCGCGAGAATAACCACGACCAGCGCGACGACGAACTTGATCGCGAACTCATCGACCGAGGCCGAGATGTTACGGGCCTGATCGGCGATCTTCACCAACTCCATTCCGAGCGGCAGCCCGGCGCGGATATGCGCTTCCTCGGCCGTCAACTGCTCGTCGAGCTTCAGGCCGTTGAAATGCGGCTGCATATTGACACCGAGCATGATCGCCGGCTCGCCGTCGCTGCGGATGCGGAAGACGCCCGGCTCCTCATAGCCGCGCCGCACCGTCGCCACGTCGCCGATCTTCAGCGTGCGTCCGCCCACGGCGATCGGCGAGGCGCGGATGGCCTCGGCCGTGTCGAGCGCGCCTTCGGGACGAATCTGCACGCGTGGGCCGGCGGTATCGACGAAGCCGGCGGGAACGAGATCGTTGCGGGTGGCGAGCGCCGCCGCCAACGCTTGCGATGTTACGCCCAGCGCCGCCAGCCGCCGCTGGGAGAATTCGACGTAAATGCGCTGACTCTGCTCACCGAGAATATCGACGCGCTTGACGCCGTTCACCAGCAGAAGTTGCTGGCGCAGGCCTTCCGCCTCGCGCACCAGTTCGCGATGCGGTAGGCCCGGCGCGTCGATCGCGTAGAGCGCGAAATAGACATCCGCATAATCGTCGTTGACGAACGGGCCACGCACGCCGCGCGGGAGATTGGGTATCTCGTCCCCCATCTTCTTGCGGACCTGATAGAATTGGTCCTGCAACGCGGCGATCGGCATCGTATCGCGCAGCACGATCGTCATCGTCAGCAGGCCGGGGCGCGCCACGGTCTCGACCCGATCGAGATAGCGCAGTTCCTGGATGCGCTTCTCGAGCGGATCGGCGACCTGGCTCTGCATTTCCGCCGCTGTCGCACCGGGCCACGCGGCGGAGACGACCATGGCCTTCACCGTAATCTCGGGCGTCTCGGCGCGGCCGAGGCGCAGGAAGGCGATCGTCCCGAACATCATGATTGCGATGATCAGGAACAGGGTCAGCGCCCGTTCCCGCACCGCCAGCGCGGAAAGATTGAAGCCCGTCACCGCGCGGCGCGATCCTGCGGTTCGAAGCGGACGCGCTCGCCGGGCTCGAGCAGATGCGCACCGAGCGCGACGACGCGCTCGCCACCGCGCAAGCCAGCGGCGATTTCCGCGCTCTCGTCGCCAAGCGTGGCGATGCGGACGGGGCGGAAGGCGACCCGGTTGTCCCGGCCGACCACCCATACGCCGGGGCCGCCGCCGCCATCGTGCAGGGCGGCAAGCGGCACGGCGAAGCGCGCCCCCTCCGCCCTGCGGAGACGCACCGTGGCCGTCGCGCCCAGCGGCAGCGCCTCGCCCCCGACGATCGCATAGCGCGCCTCGTAGGTGCGCGTGGCGGGGTCGGCGGCGGCAGCGAGGCTGTAGAGCGTCGCCGCGTGGCGCGCGCCTTCGCCGTAGAGTTGCACCTCGGCCGGCCGGCCGGTGAGCGCGCGGGCGCTCTCGGGAATCGCGACGACGGCATCGCGCGCGCCGACCCGCGCCAGACGGACGACCGGCTGGCCGGCGGTGACGACTTGACCCGGCTCGGCGGCCACCGACATCAGGATTCCGTCGGCATCGGCGAAGAGCCCGGCATAGCCGCTCTGATTGCCGGCGCTGCGGGCGTTCGCCTCGAGTGCGCGCAGCCGGGCGGCAGCGCCGTCGGCATCGGCCTGGGCCGCATCGAGGCTGCGCCGGGTGACGAAACCGCGATCGGCCAAGCCGGAGAGGCGGCGCAGATCGGCGACCGCGCGTCGACTTTCCGCGCGCGCGGCGGCGACCTGGGCGCCGGCGGCATCGGCCGCAAGCGCATAGTCGGCCGAATCGAGGCGCGCGAGAAGTTGTCCGCGCCGCACGCCCTGCCCCGCCTCCACGACGCGGGCCACGATCTTGCCCGGGATACGGAAAGAGAGGTCGCTCTCGACGCGCGCGCGCACCGTGCCCGTGAAGCTCGTGCTACCCTGCGCCCGGCTGCCGACGATCAGCGTGCGAACCAGCGGCGGCGCGGGTGCCGGCTCGGTGCTGGCACCGCACCCCGCAAGGAGCGTCAGGCTGGCGACCAAGACTATGCGCAGTGGCGCGAAGTGCTGATCGTGTCGCCTACCGGCCCGGTCGTGCATGCCACCCCTTCTCGCGGCTGCACCGCGTCACCGCGCTTCGCGGCAGATCATCTATCGCCCACGACCAGAACGATCTTGCCGAAATGCCGGCTCGCCTCGAGATAGTGAAACGCATCGACGACGGCATCGAGCGGGAATGTCCGATCGATCGGCGTGGTCAATTCGCCGCTGACGATGCCGCGCGAAATATCTTCGATCGCGATGCTGAGGTCGATCACCGCCGGATCGAGGACGAAGGTGTGGAAGCTCAGGTGGCTTGCAAAAGCGGACTGGACCGGCAACGGCGTCGGCTCGCCGCTCAGGATGCCGTACAGCACGTAGCGCCCCTGCAACGCGATCGCACCGGCGAGTTCGACGATGCCCGATCCCGCCACGGCGTCGATCACGAGATCCGCACCCTTGCCGTCGGTCAGCCGTCGGATCGCGTCGCCGATCGCTTCCTCCTCACTCGCGATGACCAATTCCGCGCCGGCCGCACGGAGCCGATCGGCCTTGGCGCGCGTGCGCGTCACCGCGATTGGAATCGCGCCGATCCGATTGGCCAGCTGGATCGCTGCCAGGCCGACGCTACTCGATGCCGCGGTGATTACCACCGTCTGGCCTCGCTTGAGGCCACCGGCCGCGAACAGCGTGCCATAAGCGGTGAGGAATGGCGCCCAGACGGCGGACGCCTCGACCATCGTCATCTGCGGCGGATGCTTGATCACATATAGCGCCGGCGCGAGGATCAGCGACCCCATCGTGCCATAGTCCGGCGCCATGCGCGGTATGATGCTGACCGCGTCGCCGATGGCCAGACCGGTCACGCCCTCGCCGATGCTCTCGATCCAGCCCGCCGCTTCCTGCCCCAGGCGGGAAGGCAAGGCCGGCTTTACCGGATGGTCGCCGTGAAAAAGGATCGAATCGGAGCGATTGAGGCCGACCGCCTCGACGCTGATCCGCACCTCCCCCGCGCCCGCCGGCCGCACGTCGATCTCATCGACCTGTAAGGTCTCCGGGCCGCCCGTCTGATGAAAGCGTATGATTTGCGCCATCTTTTCGTTCTCGCTTCAATAGCCGTAGAAGGATCCTGTCCCCAAATCCTCGGCGGCAGTGCCGAAGCGGGTCAGGCTGGCGATCGTATCCTCGTTCGGATTGATGTTGAGATGCCAGGCGATCACGCCCCACAGCACCCAGCGCCGATAATCGTCCCACGCCGCATCGAAATCCAGCGTGACGCCATAACGCGCGATCTCATCGCAATAATGGCGGATCAGATCGCGCTCGGCCGCGCGGCGCCGCTCCACGCTGAGCGAGCCGATCATGAAATAGGTCACGTCCCGCCACGGCCGGCCCTTGCGTACGATCTGCCAGTCGAACCACATCTGCGATCCATCGGGTCGCAGATAGCTGTTGCCGATATGGGCATCGCCGTGAACGAGGCAGAGCGGGCTGGCGTCGGCCGTCTCCCGATCGCAGAGTTGCAGATAGGCGCCATGCAGCCGGTTCGGATCCTCGCTCGCCCACGACGGAAGAACCGCGAGATGGGATGCCTTGGCATTGTGGGGCGCGATATAGTCGCGCATCAACGTCCAGTAATCGTCGCCCGGCGTCTCGCGCGACGTACCGGTCAGCAGCCAGTCCTGCCGATCGAGCTCCGGCAGACCCCACGTCGTGCCATGCAGGCGCGCCATCTCGCCGAGTGCACTCGCCATCCGATCGAGTTCGAGATTCTGTCCCGACGTGCCGAACTCCCCGCCGATCGGCACGAGATCCTCGAGGATGATCAGACCCTGCTCGCCGTCCGCATCATCGTCCCAATCCGCCAGCAGGCAGTCCGGCGCCGGCAGATCGAGATCCGCGCGGAACAGCCCGTAGAAGCGTGCCTCGTTCACGCACGCGTTGCTGCTGAGCGGATCGCCGGTGAGGTTGGCCTTGAGGCAGATCTGCGCCGGCAGGCCGGCCGCCACGGCCGGCTCGGTGCGATCGATCGCATAACGCGCCTTGCTCGTATGCCCCTCGATCGTGCTCAGCAGGCGCATCCCCTCGATCACGGCGCCCGGATAACGCCGCTGAAGCAGGCCGGTCAGCCATTCGGGCGTCACGTCGGCGAAGCTGAGCGGCAGACGCTCGGTCCGTCCCGGATCGCCGCGCGCATTGCGAAAGGATGGCATTCTTCCCTCCTGGGTGAACGAGCGAGGGTCTGGCCGCGCGCGTGGGGATCGTTGCTGCGGGAGAGCGGCATCACGCAGCCGCTGGAACCTATCGGACGATAGCGATCGCCTCTCGATATCGGGGCGGTTCGGCGGGCCGTGCAGCGCCGCTTATTATTGGGTTTCCCCGATCGAATCGCCGACGAACCGACGCTCGACGCGGGCGAGCAGCGGCTGGCGTTGAATGGCGGGGCCGCGCGTCTGGGGGGCATCGATCGTCCTCCAGATGTGGAGCGTGTCGCCGAACTCCTTATATTCGACAATCAGACCATCGGCGACACGGAGCTGGAAGAGATAAATATTGCTATAGTCGGCGCCGTTTGTAAGCCGCGCCTGGCTTTGCGCTTCGAACCAGACGCGATCGCCTTCCGCCACCATCTCGCCGACTTCGAACGTGATCGGGCCGTCGAGCGGCAGGACCGTCGTCTGGCGAAAGAATCCGTCCACGTCCATCCAGCCACAGAATGGCATGTCGCCCGCCACGAAGATTCGGCAGTCGGGTGCGAACAGGGATCGCAGCGTATCCGCCTCGCCCGCCACTGCGGCGGCGACCCAGCGCCAGGCGAGGGCCTTGCCCGCGTCGATGTCGTGCATTGCCACCTCCTTGCGTTCGGCTACGCGAAAATCTCGTCGAAGAATGCGCGCATCTCGCTCCATGACCGAGCATCTGCCTTGACATCGTAGCGGAGGAATTCGGGGCGTCCCATCGCATCGGCCGCCGGATTGGTGAAGCTGTGGACGACGCCGCCATAGATGTTCATCTGCCAGTCGACCTTGCCGGCGCGCATCTCGCCCTCGAACGCCGCGCGCTCCCCGGCATCGACGCCCGGATCGTCGGCGCCGATGCACACCAGCACCTTGCCACGGATGTTCTTGGCGTCCTGCGGCGCGACGGTGGAGAGGCCGCTATGGAAGCCGACCGCCCCCACGATCTCCGCCCCGCCGCGCGCCAGTTCCAGCGCCATCGTCCCGCCGAAGCAATATCCGATCGCGGCGATCCTGGCTGAATCGACTTCCGGCCGGGCGAGCAACGCCTCCAGCGCGGCGCGCGCCCTAGCGCGTACACGCTCCGGATCTGCCCGCAACGGCCCGATCAGCCCCATGATGGTCTCAAGATCGTCGTAAAGCTTTCCCTCGCCATAGAGATCGCAGGCGAGCGCGACATACCCAAGCGCCGCCAGCCGCTCGGCGCGGGACTTCGCATTTTCGCCAAGGCCGGACGCCTCCGGGAAGACGAGCACACCGGGGCGCGGTTGCCCGCCGGGTTCACCGACAAAGAGATGGCTCTCCATGACGAGGCCGTCAGCCCGATAAGTGAGGACTTCGCTGTCCATGAATCGCTCCACGATCGATGTGAGTCTTGCCATATTGCCGAGCCGCCGCGCACGGGCCACCATCAAAGGTCCGCTGTGAGACAAGGACAGGTCATGACACCTGACGGCTGGTAGGCACCCTGGTCGCCGAAGTGCGCGAAGGCCGCATGCGGGCACCGCGCGCGACATTTGTCGTAAGGGCCGCCCCGGGGAACCGCAGTTGACCGAAGAAGCGATTGCCCGCGATCTGATCCGTCACATGCTGGCCGCCTTCGGCGCCGGCGATGTTTCCGCCCTTGCCGCCTATCTGCACCCGGATGCCCGCGCCGAGTTTCCGTTCGCGCCCCCCGCCATGCCATCGGTTTTCACCGGGCGAGGCGAAGTGATGATGGCGTTCACCCAGGGACGCGCCAATTTCGTTGAGATGCGTATCACGCCCAACCGGACCTATTGGTGTGGGAACGAGCAGACTCTCGTGATCGAGGCGACCAGCGAGGCAAGGATGATAGGCGGCACCGACTATCGCAACGCTTATGTGTTCCTGATCGGCATCCGCGACGGCACGATCATCCTGTGGCGCGAATATTTTAACGGATTGATCGCGCAGCGGGCGATCGACGCCGAAGCGGCGGCTATATCCACCGAGTGAATGAAGGCTGGCGCGAAGCCAGCATGACAACGCCATCGCGCATTTCTTCGCCTCGCTAGAGCGAAATCGCGAGCATCTCGGTCATGTCGCGGATCGGGCGATCGCCGGCCCATCCCTCGGCAGACTTGCGGCACTGGGCAAACGCTGTCCGCATCGCCGGGGTATCCTCGAAAACCTCGACATAACAGCCGAGCAATTCGCGCGTATCGAACCAGGTCGCGCTTATCGCACCGCCGAACAACGTGCAGGACCAGATCACCGGGAAGCCGAGCAGCGCCATCCGGTCCACTTCCGCCGCGATATCGGGCACAAACCAGCTTATGCTGGCGAGGCGGGGGCAGCCGTCGGGCGGAAT
>CAXTTS010000089.1:10203-11771 GCA_964247265.1 uncultured Sphingomonadaceae bacterium
GGGCTATCGCAATGCTGTTCCATCAACTCGAGCTGGAGGTCGCCCCACTGAGCGACCGCGCTGCTATGATCGTAAGCGCCGGGGCAACCGCGATGCACGACATCGTCGAGAGCGACATGGCGGCTGACGAAGAACGGCCCGATCCCCGTCGCCGTCACCCAGCGTGAGATCGCGATATCAATATCCTCGAAGACCGACCAGCCGAGTTGGACCACGGGATAAGGCGAGATCGCGCTAAGGGCTTCGGCAAACATGGTCCGCCGCCTCAGGCAGCGTCCCGTTCGCGCGTCATCGCGATCGGAATGTCGTGGTCCGTGGCGGCCGCCTCGAACGCGGCGGCGAATATCGCGAGCCGGGACGCGTCGTACATCCCTGTCACCCGCACGATCTCGTCTCCGGCCAGATCATAGACCATGGTGATCGGTGCCGCGAAAGGCACATCGTCGCGCAGCGTTCTCGTCAGCGTCATCACGACGATGATCTGGTCGTCGGCGCGGGTCAGGACGGTGACATCGGCGAGGCGCGCATCCGGCAGCACCTGCCTGATGACCACATGTTCGATATCCTGATAATCGCGCAACCTCTGCCCATCGAACCAGCCGTCGCTGGCGCGGGGCGGGACGTAGCAACTCTCGATGCGATCCGCGAAGAAGCGGGTCGGGCCTTTCATCCCGGCGAGCATGCTCTCGGCATAACTGGTCCGCATGAAATCTGCGATTTCGTCGATCTTCCTCACGGCTTCGACCTCCCTGGCGGCAATCGTTACGATGCCGGACCCTGTCCCGCGCCCTCGCTACGATAGTTCCCGTTCCAATTGCCCTTGCGCGCGATAGGTCATGCTCAGAGGTGGTTCGGGGAATCTGGACAGCGGGGATAAGTGGATTGCCGATCTGACAGCGGCCATGCTGGCCGCGAGCAGGAGGCAAGATGAGCAAGCGACCGCGCCGGAACCATAGCCCAGCGTTCAAGGCGAAGGTGGCACTGGCTGCCGTGAAGGGCGAGAAGACGCTCGCCGAGTTGGCGCAGCAGTATGACGTGCACCCGAACCTCATCAACCAGTGGCGCTCTCGGCTGCTGGAAGGCGCAGCGGACGTGTTCGGCGCGGAGGCGAGCGCGCCCGAACCGGCGATCGACGTGACGGTGTTGCACGCCAAGATCGGCGAGCTGACGCTGGCGAACGATTTTTTGGCCGGTGCGCTCGGGAAGGCCGGTCTGTTGCCGAGCGCAAAGCGATGATCGACCGTGGTCACGCGCTGTCGCTGGTCGCCCAAGCGCAGCAGCTCGGCATCGGTCGCGGCAGCATCTACTATCTGCCACGCGCTGTGCCGGACTCTGACCTGGCGGTCATGCGGCGGATCGACGAGTTGCACCTGCTCTACCCGTTCGCTGGTAGCCGAATGCTGCGCGATCTGCTTCGGCAGGAGGGCATGAGCGTCGGCCGGCTGCATGTCGCAACGCTGATGAAGCGGATGCGGATCGAGGCGATCTACCGCCGGCCGAACACGTCGAAGCCGGCGCCGGGGCACAAGATCTATCCCTACCTGCTGCGCAAGCTGGCGGTGACGCGG
>CAXTTS010000090.1:0-11738 GCA_964247265.1 uncultured Sphingomonadaceae bacterium
ACCCCAACCTTGGCAAGGTTGTGCTCTACCCCTGAGCTACGCCCGCTCTGGCGCTACCGGCGAGGCGTGCTCCCCGGTGAGGCGCGGCTAATAGCGTGGGCCATGGTGCCTCGCAAGGCCTAAAATCGGCCGCTGAGTGAAGCGGAACGAGGCCGCCGGATGCCTCGTTGGAACGGTAGCCACATAGGAGATCGCAGATGGAAGAGAAGCGCCCAGGCCAGCTGCCCGAGGCCGATCGCCCGGCCGACGACCCGCAGCAGAATCGCGCGGCGCGGCGCGGCGGCAAGGTCGACGGCGGGCTCGATCCGACCGAGCAGGACCGCGCCCTCGTTCGCGATGCCGATGCGCGCGGCGAGGCGCTGCGCGAGGAGCTCGGGGCTGCCGGATTCGGCGATCACAAGGGCGTGGACGATTTCCCCGGGATCGATCGCCCGGACAGCGACCAGTCCCCACCCGAACGCCGCTGATCTGGCACCATCGCCCGAAGTTCGCCACCGAACGCCGGTATTCGCACGCCGATCGCCACTTACGTCGCCGGTTTCCGAAGGGCTTGTTAGCAATGCGCGGCTAGAGCAAGCGTCGGCTCGATGGCGTAAGGGAAGCAGGGACGGTGGTGCAGGCGCGGACATTTCTGCTGGCGCACCCCGCCTGGGCGCTTGCCGCTCTATATGGCGCGGTGCGCTTGCTGCTCCTGCTGCTCGGTTGCCGCTTCGACGCGGACAATCTCACCAGCTGGATGCAGATCGCCGACGTGGCGCTGCTGCGCGCCGACCTGTGGCGCACGCTCTGGTATCTTCACAGCCAGCCGCCCTTGTTCAACCTGATCGTCGGGCTTGCCCTCCGCTTCGGCCCGGCCGGCTTTCCGTGGGCTGTCGGGCTGTTCTACGGAGCGGTTACGTTCGGCGGCATCCTGGCCGCTCATGCGCTGCTGCGTGATCTCACCGGACGGCCCAGCCTGGCGCTGACGATCGCGGCGGCGCTGTGCCTGGCGCCCGCCCCGCTGCTCTATGCGCAAAAGCTCTATTATGACGGCCTCGTCCCCTGGCTGCTCTGTGCGGCCCTGTGGGGCCTGCATGACGGGCTGCAACGACGATCAGTGGCTCGGCTTTCACTCGGCTTCGCCATGCTCGCGGCGGTAGTGCTGCTGCGCTCGATGATCCACCCGATCGTCTTCGTTGCGGTGTTTGGCGCGTATCTGCTGTTCGCGGCGGGGGCGCGCTGGCGGGTCGTCGCGGCGGCCATCGTGCCGGCGGCGGCGATCGGCGCCGTACTGCTGAAGAACCTGCTGCTGTTCGGCAGCGCGGGGCTCAGCAGCTGGGCGCCGCTGAACATCGATCACACCACCGTCGATCGCCTGCCACCCGCCCTCCGCGCGCGGATGATCGCCGACCACCGGCTGTCGCGGCTGGCGGTGATCGACGGTCTGTCCCCGCCCGATGCGTACCTCGCGATGCTGCCGCCGGCGCCGCCCACCGGCGAGCCGAGCCTCGATGCGGTGCGCAAATCGACCGGCGACTATAATTGGAACCACATCGTCTACACCCGGCTGGGCAAGGTGCGGACGCAGGACGCGCTCGCCGCGCTGAAGGCCGATCCCGCCGCCTTCGCCGCCGTGCTGGCCACCTCGGCCTATCATTTCCACCGGCCGGCCAGCGAGTTCAAGGGGCTGGAGCGCAATCTGGCGGCGATCGCGCCGTGGGACAGGCTCGTCAACGCGACGATCGGCCTGCAACCCGCCGCCTGGTATGGCAGCTCGCTTGAGGGTGGGCGCCCGCAGGCCGCCTTGCTCCAGATCGCCTATGGCAAGCTGCTCGTCTCGCTGGCCTTCGTTGTGGAAGGTGCGCTGGTCGCCCTCGCCGGGATCGCCGCGCTTCGAAGGCGCGCATCGTTCGATCCGCGCCTCGCCACCGAGGCAGCGATCGTGATGATCGGCGGGTTCGTCTTCATCGTGTCGAGCAGCTTCGACGTGTGGGAGAATAATCGCGCCAGCTTCGACGTGGCGCCGCTGCTGCTGATCGGCGCGCTGCTCGGTATCACCCGGATCAGGGCTCGGTGGGGCGGCCGACGCGCGACCGCCCCGCAGCCCTGATTAGAAGGCCGCCGTGATCGAGAACACAACCGCCGCATCGGCGATCGAACCCGATCCGTCCTGCCCGCGCGAGAAGCTCGGCTGGAGATAGGCGGACTCGCGCCGGCCGATATCGGTATCGACATAGGCGACGCCCAGAGTGACCGGCCCGAGCACATAATCCGCACCCACCAGCCAGTCCCAATATTCTCCCGTCGGTGCGACCGAGGTGGCGAACGGCCCCAGCCCCTTATTGCCGTTTGAATAGCCGATATGGCCCTTCACCGTCAGCCCGGTGTTCGGCACGCCGACGCTGCCGTCGCCCCACAGATAGAGATTGTCGTTCTTGTCGTTCGGATCGTCATACACGCCCGCCGCGGCCGACGCGCCGTTCAGATACCAGGCGCCGAGCGCCTGCTGCTTCGGCGCGTAAGCGGCGCCGGCGGTGAGGTTCACCGGGCCAATGGTGCCGGAAAGCTTGGCGTAAGGCTCGACGAAGTCGGTGTTGTTGAAGCCGCCCGGATACATGTACCAGGTGGCGCCGACATCGATCGTCGCGCTGCCGAGCGTTTTCTTGAAGCCGGCGATCAGATCCAGCTCCATGTTCGATCCGCCGAACGTGCCCCACCCCGACAGGTTCGATGCCCAGGTGCCGACGTAGAGGCCGCTTTCATGCGCGACGGTGATGCCGCCCTGCACCGCCAGATCCTTGTCGGACTGCGAGACGCCGCGAAACCGATATTCCGACACGAGCCCGACGGAGCCCGAAACCTTGAACGGCGCTGTCGGCGCCTCCTGTGCGGCCGCCGGCGCCGCCGCCATCAAACCGAGTGCCGCGAGAGCGATCGAGTAGCGCATGGAACATTCCCCTTTTGTGGTTCCTGCTCCTCCTGCCGCCAGGCCGTTGCTGCCTCTCGTTCCGCGAGGCGGCGGTGCAGCGATCGCCCGGACGAGATCGACTAGGCAATCGTTCGCCCGACACGAAGCGTTTCGGTGGCTCGTCGGTCGTGGGGCGAAACGGTTGTGGCCGATGCGGCACGCTTTGTTGCTGCACCGGCCAGCCTTCGTCCCGACGATTGCTCGGTCGTTACGAACTGTGTCCGACACGCTCCGTCAGGATTGCTTGGCAAGCTTGCCCAGGTGGCCGCGCGTATCGGAGACATCCACCCGCAGGCCGGATCGACGCTTGCGTTGAAGCCACTCGCCCAGCATCTCGGCCGAGGTGTGGTCCACCGCGTCCACCCGCTCCATGTCGAGCATCACCGCCTTGCCTTCCGGCACGGCATCCAGCGCGGCGTTCAGCTTGGGCAGGGAGACGAAGGTCGCGGCGCCATCGAGGCGGATCTCGCTCCGCTCCGCCCCATGCTTCTGGTCCACCCGCAGGCGCAGGCGGCGGGCGTGGGGAATCAGTTCCAGCAGCGAGAGGCCGAGGCCGACCAGCACGCCGGTCAGCAGATCGGTCGCGACCACCATCACCAGCGTCGTCGCCCAGATCGCCGCGGGCAGCACGCCATGATGGGTGAACAGATGCCGCACATGGCTGAGGCTCACCAGCCGCCAACCGGTGACGACGAGTATGCCGCCCAGCGCGGCCATCGGAATCTCGCGCAGCAGCCACGGCAGCAGCATGACGAAACCGAGGATCCAGGCGCCGTGCATCATGCTGGACGCGCGGGTCAGCGCGCCGGCCTGCACATTGGCCGAACTGCGCACGATCACGCCGGTCATCGGCAGCGCGCCCGCCAGGCCGCACAGCATGTTGCCGATACCCTGCGCGCGCAGTTCCTTATTATAGTCGGTGCGCTCGCCGTCGTGCATCCGGTCGACTGCGGCGGCCGACAGCAAAGTCTCGGCGCTGGCGATGAAGGCGATGGCGACCGCCGTGGCGAGGATCGCGGGATCGAGCAGGCGCGACAGATAGTCCGGCCCCGGCAGGTCGATCGCCGCGAAGATCGAGGCGGGCACGTTCACCTTGGCGACGCCCAGCCCGAGGCAGAAAGCGGTGAGCGTACCGACGATCACGCCGACCAGCGCACCGGGCACCAGCCGCAGCGAGGCCGGGCGGAATTTCTCCCAGCCGAGCATCGTCAGGATCGTGAGGATGCCAATGGCGAAGGCGAGTTCGGTCGCGCGAAGATCGGTCGACAGGCCGAACACGCGGCCGGGCATCGCCGCCAGATTTTCTAGGCCGCTCGCCAGCGGGCGCGCATCGAACATCACATGGAACTGGCCGACCACGATCAGGATGCCGATGCCGGCGAGCATCCCATGCACCACCGCCGGTGAAATCGCGCGGAACCAGCCGCCGAGCCGGAAGATGCCGGCGGCGATCTGGATCAGCCCGGCGAGGACGAGGATCGGCCCGAGCGCCGACAGGCCCTGATCGCGCACGATCTCGAACACGATCACGGCCAGCCCCGCCGCCGGGCCGCTCACCTGCAGCGGCGCCCCCGCCAGCGCGCCGACGAGGAGGCCACCGATGATCCCGGTAATCAGCCCCTTTTCGGGCGGCACGCCGGAGGCGATCGCGATGCCCATGCACAGCGGCATTGCCACGAGGAAGACGACGATAGATGCGGTGAAATCCCGCACGATCGTCGCCTTGCCGAACGCCTTGGCGCGAGCGGCCGGCGCGGCGGAGATGGTCATTCCGCCGCCTGCGGGTAATGGGTGTCGGAGGCGAAACGCTGCTGGCTGGGCAGCGCCACCGGCAGCGGCTGGTCCTCGCGCAGCGGCACGAAGCGGTTCGTCTGGCCATCGAGGCCCAGCACCATGCCGGCATGAATATCGACGAACCAGCCGTGCAGCGCGATCTCGCCCCGGGCGATGCCGGCCGCCACCGATGGGTGGGTGCGCAGATGGGCGAGTTGCGCCACGACATTCTCCAGCGCCACCACGCGCACCTTCTCGGCCTCGTCGAGGTCGAGATAGGCCGCCACCACCTGCCCGGCGGCCTCGGAATGGCGGAGCCAGGCCGCGACGTTAGGCATGCCCTCCAACTGGTGCGGCTCGCTCAGCGCCTTCATCGCGCCGCAGTCCGAATGGCCGCACACGATGATGTCGCGCACGCCGAGCGCCACCACCGCGTATTCGACGGTGGAGGAGACGCCGCCGTTCGCCTGGCTGAACGGGGGCACGATGTTGCCGGCGTTGCGGCAGACGAAGAGGTCGCCGGGCTGCGCCTGCATGATCTGTTCGGGCACGATCCGCGAATCGGCGCAGGAGATCATCAGCGCCTTGGGGCTCTGGCCGTCCGTCGCCAGCCGGTTGTAGAGCGCGCTCTGGTTCGGGAAGGTGTGCGTCTCGAAGCTGAAGACGCGTCCGATGAGCTCGTTCATCCTGCTACTCCCTGAAGCCGCGGCGCATGTGCCGCAGCGATATAGGGGCGGAATAGCCTGGCGGTTTTGCTGCACCGCCGCGCCGCTGTAAGGAAGTGTTGCGTCGGCGGCGGCGTCGCCTCCCGCGTCAGCGCGGCAGCACGATCTCGGCGCGCAGCCCGCCGGTGGGCCGGTTGCTCAGGCGCAGCGTTCCGCCTTCCAGCGCGACGAAGCGGGCGACGATAGCAAGGCCCAGCCCCAGCCCCTGCGTGTTGCGCCCTCTTGCCGGATCGAGCCGGATGAACGGCTCGCGTGCCCGCGCCAGATCCTCTTCCGGGATACCCGGCCCATCATCGTCCACGCATAAGGTCACGTGGTCCGCCGCCTCGACGACGGTGACGATCACCCTGCTGCCATAATGCAGCCCATTCGATACGAGATTGCCGAGCGCTCGCTTCAGCCCCAGCGAGCGGACGCGCATCTCGAGATGATCCGCGCCTTCGTAGGTGGCGTCGGCGCCGCGATCCGCCATGTCGTCGACGATCGTCGCCGCCAGCACCGCCACGTCCGTATGTACCTGGGCTTCCGGATCATTCTCGCCGCCGAGATAAGCCAGCAGCGAGGAGACCATGCCCTCCATCTCCGCCACATCGCCCAGCAGCGCCTGCCGTACCACCGGATCACCGATCTCGTCGGCTCGCAGTTGCAGCCGCGAAAGCGGCGTCCGCATGTCGTGGCCGACCGCCGCCAGCGCCTGCGTGCGATCGCCGATCAGGCGGTGGATGCGCTCCTGCATGCCGTTGAATGCGCGGATTACGCGACGCAGCTCGGCCGGGCCGCCTTCCGCCACCATCTCGCTGCCGCCGAGGCCCACCTGCTCCGCCGCATGCGCCAGCCGGCCCATCGGCCGCAGCGTGCGCCGCACGAGCAGGCCGCCCAGGACGATCAGCCCGAAGGCGGGCACCAGCGCGATCACGATCCGGCCCAACGCCAGATCCCAGCCGTGGATATGCCCGGTCGTGCTGAAGCGCAGCCATGTCCCGTCGGGCAGCCGCATCCCCCCGACGACGATGCCGCGTCGGCCCGGCGACGTCAGGCGCAGGCGCAGGTCGGAGGCGGCCAGCGCCGGCTCCCACGCCAGCACCTGCCGCTGCATCTCGTCCAGACCCGGCGCCACGCGCGGCGGGGCGGGAAAGGCCTGGCTCCAGCGCACGTCGTAGCGATCGGTGGTCAGCCGGCTGGCCATCGCCGGCCGCTCGCGCCACGATCGCTCGCTCATCAGCTTGCGCGCGATCACCAGATGCTCGGCCAGCCGCCGCGCCTCGTCCTCGCGCACGGAAAAGCGGCTCGCCTGCTCGTAAAGGAAGGTGCTGGCGGCGAACTCGATGACGATGGTCAGCAGCAGGATCGCGAAGATCTGCCCGATCAGCCCGACCGACGGCCGCGCCCAATGTCTCAAGCGGCGCGGCTCATGTTCGCTCGACTTCCACGTTCAGCATGTAGCCGACGCCACGCACCGTTACAATCGGCGCCGCCTTGCCGGCGCTGGAAAGCTTGCGTCGCAGGCGGCTGACGAGCACGTCGATGCTGCGATCGGACGAATCGCCCAGCCGCGTGCGCGACAGCTCGATCAGCCGCTCGCGCGCAATGACCCGCTGCGGATGATCGAGCAGGCTGGCGAGCAGATCGAACTCCGCGCCGGTCAGGTCCACCACCGCGCCGCCGGGCGATTGCAGCTCGCGCCGCGGAAAGCTGACGGTCCAGCCGTCGAACTTCGCCAGGCCATCGCCACGGTCGCCCTGCTGGCGCTCCAGCCCGCCCCGCCGCAGCACCGCGCGGACCCGGGCGATCAGCTCGCGCGTGCCGAACGGCTTGGCGATATAGTCGTCGGCACCCAGCTCCAGCCCGATCACGCGATCCGTCTCGCTGCCCTTGGCGCTGACGAAGATGATCGGCACGTCGCTTTTCTGGCGGATCAGGCGGCACAGCTCGATGCCGCTGGTGCCGGGCAGCATGATGTCGAGCAGGACGAGATCGACCGGCTCCTTGTCGAACGCCAGCCACATCTCCGGCGCCGAACCGGCAGGGCGAACGAGATAGCCATTCTCCTGCAGGGCACGCGTCGTCAGCGTGCGCAGGGCCGGATCGTCCTCGACGAGCAGGATCACGGGCGATGTCATGGCGAGCGAGGTAGGCAGCGATTCGGGGCGGGTCAACCGCCGGGCCGGGATCGATGGCGCCCACCATGCTGCATGTGCGGCATCGCAACACTTTGTTACGGGCCGGTCATCCCGTGCGGCAGCGCAGCCACATGGACATGCTTCGTAACGTCTAGGCGACGCGCCAGCAAAGCCGGAAACATATCTCCTCGGCAATCGCATCGTTTCCAGGAGCCAGCCATGATCGTCCGTATCGCTCTCACCGCCCTCGCCCTCGTCGCCGCGCCCGCCTTCGCCGGCACCAGCGTCGCGGACACCCACGTCCAGGTTTCCGGCCCGTCGGGCAAGGGTGCGCCGCACAGCTACCGCCCGATCGTGCAGGGCAACAAGGCCGCCACGCTGCACACCATCCCGGCCGGCAAGATCAGCCATTGGGCGACCGCGCACAATGCGCGCGTCTCGGCGGAACAGGCCGCCGCCGCCCGCGCCGAGCGCCTCGCCCTCGCCGGCACTCCCGTCGCGCAGGATTGATCCTCGCGGCCCGGCGGCAGTCGCCGGGCAAACCCACTTGCGTTCCGCCCGCTTCCGCCTGCACAGGCGAGGCGGGCGGAGGCATGAGGGGGCCGGTTGATGGACGTCGTGATCGCCGCAATGGCGTTGATCCTGCTGATGATCGCGGCCTATCGCGGCTTCAGCGTCATCATCATGGCGCCGCTGCTGGCGATGCTGGCGGTGTTGCTCACCGATCCCGCGGCCGTGCCCGCCGCCTTCTCCGGCCTGTTCATGGACAAGGTCGGCAGCTTCCTCCGCCTCTATTTCCCGGTCTTCCTGCTCGGTGCCCTGTTCGGCAAGATGGTGGAAATATCGGGCTTTTCCCGCGCGATCGTGGCGGCGGTGATCGGCTTCGTCGGATCGCGGCGGGCGATCTCGGCGATCATGGCCGTCACTGCTTTGCTCACCTATGGCGGCGTCTCCGTGTTCGTCGCGGTGTTCGCCGTCTATCCGTTCGCCGCCGAGATGTTCCGCCGCGCCGATATTCCCAAGCGGCTGGTGCCGGCCACCATCGGGCTGGGGGCGCTGACGTTCACGATGGACGCGCTGCCGGGCACGCCGCAGATCCAGAATATCATCCCCGCCAGCTTCTTCGGCACGACGACCTGGGCGGCGCCGCTGCTCGGCCTGATCGGGTCGCTGTTCATCGTCGCCGC
Source organism: uncultured Sphingomonadaceae bacterium (assembly GCA_964247265.1). GTDB lineage: Bacteria > Pseudomonadota > Alphaproteobacteria > Sphingomonadales > Sphingomonadaceae > Alterirhizorhabdus. Next base: position 8,753 of record CAXTTS010000090.1, read on the forward strand.
CGGCCTGCTGTATCTCGACTGGCGCCGCCGGACGCTGGCGAGCGCTGGTGAGGGCTACGGCACCGACCTCGTCAACGAACCGGATATGGCGACCGACACGGCACCGGCACACCCGCTGGTGGCGATGCTGCCGCTGCTGGTGGTCGGCATCGCCAACCTGCTGCTGACGATCGCCATCCCCCGCCTCGCCGGCCCCAGCGTCACCCTGTCGCTGGTCGGGCTGAAGGCGCCGGTCGTGGTGGACGTGGCGCAGGTCTCCGCGCTGTGGGCGGTGGAGGGGGCGCTGCTGCTCGGCATCCTCACCATCCTGCTCACCGCGTTCCGCACGGTGCGGCTGCGGTTTACCGACGCTTCGAAGGCCGCCGTGGGGGGCGCGCTGCTCGCCGGCATGAACACGGCGGTGGAATATGGCTTCGGCGGGGTGATCTCGGCGCTGCCCGGTTTCCTGGTGGTGAAAGACGGGTTGCGCGCGATCCCCAACCCGCTGCTCAACGAGGCGATCACTGTCACCACGCTGTCGGGCATCACCGGCTCCGCCTCGGGTGGCCTCTCGATCGCGCTGGCAGCGATGGCCGATCAGTTCGCCGCCGCCGGCGACGCCGCCGGCATCCCGCGCGAGGTGCTGCACCGGGTGGCGGCGATGGCGAGCGGCGGCATGGACACGCTGCCGCACAATGGCGCCGTCATCACCCTGCTGGCGGTGACGGGCCTGACGCACCGCCAGGCCTATAAGGACATACTCGCGCTGACGGGGATCAAGACGGCGACGGTATTCCTGGTGATCGCGGTCTATTATCTCACCGGGCTGGTGTAAGCGGCGGCACATCCCAGGCGACGCCCGGCTCCGGCGCGCGGAAGCGGCCCGCCGCGATGTTTCGCTGCCGCAGGGTGCGGGCCAATAGCTCCGGCGCCTCGTTCACCCCTTCGGAAGCGAGCTGGAACGTGCCCCAGTGGATCGCCAGTGCGTTCGCCGCATGCAGCCGCCCGAATATGTCCACCGCCTGCACTGGCCCGACATGGTTGCGCGCCATCAGCTCCGCCGGCCGGAAAGCGCCGATCGGCAGGATCGCGAGGCGGATCGGCCCGCCTGCCGCCATCCGATCGATCCAACGCCCGTCGCCAAAGCCGGTGTCGCCCGCGAACACGATATCGCCGCCCGGCAGGGTAACGCGGAACCCGGACCACAAGGCGCGATCGCGATCGGCGAACCAGCGCGATCCCCAATGATGGACGGGGGTGACGATCACGTCGATCGGCATGTCGGCGAAGCTGCTGCACGTCAGCCCTGCCCGCAGCTTGGTCCTCACCCGGCCACCCCAGTCGCGCGTCACGGAAGGGATGCCCGCCTCGCGCAGGATAGCGTCGTTGCCCAGGCTGGTGACGATCAACGGCCTGTCCCGCTGCCACAATTGCCGCAGCGTCGGCAGGTCGAGGTGATCGTAATGGTTGTGGCTGACGAGGATCAGATCGATCTTCGGCAGATCGGCCATGCGTATGCCGGGCGCGCGCACCCGTTTCGGCCCACGCCCGAACGGCCCGGTGCGTTCGGACCAGACCGGATCGGTCAGGATGTTCAGACTGCCGCTCTGGATCAGGACGGTGGCATGGCCGATCCACGTCACCCGCAGCGCCGCGGCGGCCACCGCGCCGGGAGACGCGGCGGTGTGGATAGACGGAGCAGGACAAGTCGCGCCGGGAGCACCGGCTTCAAGCACCTGTTCCGGCTTCGTCTGCCGCACCGGCACTATCACCGGCCACGGCGTCCGCCCCGCGCCCAGGCCGAAGCGCAGCATCCGGCCGATGGGAAAGCCGCCGCCGCTCCACCCCGCCTCGCCATCGGGATTGAAGAAACGCTGTCCGTCGAAATGGTCGCTCGCTGGCCCGCGATAATAGACGCGGTCGAGGAACGGCGGCACCACCACCGGTACGAGCAGCAGCAGGATCACGAGCCAGAGCAGGATGGCGGCGATGCGGCGGAGGACGATCTTCATCCGCGCATCAACGCCGCAATGGCGCAATCGGCGCTATGACGATCGGCACAGGCTGCGCGTCCCGCTTGCTTAGAGCAGCGTCGAGTGGAGCCGAGACGAGCCTGTCGAGAAGCGGTTCTCGACAGGCTCGAACCAAACGGAGACGGACGGCTTCTCCGCCCCTCACACCCCTTCCAGCAGCCGCTCCCGCGCGATCTTCTCACGCCACACCAGCGGCGCGGTGTGGTGGACGCTTTCGCCGGTGGCATCCACCGCCACCGTCACCGGCATGTCCTGCACGGTGAACTCGTAGATCGCCTCCATGCCGAGATCGGCGAAGCCGACGACGCGGGACTGCTTGATCGCCCGCGCCACCAGATAGGCAGCACCACCCACGGCCATCAGATAGGCGGATTTCGCCGCCTTGATCGCTTCGATCGCCGCCGGTCCGCGCTCCGCCTTGCCGACCATCGCGAGCAGGCCCTGATCGAGCATCATCTTGGTGAACTTGTCCATCCGCGTCGCCGTCGTCGGGCCGGCGGGCCCCACCACCTCGTCGCGGATCGGATCGACCGGGCCGACATAATAGATGACGCGGCCGGCGAACTCGACCGGCAGCGGCTCGCCCTTCGCGAGCATGTCCTGGATGCGCTTGTGCGCGGCGTCGCGGCCGGTGAGCATCCGCCCGTTCAGCAGCAGGCGATCGCCCGGCTTCCACGTCGCCACCACCTCCGGCGTCAACGTATCGAGGTCGACGCGAATCGATTCCTTCGATGGCGTCCATTCCACCTTCGGCCAATCCTCCAGCTTCGGCGTCTCCAGAAACGCCGGGCCGCTGCCGTCGAGGTGGAAATGGGCGTGGCGCGTGGCCGCGCAGTTCGGGATCATCGCCACAGGCTTGGAGGCGGCGTGCGTCGGCCAGTCGAGGATCTTCACGTCGAGGATGGTGGCGAGGCCGCCAAGCCCCTGCGCGCCGATGCCGAGCGCGTTCACCTTGTCGAATATCTCGACGCGCA
>CAXTTS010000091.1:0-736 GCA_964247265.1 uncultured Sphingomonadaceae bacterium
CACGACGCTGAAGGATGCGCGCGGGACCAATTCGACGCTCAGCGCATTCATCCGCGGCGTCGGGCAGCAGGACCCCGTGCCGGGCTTCGAATCGGGTATCGGCATCTATCTCGACGACGTGTACCTTAACCGGCCGCAGGCGGCCGTGCTCGACATCTACGATGTCGACCGGATCGAGGTGCTACGCGGGCCGCAGGGGACGCTGTTCGGCCGCAACACGATCGGCGGTGCGATCAAGTACGTCACCAAGCGGCTGCCCGACGATCTCGCGCTGACGGCGCGCGCCACCTATGGCTCGTACAACCAGGCCGATGGCGTGCTGGGCATGTCGGCGCCACTCGCCTCCTGGCTCAAGGCCGGCGTGACGGGCGCGCGGCTGACGCGCGACGGCTTTGGCCGCAACCGCAATCTGGGCATCGACAATTACAACAAGGACGTCTGGGCCGCGCGCGCGACGGTGGAGGCGGAAACGCCCGACAGCCGCTTGTTCGTGCGCCTGACCGGCGATTACACCCACGACAGGTCCAATCCGCGCAACGGCCATCGCCTGTTCGCCGGCTATCTGACCGGCTCGCCGGTGCTCACCAACGTCTATGACACCAATGCCGGGCTGAACTTCCCGCGCCAGGATGTGCAGGCGGGCGGCGGTTCGCTGTCGGTCACCGCCAAGCTCAGCGACCTGCTGACGCTGCGGTCGATCAGCGCCTACCGCGAGGATCGCTCGTACACGCCGATC
>CAXTTS010000091.1:746-4361 GCA_964247265.1 uncultured Sphingomonadaceae bacterium
TCGACGCGACGCCGTCGGTCGATGTCGACGTGCCCGCGGTCTATCGCAACAACCAGACCAGCCAGGAATTCCAGCTGCTGGTCAGCTCGGACCGGGTCAACGGGCTGGTCGGCTATTACTACCTCGGCGCCAAGGCGCAGACCCGGTTCGACGTGCTGATCAACACGACGCTCGCCGGTCTAAACGCCAGCACGTCGGGCGATGTCAGGACGGAGACGAGCTCGGTCTATGCGGATTTCACCTTCGACTTCGTGCCGGCGGTCAGCCTGTCGCTGGGGGGCCGGTACACCTGGGACCAGCGCAAGTCGTTCGTGTTCAAGCAGAACTATGCGGGCGCGGTCAATTTCGGCTCGACCTTCGGCGCCAGCCCGGCCCCGTTCGGAGCGGCGGCGACGAACTTCCGCGGCGAGGCCAACTTCAAGCGCTTTACCCCGCGCGCCAGCCTCAGCTTCAAGCCGACGCCCGACCACCTGCTCTACGGCTCCTATTCCGAAGGCTTCAAGGGCGGCGGCTTCGACCCGCGCGGTTCCGCGACGCAGGCGTCCGACACCGACGGCACGCCCGGCATCGGCTATCAGGACATCTACAATTACCTGTCCTTCGATCCCGAAACAGTGACGAGCTACGAGATCGGCTACAAGGGCGCCCTGTTCGACCGGCGCCTGACGCTGGCGACCGATGCCTTTTATTCAGACTATGCCGATGTGCAGGTGCCGGGCTCGCAGGGGTGCATCATCGCCGGTCAGCCGAACTTCTGCGGCATCACGACCAACGCGGCCAAGGCGCGGATCAAGGGCGCCGAGGCCGAAGTGACGGCGATCCTGGCGCGCGACTTCGCCGGCGACGGTTCCAGCATCAGCCTGAACGGGACGCTCGGCTATCTGGACGCCAAATACCGCAGCTTTCTGGGCAGCGTCACTGCCGGGGCTGCGCCGATCAACATCGCGCAGTACCGCGTGTTCCAGAATACGCCGGAATGGACGCTGTCCGGCACGCTGGCGGCGCTGGTGCCGGTGGGGGAGGGATCGCTCAGCCTGTCGGGCATCGCCTCCTATCGCAGCCTGACCCACCAATTCGAGCTGGCGAGCCCGTTCCTCGATCAGCCCGGCTACACGCTGTACGATGCGCATGCGACCTACAGCTTCGGGCCGGAGCGTCGCTATTCGATCGGCATCCACGGCAAGAACCTGACGAACGAGCGCTACAAGATCGGCGGTTATCAGTACCTCGCCACCGACGTCGCCGGCGTGCCGGTCGTGCTCGCCAACGGCCGCTACAGCCCAACGCTGGGCAAGGAGGGGATCGCGACTGTGTTCTACGGCAACCCGCGGCAGGTGTTCGGAACGTTCGCGGTTCGTTTTTAGGCGGGGCGAAGGCGCGTCGGGCGAAGCCGACGGCGCGGGTGCGCCGAAAGGCGCATCGCCCCGCCCGGCCGGCGTCGTGCAGCGACGACCGACGACGCGGCTTTGCCGCGGCGGGACCAAGTGCGGAAGCCTGGCGTCGGCAAAGCCGCCGCCGTCGGTCGATCAGCTTCGCTGTCGCCGGACGGAGCCGGTGCGCCGCGGCGCACCGGCTCCGTCCGCTGCGCGCGACGCGCCTCCGGCTCAGCGCTCCCGCGTCGCCGCGAAGGCCACCTTGGGATAGCGGTCCTGCACATAGCCGACCTCCCAGGCCGACTTCGCCAGGAACACCGGGTTGCCGTCGCGATCCCTGGCCATCGCGGTGCGGTTCAGCTCGGCGAACGCCTTCACGTCGGCCGGATCGCCGCTCACCCAGCGCGCGGTGTCGAACGGCGCGGGTTCCAGCCCGGCCGCGACCTTGTATTCCGCGTCCAGCCGGCTGAGCAGCACCTCCAGCTGCAACTGGCCGACGACACCCACGATCCAGTTCGACCCGATCTCGGGATAGAAGACCTGGGTCACGCCTTCCTCGGCCATGTCGTCCAGCGCCTTGCGCAGCTGCTTGGTCTTGGTCGGGTCCTTCAGCTGGACGCGGCGCAGGATCTCGGGCGCGAAATTGGGCAGGCCGGTGAAGCGCACGTCGGCGCGTTCGCTCAGGCTGTCGCCGACGCGCAGCGTGCCGTGATTGGGGATGCCGATGATGTCGCCCGGATAGGCCAGGTCGGCGATCTCGCGGTCCTGCGCGAAGAACAGGATCGGCGAGTGCACCGCGATCGGCTTGCCCGATCCGCTCGGCGTCAGCTTCATGCCGCGCCTGAACGTGCCCGAGCACAGCCGCATGAAGGCGATGCGGTCGCGGTGCTGCGGGTCCATGTTCGCCTGGACCTTGAACACGAAGCCGGTGACCTCGTCGCCGTCGGGCGACACCGGCCCTGGGTCGGCAGGCTGCGGGCGGGGCGGCGGCGCATAGTCGGCCAGCGCGCCGATCAGCCCGGCGATGCCGAAATCCTTCAGCGCCGAGCCGAAATAGACCGGCGTCAGGTCGCCCGCGCGATAGCGTTCGGCATCGAAGGGCGCATAGGCACCCTGCGCCAACTCCGCATCCTCGATCAGCCGCTCCAGCCCGGTCGGCGTCAGCGTGCCGGCCAGCGCCGGATCGTTCAGCCCCGTGAAGGGCAGCGCGGCGCCGTTGAACGCGCGGCTGCCGCCCTCGGGCCGGGCGAGCGTATTGGCATACAGATCGTACACGCCCTCGAACTCGCCGCCCATGCCGACCGGCCAGCTCATCGGGCAGACGTCGAGCTGCAGCATCTCCGCCACCTCGTCCAGCAGCTCGAACGGCGGCCGGCCCTCGCGGTCGACCTTGTTGACGAAGGTGATGATCGGCACCGACCGCAGGCGGCACACCTCGAACAGCTTGCGCGTCTGCGCCTCGATGCCGCGCGCGGCGTCGATCACCATGACGGCGGAATCGACCGCGGTCAGCGTGCGGTAGGTGTCCTCGCTGAAATCCTCGTGCCCCGGCGTGTCGAGCAGGTTGAACACGATGTCGTCGAATTCGAACGTCATCACCGACGAGGTGACGGAGATGCCGCGCTGCTGCTCGATCTTCATCCAGTCCGATCGGGCGCGGCGGGCCTGGCCGCGCGCCTTCACCTCGCCCGCCATGTGGATCGCGCCGCCGGCGATCAGCAGCTTTTCGGTCAGCGTCGTCTTGCCGGCATCGGGGTGGGAGATGATCGCGAAGGTGCGACGGTCGGGCCGGCCGACGGGGCGGTCGGACGCGCGATCGGTGGCGCGGGTGGTCGGGGCATCGGTCATGCGGGTGTCCGGGAAGCGAGGTTTGCGCCGCCGATAGCCGCTGCCGCCGGGAAACGCCACCGGGGCGGCCGTGACACCATCGGCGCGCGGCGCGAACGACCCCGGTCAGCCCGCCGTTTCTGCGTAGCGCCGCGCCCATTCCTGCTCGGTCATGGCAAGATCGGCGAGGGTGCGGCGGCGGCGTGCCTCCCGGCTCGTCTCGTCGGCGGCTGACGGTGCCGACGGCCCGCGCAGGCCGAACAGGCAATGTTCGTCGGATCCGATCGGGCAGGAAGGCGGCGTGCCGGGCATGGCCGCACGATGCGCCTTCCCGCGCGAGACGGCAGGCTGTTTCGACGAACACCGCGCCGGCCGCGACGAACGCAACCTGTTTCTCGGCGGTGCCGCGTCATGC
>CAXTTS010000091.1:4371-11716 GCA_964247265.1 uncultured Sphingomonadaceae bacterium
CAAGGGGACCTTCATGATCGATGACGGGAAGAAGGCGGACGCCGCCCGGGGCATGGGCAATGCCGCGCGGCTGAAGGCGATCCTGGGCGGCGCGGCGGGCAATCTGGTCGAATGGTTCGATTGGTACGCCTATGCCGCCTTCGCGCTTTATTTCGCGCCGGTGTTCTTTCCGGAGGGCGACCCGACGACGCAGCTGCTGCAAACCGCGGCGGTGTTCGCGGTGGGCTTCGCCGCGCGCCCGGTGGGGGCATGGGCGATGGGCATCTATGCGGATCGCGCGGGGCGGCGGGCGGCGCTGAGCCTGTCGGTCGGCATGATGTGCGGCGGATCGCTGATGATCGCGCTGATCCCGTCGCACGCCACGATCGGCGCTGCATCCGGGCTGCTGCTGCTGCTCGCGCGGGTGGTGCAGGGGCTGTCGGTCGGTGGCGAATATGGCGCGTCCGCCTCTTACATGAGCGAGATGGCGGGCGCGCGGCGGCGCGGCTTCTGGTCCAGCTTCCATTATGTCACGCTCGTCGGCGGGCAGCTGCTCGCGCTCGGCGTGCTGATCCTGCTCCAGCGGACCTTATCGCCCGAGGCGCTGGGCGCATGGGGCTGGCGCGTGCCGTTCGTGATCGGCGCGATGCTGGCGGTGATCGTGTTCTGGATCCGGCGCGGGCTGGCGGAGAGCGCCGCTTTCGTGAAGGCCGAGGCGGCCGGTGCCGAAGCGGGCACGATGCGCCGCCTGCTGCGCGATTACCCGCGCGAGGTGATGACGATCGTGGGGCTTACCGCCGGGGGCTCGCTCGGCTTCTACATTTTCACCACCTACATGCAGAAGTTCCTCGTCAACACGGCGGGCTATACGAAGCCGCAGGCATCCGAGATCAGCGCCTTGAGCCTGATCGCCTTCATGCTGTTCCAGCCGGTCGCCGGCTGGCTCTCCGATCTGGTCGGGCGGCGGACGATGCTGCTGGTCTCCTTCGGCGGCGGCGCGCTGGCGCTGTGGCCGGTGATGACCGGGGTGGCGGCGGGCGGATCGGTCGGGCAGGCGCTGCTGCTGATCCTGGGCGCGATGGCGTTGCAGGCGGGCTATACCGCGATCGGCGCGGTGGTGAAGGCGGAGCTGTTTCCCACCCACGTCCGCGCGCTCGGCGTGGCGCTGCCTTATGCGGTGGCCAATGCCGCGTTCGGCGGCACGGCCGAATATGTCGCCTTGTGGTTCAAGAGCGAGGGGATCGAGCGCGGCTTCTACGTTTACGCGATCGCGCTGCTGGCGGTGAGCTTCGTCACCGCTTTGCTGATGCGCGACACGCGGCGGCACAGCCGCATCGTGGAGGATTGAGGGCGCCGCACCTTAGCGCCCCTGGCTGCGCCAGCGATGCACCACCCGGTCGATCGTCTCCGCCTCGCCGCCGCTCTGGCGCCACAGGTCGGAAAACAGCGGATCGTTCGAGGCGGGGCGCTTGTTCGCCTCCAGATCGTCCAGCGTCACCCGCACCGGGATCGCCACGCCTTCGCCGCTGACGATGCACTCGCGGTTGCGCAGCGCCGGAATCGTATCGAGGAAACCGCGCGATCCCTCCGGCATCGCCGCGCGGACGAAGGCGAGATCGCGATCGTTGTTCAGCCGCATCGTGATGATCGTGCCGCATTGGGAAAGCACGCCCTCCGCCAGATCGGACGGGCGCTGCGTGACGAGGCCGAGCGAGACGCCATATTTGCGGCCCTCCTTGGCGATCCGCTCCAATATGCCGCGCACCGCCGATCCGGTGGTGACGCGATCGGACGGGATGTAGCGGTGCGCCTCCTCGCAGATCAGCAGCACCGGGCGCTGCATCTCGCCGCGCGACCATACCGCATAATCGAACACCATCCGCGCCAGCACCGCCACCACCACGTTGGTGATGTCGCTCGGCACGCCCGAGACGTCGACGATCGAGATCGGCTTGCCGTGGCCCGGCAGGCGGAAGATGCGCGCGAGGAAAGCGGCGAGGCTGTCGCTGACGAGCATCCCGGAGAACATGAAGGCGTAGCGCGGATCGGCGCGTATCTCCTCGATCTTGGTCTTCAGCCGCTGATAGGGGGCGCTGCCGCCGGCCTTGTCGATCTTGCCCATCTCGGCCTGGATGATGGCGAGCAGATCGGATTGCAGATAGGGGATCGGGCTGTCCACGGTCAGCTTGGTGATCCCCTCCGCGCAGCGATTCTTGGCGCGCGCGGCCAGCAGGCATTTGGCGAGGATGTCGGAATCTTGCTGCCGTTCGGCGCCGGTGGAGGTGACGAACACCTCGACATGCTCGGCGAAGTTCATCAGCCAGTAGGGCATCGCCAGATTGTCGACGTTGAAGATCTCGCCCGCGCCCTTGAAGGCGGCGGGATATTCGCCGTGCGGATCGATCATCACGATATGGCCCTCCGGCGCCATGTCGCAGATCTTGTGGAGGATCAGCGCGGCCGACGTGGACTTGCCGGTGCCGGTGGAGCCGAGCAGCGCGAAATGCCTGCCGAGCAGGGCATCGACATAGAGGGCGGCGCGGATATCCTTCGTCGGGTAGACCGAGCCGATCTCGATATGGGGGCGATCGTCCGCCGCATAGATCTGCTGCATCTCCACCGAACTGACCGGGTGGATCGGTGCGCCGGGCGCCGGATAGCGGGTGACGCCCCGGCGGAAGTTGGTCAGCCGGCCGGTGAACGGATCGCGATCGCCCTCGCCGAGGAAATCGACTCGCGAAACGACCACATCTGTATCCGGCGCCGCGAGTCGCAGGGTGCGGATATTGGCAAGCAGCCAGCGATGCCCCACCTTCACCTTCACCTGGCTGCCGATCTGGCCCGCCATCGCGACACCCGGATCGGGATCGTCGGCCAGCGCCCGGAGCAGCGTACCGTCGAGCGCGATCTCGGAGGTCGATCCGCCGACTTCCAGCAGTCGGCCGATCTCGATCAGATCGGCGGCCGCCGTCGCATCCTCGCGCGCCGATCGGTGCAGCCCTGTCATGTCGTTCATGTCCTGCCCCTCAGATCCAGCGTGGCTTGCTAAGGCGATCCGGTTAAGGCTTTGCCCTCCATCCCTTTTTGCGGTTTCACTTCCGTCAAGCATTCGCCTTTACGGCTTGCGAGTGTCTCCGGGGATATAGCGGCGCCGGTCCCATCGTAAGGCGTCAAGATGATCCCGATCCGCAAAGCCGTTCCGCCCGCTTTCACCCTTGAGGCGGATCCGTGCGACGACATGTACCATTCGGTGTCCGGTTTCGCCGCCGGTGGCCCGGTCGGCGCGATGCACGCGGAACTGAATGCCCGGCTGAACGCTGCCGAATATGAGCGGTGGCTGCTGCCGCCGCAGCAGCGCGACGGGATGGAGCGCGTGGTCCACGCGCTGTCGCTTGCCTCGGGCGCGGTGGCGATGGCGTCCGGCATGGCGCTGCTGTGGTTCATCGCCTGAGTCCAATATCGGGATGAACATCCATTTCGGAGTAAGCTTTCCTCCGTTATATGTGTTGCGCCGCACAAACCGGAGTCGTAGATTGGCTTTACGGGTCGTTAATCGTCGCGGTTTTCGCAGCTTCCGAACGCGATGCACGATGGGGGCGGACGTGAACGCAGTAAACACCCGGATCGGTTTTGATCCTCGTCAGCTTTCGAGCGGGGCGAGCGGCCTTCCCAAGCAGGCGCTGCGCCTCCGGCTCTATGTCGGCCTGCTCGCGCTGGATGGCGCAGCGGTGACGGCCGCGTTCCTCCTGGCCGCCTTGATCCGTACCGGCTCGCTGATCGATGGCGGCGGCATCGCGATCGCGCTCATCACCCTGCCCATCTATGCCGGCGTCGCGCTGAACAGCAACGCCTACAGCATCGAGGTGCTGCGCAAGCCGATGACGGGCGTGCTGCGCGCGCTGACCTCCTTCCTGTTCACCGCCGCGACCATCCTGTTCCTCGCTTTCTTCCTGCGCGCCAGCGAATCGCTGTCGCGGCTGGTGTTCGGCATGGGTACGGTCGGCGGCGTGGTGCTGCTCACCGCCGGCCGGCTCGCCTTCGGCCGCTACGTCACCCGCGCCACCGGCGGCAATCCGCTGAACGAGATGGTGATCGTCGACGACAAGCCGTTCGATCCGCCGCAGGGCGCCACCATGATCGAGGCCGCCTTGTTCAACCTGCGGCCCAACGCGAACGATCCGCACATGCTGGATCGGCTGGGCGCGCTTATCAAGGATTTCGATCGCGTCATTGTCTCCTGCTCGCCCGAGCGGCGGCAGGTGTGGGCGATGCTGCTGAAGGGCGCGAACATCCGGGGCGAGGTGATCGCCTCGCAATATAATGAATGCGGCGCGATCGGCTTCAGCGCGTTCGAGGGCCACGACACGATGCTGGTCTCGACCGGCCCGCTCTCGCTGCGCAGCCGCGCCAAGAAGCGCGCGCTCGATCTGGTGCTGACGGTGCCGGTGCTGCTCGGGCTGGCGCCGCTGCTGCTCGTCACGGCGCTGGCCGTGCGGCTGGACAGCCCCGGCCCGATCTTCTTCCGGCAGCAGCGCCTTGGCCGTGGCAACCGCCTGTTCTCGATGTACAAGTTCCGCAGCATGCGGACCGAGATGTGCGATGCGAACGGCAATCAGTCGACCCAGCGCGACGACAATCGCGTCACCCGCGTCGGCAAGTTCATCCGCGCCACCAGCATCGACGAGCTGCCGCAGCTGCTGAACGTAATGAAGGGCGATATGAGCCTGGTCGGCCCGCGCCCCCACGCGCTCGGTTCGCTCGCCGGCGTGCAACTATTCTGGGAGGTCGATCAGCGTTACTGGCATCGCCACGCCTCCAAGCCCGGCATCACCGGCCTGGCCCAGATCCGCGGCTATCGCGGCGCGACGCACGAGAGCATCGATCTGACCAACCGGCTGCGCGCCGATCTGGAATATCTGAAGGACTGGACGATCTGGCGCGACGTCTCGATCCTGTTCGGCACGTTCAAGGTGCTGATCCACCGCAACGCCTACTGATCGGGCGGCGCTAGAGCGCGCCGCCTTCTCCCACCTCCACCGGATCCGGCCCGAAGCGGTTTTGCCCGCGCGTGCCGCCCGTCACGAAGAAGATGAACAGCGCGATCGTGCCGACCACCGGTACGAAGGCGATCAGCAGCCACCAGCCCGAACGATCCGTGTCGTGCAGCCGCCGCACGGCCACGGCCAGCGACGGCAGGATCATCGCCAGCGAGAACAGGCCGCTGAGCCAGCCCATCATGTGCTGCGAATAGAGGCTGTAGCTGCCGTCGCCGACCGTGCGGATGCTCTCCCCGCTGCCGATGCCCAGCAGCGACTCGGCGATCACCGCAACGATGCTGCCGAGCAGGACGAACAGCGCGAACAGCCAATATTCTTTCGGCCGCGCCCGCCCGGTGAAAGTGGCATAGCGTTTCAGCGGCAGCAGCATCCAGTTCATCACGCCCTCCCGTCGGCATCACCGCTCTACGCGCGAAACGCCGGAGAGTGCCTATTTGCGCCCGAAGGCGATGCCCGCCAGCCAGCCGAGCAGCACGGACAAAGCCACCGCCATCAGGCCGTAGCCGAGCGCCTGGGTCTGCGCGAAGCTGGCGACGATCCGCTCGAACCCGCTGCGATCGATCGCGATGTCGCGCACGGCGGCGGCGATCACGCGGCCATCCTGCACCAGAAACGTCTCGGCGGTATATTTGCCGACGGGCACGCGCGCCGGCAGGCTGATGCGCGCGCGGTACAGCACCGCCTCGCTCACCTCCACGCCGTCCGGCTCCTCGGCATAGAGGCCCAGCCGGCGCTTGAGATCGACAAGGCCATGCTCGAACCGCTTCTGCACGTCGGGCGCCGCGCTGCTCGCCGGGGAAAGCTGGATGTTGTTGACGCCGAATTCGTAGATCGCGGCGGTGCGCCGATCGACCACCCGCTCGACCGGCCGCGACGAGGCGACGGCGTAGAAGGACGGCACCGAGCGGAAGCGCGCGCTTTCCGCATTGACCCAGATGCCCGCGACCTTCTGCTTCTCGCGCAGCAGCACCGATTCGGCCGGCCCCTTGATGACGACCACCACATCGGCGGGATGGGCCGGCGGCCGCCCGTCGGGATAGACGATCGCGCCGAACAGCAGCAACTCGGCGCCGGTGAAGCTGGTGACGATGTCGATCCGGCGCTGCGACACGTCCGGCACCAGCTTGGGCTGCGCCGCCCCGCCGAGCAGCACGGCCATGACGGGCAGCCACGCCAGCCTCACAGCGCCTGCACCGTGTAGATCTCGTCCGGCCGCCAGCCGAGGCCCAGCGCCATGCGGATCGCCACCGCCAGCACGATGCCGGCCAAGGCGAAGCGCAGCCACTCCGGCCGCACCCGCTGCGCGAATCGCGCGCCGATCTGCGCGCCGGTGACGCTGCCGATCAGCAGCAGCCCGGCCAGCACGATATCCACCGCCTTCGTCGTCGTGGCATGCACCAGCGTGGTGGCGGCGGTGACGAACAGGATCTGGAACAGCGACGTGCCCACCACCACCCGCGTCGACATGCCGAGCAGGTAGATCATCGCCGGCACCAGCACGAAGCCGCCGCCCACCCCCAGCAGCACGGTGAGCAGCCCGGTGCCGAAGCCCAGGATCAGCGGCGCCAGCGGCGAGATGTAGAGGCCCGACCGGTAGAAGCGCCAGCGCATCGGCAGCGCCGCGATCAGCGGGTGGTGGCGGCGGATGGCGGGCTTCGCCGCCGCCTTGCCCCACATGATCGCGATCGCCTGCGCCGCCTCCTTGGCCATCAGCAGCCCGATCGAGCCGAGCAGCACGACATAGAGGATGCCGACCACCGTATCGATCTGGCCGGTGCTCTGCAGCCAGCGGAACACATAGCCGCCGACGATCGTGCCGATGCCGCCGCCGGCCACCAGCACCGCCCCCATGTGGAAATCCACCCCCTGCCGGCGATGATGGGCGAGCACCGCCGACACGCTGGCGCCGGTGATCTGGGTGGCGGAGGAGGCGACCGCCACCGCCGGGGGGATGCCGTAGAAGATCAGCAGCGGCGTCGTCAGGAAGCCGCCGCCGACGCCGAACATGCCGGAGAGGATGCCGACGAGGCCGCCGAGCCCGACGATCACTAGGATGTTCACCGACAGGCCGGCGATCGGCAGATACAGGTCCATGGCCCCGGCTAGCCTATTTCGCCCGGTCCGTCAGCGGGGACGGGCGCTACTCGTCAGAAATCGGAGGCGAGGGTCAGCGCCAGGCCGGAGCGCGGGCTGGCATCGCCCGCGACCCTGATCCGCCACTCCGCCGCGAGGGTGACGGCGGTGCCGGCCAGCGGCAGGCCGAGCGCGGCGCGCGGGCCGACATCCACCCGCGCGACGCGCGGCTGGGC
>CAXTTS010000092.1:0-668 GCA_964247265.1 uncultured Sphingomonadaceae bacterium
GGACGAACCAGTTGAGCGCCGCCTTGGACGATCCATAGCTATAGGCCGTCACGTCGCCGCCCAGCGAACTGCCCGACGAGGTGGCGATGATCGATCCCTTGCCGCGTTCCAGCATGTGCGGCAGCACCAGCTTGCTCGCCAGCACCGCGCCCAGCACGTTCACCCGCAGGTTCGCCTGGAATATCTCCGGGTCGAAGTTCAGGAAATCGGCGTCGCGCATCGCCATTTCCATGTTCACGAACAGCGCGTTGTTGAACAGCACGTCGATCCGGCCGTAGGCGGAGACGGTATCGCCGATCATCCGCGCCAGCTGCGCCTCGTCGCCCACGTCCACCGTCATCGCCAGCGCGCGGCCGCCCGCGGCCTCGATCGCGTGCGCCACCTCCTCGGCAGGCTCGGCGCGGATATCGGCCACCACCACCGTCCCGCCCTCGGCGGCGAACATGCGCGCGCTCGCGCGGCCGATGCCGCTGCCGGCGCCGGTGATGATGCAGATCTTGTCCTGCAGACGGCCCATGCGTCCCTCCCGTGCGTCGCGCGCGATCACGCCGCCGCCTCGTTCCGACGCCAGTGCCCTCCGCTGGATTGCGCCCTACCGACCGGCCGGGGTAATGCGCGCCGCGCCGCGCCGTTCGCGATGATCCGTGCGCCCAGCGCCTCCTCGAAGG
>CAXTTS010000092.1:678-11694 GCA_964247265.1 uncultured Sphingomonadaceae bacterium
GTCCTGCAGACGGCCCATGCGCTTCTCCCGTTTCGGCGTGCTGCCGCCCACAGATATCGGGGGGATCGCCGATGCGACCTATCGCTTGGCCGGTTGCGCCCGCCCGCCAGCCCGTAGGACCGACGGGAACGAAGCGGGAGGAGCGGCGATGGGAGCGGAAAGCCGGGTGTGGGCGCAATTGCCGCCGCTGCCGCGCGCGCAGCTGGTCGCGGCGGTCGCGATGTACGAGTCGGCGGGGCTCGAAGGGATCTGGTCGTCGCAGACGTTCGGCGCGCCCTTCCTGCCCTTGTCCGCCGCCGCCGCCGTCAGCGAACATCTGCAACTGGGCACCGGCATCGCGCTCGCCTTCGTCCGCAGCCCGCTGGAAACGGCGTGCAACATCATGGACCTTGATCGGATCAGCGACGGACGCGCCGTGCTGGGCCTAGGATCGAGTGCGCAGAGCCTGACGGAGGGCGCGTTCGGCGCCACCTACGGCAAGCCGTTGCGCCACATGCGCGAGGTGATCGGGCTGGTCCGCACGATCGTGGAGAAAGGCCATACCGGCGAACTTGGCCTGCTGGAGGGCGAATATCACACGCTCGACCTGCGCCATTTCCGCACGCTGGCTCCGCCGGTGCGCAGCGCCGTGCCGATCTACCTGCCCGCCGTGTTCCAGAATGCGTGCGAGATGGCGGGCGAGATCACCGACGGTCTGCTCGGCCATCCATTGTGGAACGAGCAGTGGATCCGCGACGAAACGCTGCCGGCGCTGAAGCGGGGGCTCGCCAAAGGCGGCCGGCCTCGCGAGGCGGTGACGCTGAACCTCCAGATGTTCGTGGCGGTGAACGACGATCGCGCGGAGGCGATCGCGGATGCCCGGCCGACCATCGCCTTCTACAGCCAGTCGCCGCAATATCTCCGCTATTTCGATGCGATCGGCATGGGCGCGCCGGCGCGTGCCCTGCAGGAGCGGTTCGCCGCCAACGACATAGCCGGCATGATCGCCGCGTGCCCGGACGAGATGGTGGAAAGCATCGCCCTCGTCGGCCCGAAGGACGAGGTGCTGCGCCGGATGCGCGATCGCACGGCCGATGCCGATGCCTGCACGCCGGTGATCCCGCATTATGCGCTCGGTGAAGACAAGCTGGCCTTCTACACGGCCGGCATCGCCGATCTGTTCTATGGCAAGGGGGAGCGGTGATGGCGGATATCGAGGCCAACAAGGCGGTTGCGCGCCGCTACATGCAGGCGGTGGTCGATGGCGACGTCGCCACGGTCGACGCGCTCCAGCACCCGGACGTGACCTGGTGGATATTGGGGTTTGGCGACATGGACCGCGCGACCTTCATCCAGTCCGTCGCCACCGGCCTGCTCACCGCCGAACGCCGCAGTGCCGAGATCGTCGGCCTCACCGCCGAGGGCGACCGCGTGGCGGTGGAGGCGCGTAGCGAGATGGTGTTTCCCGGCAAGGTCTACCGCAACGAATATCACAACCTGCTCGTGATCCGCGACGGCCTGATCGTCGAGGGCCGGGAATATATGGATACGCGCCTGGCCGCCGCCGCCTTCGGCTGAGCCGCCTCAAGAGGAAACGAAATGACCGACGAAACGATCGGCGTAGCCGATTATGACGATGCCGCCGTGGCCCGCATCCACGCTTATGTGGAGGAGGTGACGGGCGGCCGCATCGTCCGCATCGAGCGGCAGGTGCGCTGGCGCCCGGCCTGGTTCGCCGATGTGGAAAAGGATGGCGCGATCCTCCACCTCCATCTGCGTGGCGACCGGACCGGCGATGTCGCGATCTTTCCCGATCTGAAGCGCGAGGCGGATATCATCCGCATCCTCGACGATGCCGGCGTGCCGGTGCCGAAGATATATGGCTACCTCGCTGATCCGCCCTGCATCGTGATGGAGTCGATCGCAGGCACGCGCGATCTGTCGGACCTGTCGGCGGATGCGAAGTCGGCGGTCGGGCGCGAGTATATGGCGGCAGTGGCGGCGATGCACCGAGCGCCGCTGGAGCCGTTCGTGCAGGAAGCGGGCATCCACCTGCCGCAGGGCGCGAAGGACATCGCGCTCGTGGGCCTGCGCGCCTATCTGCCGCAATATCACCGCACCAGGCGACGGGCCGAGCCGTTCCTCGAATTCGTCATCGGCTGGCTGCAGCGCAACGTGCCGGAGCACCGGACCAGCGCGAGTTTCATCCAGTTCGATAGCGGCCAGTTCCTCGTCCACGAAGGCCGGATGACGAAGCTCTACGATTTCGAGTTCGGCATGATCGGCGATCCGCTGACCGATCTGGCGACGATGGGGATGCGCGACACGATCGAACCGCTTGGCGCGCCGCTGGCCGAACTGGTCCGCTATTACGAAGAGGCGACCGGCGAGCCGGTGGATCATGCCGCCGTGCTGTTCCACGTCCTGCAATTCTCCGTCCTCGGCACGATGCAGTTCACCGGCACGGTGGCGGAGCCGCGGCCCGGCGATCCCCATGCCGTCTATCTCCAGTTCGATCTGGCGCTGCGCCGGTCGATCCTGCTGGCGCTGTCCGAACTGGCCGGGGTGCCGCTGCCGGAGCTGCCGCCGCTGGCGGAGACGCGCGGCCACAATGCCGCGCTGATCGCGAAGCTGGCCGATACCGTCGCGAGCATCACCCCGGCCACGCCGCTGGACGAAGCACAGAAGGGGCAGGCGGCCGAGCTGATCGAGTGGATTTCGCGCGCCGATATGGCGGGCGAGGCAGTCGCCGCGCGCGATCTCGCCGATGTCGCCGCCTATCTCGGGCGCGATTTCGCCGACTGGGCGGAGGCCGAACAGGCGCTGGAAGCGCACGTCCAGGCGGCCGGACCGGAGGAAGACGCCGGCCTGATCGGCCTGTTCGCCGCCATCGAAGGCCGGCGGTTGCAGCTGTTCGGTCCCACCTCGATCGGCCGGGCCGCGTGCGACGTGATCCTGCCGCAGACGCGTTGAGCCGTTCGCGCCGTCCATCATCGGATCGCGCCACCCATCCGTTCGATAGGGTGCGGCAAAGCATGGATGCGCTCCTATGCGCGCCACGAACTATCGAGAGGATGTGGGATATGAAGGTCGCTTGGATCGGGCTGGGGCAGATGGGCCTGCCGACCGCCGGCAAGATCGCCGCCGCGGGCCATCAGGTGCGCGCCTTCGACATCAAGCCGCCGGCGGCGGATGCGGCCGCCGGCCTCACGCTCGTCGATTCGCCGCGTGCGGCGGCCGAGGATTGCGATCTGCTGTGCATCGCCGTGTTCTCCGATGCGCAGGTGGAGGAGGTGCTGACCGGCCCCGACGGGGTGATGGGCGGCCTGAAGGAAAACGCGATCGTCGCGATCTTCACCACCGGCACGGTAGAGGCGGCGCAGGCGCTGGCGGCGGGTGCGCCGGCGGGCATCGCCGTGCTGGATACCTGCTTCAGCCGCATGCAGTCGGAAATGGCATCCGGCCGCCTTACCCTGCTGGTGGGCGGCGAGGCGGAGGCGATCGATCGTGCCCGCCCGGTGTTCGATGCCTTTGCCCGCCAGATATTCCACGTCGGCGCCAGCGGGGCGGGGCGGGCGATCAAGCTGGTGAACAACATCCTGTTCGCCGGGCACCTCCAGCTGGCCGCCGATGCGCTGCGCCTGGCCGAGGGGCTGGGCCTCGATCGCAGCGCCAGCGCCGCCGCCTTGATCCAGTGCAGCGGCGCCAGCGACGTGATGGCGCGCTTCGTCGACGAGGAGACCGGGCCGATGCTTGAGATGGCTCACCGCTATATGGTGAAGGATGTCGGCGCCGCCGCCGATGCCGCCAAGGAAGCCGGGGTCGATCTCGGCACGCTGGCCGCCGTCACCGCCACCTACCGCGCCGCCTGATCCGCCCGCAGCGAAAGGCCCAGAGATGGCGACCAGCCCCGTCTTCCCGCCCGCCCATGTCGATCCGGCGCAGACCGGCCATTGCGCGTTGTTCGATCGCGTGATCGTGTACGACAATCCGTACGAGACGATCATCCCGCAGATCCACCAGGGGCCGGCGGTGTTCTTCGCGGACAACGTCGCCTTCCGCCAGCCGGGCTGGATCGTCCGCCGCGCGGCCGATCTGCGCAGGATCTACAACGATACCGAGCATTTCCATAAGCGCGGCAATACCGGCTTCGCCCGGATGATCGGCGAGAATTGGAGCATCATCCCGACCGAGCTCGATCCGCCGGAACATGCCGGTTTCCGCCAGGCGCTCAACCCGATCTTCGCGCCCAGCAAGATGATGCAGCTGGACGGGCTGGTGCGGGAGCGGGCGCGCCTGTTCATCGATCGCTTCAAGGACAAGGGCGCCTGCGAGTTCGTCGCGGATTTCGCTATGAAGTTCCCGATCACGATCTTCCTCGATCTGATCGGCCTGCCGCAGGACCGCAGCCCGCAATTCCTCGACTGGGAGCATAAGCTGCTCCACGGCACCGATCACGAGGCGCGCATCAGCAGCGTCCGCGCGGTCAAGGATCTGTTGCTGGAGACGATCGCCGATCGCAAGAGGAACCCCGGCGACGACCTTATCAGCAAGACGCTGGCGCTGGAGGTGGACGGCCGCAAATGGAGCGACGAGGAGGTCTTCGGCCACGCATTCAACCTCTATATCGGCGGCCTAGACACGGTGACCGCCAATCTCAGCCTGCATTTCTGGCATCTCGCGACGCATCCCGAGGATCAGGAGCGGATGCGGACGAACACGTTCGCCCAGAATGTCGTCGCGACGGAGGAACTGTTGCGCGGCTATGCCGCCGTTTCCACGCAGCGCATCTGTTCGAAGCCGTTCGAGATCGACGGGCAGACGATGATGCCGGGCGATTTCATCAGCATGTCCACCCCGATCGCCGGGCGCGATCCCGATGCCTATGACAATCCGGGCGAGATCCGGCTCGATCGCCGGCCGACCCATGTCACGCTGGGCCACGGCATCCACCGTTGCCTCGGCCAGCATCTCGCGCGTCGCGAATTGCAGACGGCGATAGAGGAATTCCTCAAGGCCATCCCGCACTTCGGCATCGAGCCGGGCTTCAAGGCGCCGTTCTTCCTCAGCAACGTCATCCATGTGCCGACGCTGCCGCTGACCTGGGGGTGAGGCGATGATGAAGCTCCATCATCTGAACGACTCCCGCTCGCAGAAGGTCGTCTGGCTGCTCGAGGAGCTGGGCACGCCCTACGACCTCGTGCCGCACCAGCGCCATCCGGAGACGCTCTCCGCGCCACCGGAGATGAAGGCGCGTCACCCGATCGGCAAGGCGCCGATCCTGGAGGACGGGGGCGTCGCGATCGTCGAATCGGGCGCGATCATCGATTACATCCTGCGTCGCCACGGCAATGGCGCGTTGCAGCCGCCGGCCGACAGCGTGGACCTGATGGCCTATCTCGAATGGCTCTACATGGCGGTCTCGATCGGCACCAATCCGATCATGCTGAAAATCTATGCGCGCTATTATCAGCAGCAAGGCGGCCCGATCGACGCCGCCGCCGATGCCGAGTTCGCGCTTGTCCTCGGCTATCTCGATCGCTCGCTGGCCGGGCGCGAATATCTGCTCGGCGATCTGTTCACCGCCGCCGACATCCAGATGAGCTTCGTGGCGGAACTGGCGCGATCGCTGATTCCGATCGATCGCTATCCGAACATCGTCGCCTGGCTGGTCCGCCTGCACGCCCGCCCGGCGTTCCGCGCCTCGCTGGCACGGCCCGGCTCCTACATCTACGCCGACTGATCCGTTCAGGAGAGTAACATGGCCACCGCTCCCACCGCCCCGCTCCCGGCCCATGTCCCGCCGGAGCTTGCCGTCACGCTGCCGCTGTTCTCGCGCAAGGTCGTGCACGAAAACCCGCAGGAGACGCTGATCCCGCAGATGCATGCGGAGCTGCCGCCGCTCTGCTACGTCACCAACATCTTTCCGGGAGATCATCCCGGCTGGCTGCTGAAGAATGCCGAGGATGTGCAGGCGATACTGCGCGACGCCGACAATTTCACCAAGAACGGCATGGGCAAGTGGGCGCAGAATATCGGCGAGAACTGGCTGGTGATCCCCACCGAAACCGATCCGCCCATCCATGCCGATTATCGCAAGGCGCTGAACGGCCATTTCTCGCCGCAGAAGATGTTCGCCTTGAAGGATCAGGTGCGCGACCGCGCGCGCACCCTGATCGCCGCCTTCAAGGACAAGGGAGAGTGTGATTTCATCGCCGACTTCTCCGAGAGATTTCCGGTCAACATCGTGCTCGATCTGCTCGGTCTGCCGCAGGATCGGATGCAGGAGTTCCTGAAATGGGAAAAGGAGATGCTGCACACCAACGATTGGGAGGTGCGCGGCAACGCCATTCGCCAGGTGAAGACCTATCTGATGGAGGAGATCGCCGCCCGGCGCGAGCAGCCGCGCGACGATTATATCAGCAAGGTGCTCGATTTCGAGGTGCAGGGGCGCAAGTGGAACGAGGACGAGGTCTTCGGCCACTGCTTCAATCTCTATATCGGCGGGCTCGATACGGTCACGTCGCTGCTCGGCAACATCTTCAACTATCTCGCGTCGCATCCCGAGCAGCAGGACAGCCTGCGCCGGAACCCCTCGCAGATCGTGCTGGCGGTCGAGGAGTTCCTGCGCGCCTTTGCGGTCGTCACCGCGTTTCGCATCGCCACGCGCGAGATCGAGATGTACGGCCAGACGATCATGCCGGGGGAATATGTCACCTTCTGCAGCCCGCTCATCAGCCGCGATCCCGCTTTCTACCCGAACCCGCAGGAGGTGCGGTTCGATCGCAAGGCGCCGCACATGGCGCTGGGCAGCGGCATCCACAAATGCCTCGGCATGCATCTGGCCCGCCTGGAACTTCAGATCGCGGTGGAGGAGTTCGTCACCACCTTGCCGGCCTTCCGCATCAAGGACGGCTTTCAGGTGCCCTATTTCCTCGGCAACATTCTGCACATCCCGGACCTGCACCTGCAATGGTAGGCTGAAGATGCCGGCTATCGGAGCGATCTTATGACCCAGCACTTGGGCGGCCGCGTGGCGATCGTCACCGGCGCCGGCGCCAATATCGGTGAGGCGTGCGCCCGCACGCTCGCCGCGGCCGGCGCCCATGTGGTTCTCGCCGACCTCAATCTAGCCGGTGCCGACGCGGTGGCGAGCGATATCGTTGCTGGCGGCGGCAGCGCGATGGCGCACCCGCTCGACCTTGCCGATGAACCGAGCATCCGTACCCTCATCCAGGCCACCATCGCCCGCTTCGGCCGGCTCGACATCCTCCACAACAATGCCGCCGACACCCGGCTTGAGCAGATGGCCGCGGATCAGAGCCTCGCCGAGATGGATGCCGAGGTTTGGGATCGCGCATTCCGCATCAACACGCGCGGCACAATGCTGATGATAAAGCACGCGGTGCCGCACATGATCGCGGCGGGCGGCGGTTCGATCGTCAATACCAGCACCGGCGTGTCGCTTACGGGCGATATCTTCAATCCGGCCTATGCTTCGTCCAAGGCGGCGGTGAACGCCTTGACGCGGAACGCCGCCGTCCAGTTCGGCCGGTACAATATACGCTGCAACGCCATCACGCCGGGTCTCGTCCTCTCGCCGCTGGCGCGCGAGATGATAGGGGAAAGGCAGATCGACATGATCCAGCGCCACGTGTTGCTGCCGCGCTTCAGCCGCACGCAGGATATTGCCGACGCCGTGCTGTTCTTCGCCTCCGATGCATCCAGCTTTATCACCGGGCAGATTCTCTCGGTCGATGGTGGGATCGTGCACCACACGCCGTATACAGCCGATGTGATAGATGCGCTCACGGCGGGGTGAAGGCCGGCCGCATCCCTTGCATTATCGCCAAGTCCCGCACGGAGACATTTGCGACATAACTTAGTCCGCCCCTCCTTTGGATAGGAAAAGGCAGGCGCGGGACGGAGAATAGGTGCGGTACGGCAGCCGCGTCTTCGACGGTTGCCACCGAACATTTACGATACCGGGCAAAGCTCCGGATGGTCCCTGGGGAGGATGAAGATGCAATCGATGCTCGTTCGCAAGGCTCTGCTCGCGTCTACGGTGGCGCCGGTGCTGGCGCTCGCTCTTGCCGCGCCCGCTTTCGCCCAGTCCGGAGGCCCGGCCTCAGGCACCACGATGGATCCGCCGACGGCGCAGTCCAGCGGTGCCGCCACGCCAACCCCCGCTGACGACACCACCAGCCGCAGCGGTTCGCAGCTGCAGGAAATCGTCGTCACCGCCCGTCGCACCAGCGAAGCCTTGCAGACAACGCCGGTCGCGGTGACGGCGTTCAACAACCAGGCGCTGCTCCAGCGGCAGGTGACGGAAGTCACCGACCTCGCGCGCGCCACGCCCAGCCTCAGCGTCGGCACGGGCGGCACCGGCCCGGCCTCAATCGTCTATCTCGCCATTCGCGGGCAGGCGCAGAACAGCCCGAACTCGTTCTCCGACGCCGCCGTCGGCATCTATATCGATGGCGTCTATGTGGCCCGCCCGATCGTCGGCAATCTCGGCTTCCTCGATCCGGGCAGCGCCGAAGTGCTGCGTGGGCCGCAGGGCACCCTGTTCGGCCGCAACACCACCGGCGGTGCGCTCAATCTCACAACGGCGCGGCCGACCGACAAGTTCGAGGGCTATATCAAGGGCGGCCTCGGCAATTATGATTCCCGGGTGATCGAGGGTGTCGTCAACATCCCGATCACCGATGAGCTGCAAACCCGTTTCGCCGCCCGCTACAATGAGCGCGGCGGGCTCATCAAGAACCGCTTCGGGCCGGATCAGGCGGCGATCAAGGGCGAATATTATATCCGCGGGTCGGTTCGTTGGGAACCGACTTCGCTGCCGCTGACGCTCGACGTGATCGGTGACTACACCCACTATGTCGATACCGGCAACGCCACGGCGACGGCGGCGATCAACCCCACCGGGCCGCTCGCCAGTTTCTACGGCATCTCCCTGGGGGTGCAGACCGGGCGCATCCCGGGCACCACGCCGATCCCGCTCGGGCCGGGCATCAGCGTGCCGGCATCGACCTTCGCCAATTTCAACTACGGGCCGGCCGGGCCGATCACCCAGTATATCAATTCCGAATTCGCCACCGATGCGCAGAAGGCCACCCTGCTGTCGAAGAACTGGCGGGAGACTTATGGCTTCCCCAACCAGACTGGCTTCGACTTCGTCGACCGGGGGCGCAACTATAATCAGGCGGGTTCGGTTTCCGGCAATCTCTCGGTCGATCTCGGCGATGTCACCGTCAAGTCGATCACCGGCTACCGCAAGTCCCGCTCCGCCAGCAACCTGAACCTCACCGGCACCCAGACCGGCGGCGGCGCCTTCCTCAGCCAGTACCGCCAGCATCAGTTCAGCGAGGAGCTTCAGGTATCCGGCGACATCGGCAAGCTGCAATATATCGCCGGCGCGATCTACTTCCGCGAAGCGGGCGACGAGTTCTCGAAATCCGCGATTTTCTACAACACGCCGATCGCCGCATATGCTGATTCTCTCGGCAATTTCATCAGCACGTCGAAGGGCCTGTTTGCGCAGGTCAATTACAGCCTTACCGACAAGCTGCGCCTCACCGGCGGCATCCGCTATACGTGGGACGATCGCAAGATCGATCGTCACGGCTTCAACAACTGGAACACCGCCAACCCGATCTGCGCGGTGGGCGCCACCACCGGCCTGCCGCTCAGCGCCGGCCCCTGCAGCGAGAAAGCCAGCGCCAAGTTCGATTATCCGGCGTGGACGGCCGGCGCCGACTACAAGATCGACGACGGCATCTTCGTCTACGTCAAGACGAGCGGCGCCTCCAATTCCGGCGGCTTCAACAACCGGCCGGTGCCGGCGCCCTACACCAAGTCGTTCCAGCCGGAAGACGTGCGGGACGTGGAGGGCGGCTTCAAGGGCGAGTTCTTCAACCATCGCGTGCGGACCAACATCGCCGTGTTCCACGCATGGCAGAACAATGTGCAGCGCATCATCAACGCCACCTTCGTCGATGCCGGTGGCGCGACCCGCCTGACCCAGTTCGTCAGCAACGCCGGCAAGGCGCGCACCTACGGCCTGGAATTCGAAGGCACCGTCGTTCCGTGGGAGGGTGCGGACATCAGCGGCAGCTTCGCTTATCTGCATGCTCAGTATAAGAGCGGCAGCCGGTTCGAGAACCAGCTCGTCAATGGCGCGATCGTTGCCGTCGATCGCTCGGGCGAGCCGATCACGCAGGCGCCGAAATACACCGCGAACATCAGTGGAACGCAGAAGTTCGAGATGGATGCCGGCACCCTTTCGCTGCATGGCGACTGGGCCTACGTCTCGGGTCGCTTCTTCGATTACTTCACCACCGGCGATCCGACGGCGACGGCAGCCGTGGCGGCCGCCAACAAGTCCTCGTTCATCAAGGGCTATAGCCTGTTCAGCGCGCAGGCGAGCTTCGCCCTGCACGAGCCGCAGCTGGAGTTCACGATCTGGGGGAAGAACCTGGCCAATCAGGCTTATTATACCAACGTGTTCAACAGCTATACGGGTATCGGCTCCACCCTGCAGTTCCAGGGCATGCCGCGCACCTTCGGTGGCACGGTCGCCTACCGCTTCTGATCGAGACGGGTGGTCGCGGCGACGCGATCACCCCGTCCGCTGCGTACATAAGAAAGGGCGGCATTCCCTAGCAGGCTGTTGAAGAAGTAGGCGGGTAGCGCGGCATGGTGACGACGGTGCTGCTTTTCGGCGTGGCGGTTTCTTGCTGGGGCTGCGCGCTGCTGCGCGAGGCGGCTGGGTGCGGGCGGTGGCCGTGTTCAAGCGCACCGCTCATGCCGTAGCTCCAAGCAGTTTGGGCAGGCGGATGAGGTTGTAGGCGGCGGCCGCGAAGGTGAAGGACCAATCGACCCTGTCGAGGCCGCGGAGCTTTGTTCGTCGCAGGCCGGCGACGGTCTTGATCCAGCCGAACGCCTCCTCGATCCGTTTGCGGGCGCGCAGGCTGGCGGCATAGCCTGCATGCCGGGTAGTGCGCCGATCGACGGCAGATCGCCTGCGGCTAA
>CAXTTS010000093.1:0-11458 GCA_964247265.1 uncultured Sphingomonadaceae bacterium
CCCTCGGTGACAAGCTGGTCCAGCGTGCGCGCCAGATCCGCCGCCAGCCGCACCGCCTCGGCCGCGCCGATCGGTTCGCCCGTCAGCCGCCGCGCATCCTCCACCAGCCGGGCGAGCACGAACTGCCGTTCAAGCGGATCGATCGCCGGCGGTATGTCGTCCCCGTCGATCGGATCGAGCAGGCTGCCGAGCCGCTCGTCCAGATCGGGATCGCCGATCGCCGCCAGCCGTGGCAGCAGCAGGCCGCCCCCCGCGCGCCGCACGAACGCATCGCGCACCGCCACGATCGCACGGTTGTTCGGCAGCAGCACCAGCCCGCGCGCCAATGCCAGCGGATCGCGCCCCGCCTGCGCGATCAGGCCGGCGGCCAGCGCGTCGGCGAAGGCGCGATGCGGCGGGATGGTGAACAGCGCCAGCGGCCGCCGCGCCTGATCGTCCGGCCGGTCAGCCACCGGCGAGCATCGCCTCCGTCGCGCCGATCGCCGCCGGGGTGCCCACATCGAACCACAAGCCCTGATACGCCACGCCATAGGCCCGCCCGGCGGCGATCGCCCGATCCCATAGCAGGCCGGTCGAGAAGGCGCCCTCAGGCCCGCCCTCGACGAACCGGCGGGAGACGAGCTGGATGCCGGTGAACACGAACGGCGCCACCCGCCCCGGCCGTCGCCGCACCAGCCGGCCGGCCGCGTCCATGTGGAAATCGCCCTTGCCGCGATGGCTGTTGGCGCGCGCCAGCGGCACCACCAGCAGCAGTGCGTCCATCACCGCATCGTCCCATCGCTGCGCCAGCAGGCTGATCGCGTCGACCGGCCCGTCCACCCAGTAATTGTCGCTGTTCACCACCAGGAAGCGATCGTCGGCGATCAGCGGCAGCGCCTTGGTCAGCCCGCCGCCGGTTTCCAGCAGATGCCCGCGCTCGTCGGAGACGATCACCTCCATGTCGCCCACACGGTGCCGCAGATGCGCCTCGATCGAGTCCGCCAGATAATGGACGTTCACCACCACCCGCGCGATGCCGGCCACGCGCAGCCGGTCGAACACATGATCGAGCAGCGCCTTGCCCGCCACCTCCACCAGCGGCTTCGGCCGGGTCGCGGTCAGCGGGCGCATCCGCTTGCCGAGGCCGGCGGCCATCACCATCGCGGTCCGCACCGGCGGCATTTCGCCGGTCGGGCGCAGGCTCAAGGGCGGGAGGATGCCGCTCATTCGCCGAACTCGCCCCAAGCCACCGCCCGCGCGGCAGGCGGTACGTTCGCTTCGAACCACGCCGCCACCGGGGCGAGCGCCGGGTGCGCCAGATCCCGCTCCAGATAGCGCCACACGCGCGGCTGGAACCGGCGGTAGCCCGCCTTGCCGTCCCGCTTCCACAGCCGCACGAAGATGCCCAGGATCTTGGCGTTGCGCTGCGCCCCGAGCAAGGCATAGGCCGCATCGTCGAGCGGCCTTGCCCGCCGATAACGCTCCAGCATCGCCGCCTCGATCGCCTCCGGCACATCGCGACGCGCATCCTGCAACAACGAGACGAGATCATAGGCCGGATGCCCCGCCAGCGCGTCCTGAAAGTCGAGCAGGCCCAGCCGCCCATCCGCCGGCAGCATGATGTTCTCGGAATGATAGTCGCGCAGCACCGTCACGCTCCGATCCCCGGCGAACGGCGCCAGCGCCTCCGCCCAGGCCCTGCGATATCCCTCGCCATCCACCGCCAGATCGAGCGCGGGCGCATACCATTCAGTGAAAAGCGCCGCTTCGCGCTGATATTCGGTGAGGTCATAGGGGCGCAGATCGGCGGCGGGGAGATGTCCGTGCAGATCGGCCAGCAGGTCTACCGCGCGCGCATAGATGGCGAGCTCGGCGGCGGGATCGGCCTCCAGCGTCTCGCGCATCCGCGCATCGCCGAAATCCTCGATCAGCACCAGGCCGGCCTCCAGGTCGGCCGCCAAGAGTCTCGGCGCGGCGAAGCCCAGCCCATGCAGATGCCGCGCGACAGCAATGAACGGGCGCGGATCCTCATGCGGCGGCGGCGCATCCATCAGCACCGCCACCCGGTCGCCCTGCAACACCCGGAAATAGCGGCGGAAGCTGGCATCGCCCGCGAGCGGCAGGATCGCGGCGCCCGGCCATCCGTTCGCGGTGAGGAAGGCCGGTGCAGCGGCGGGCGGGATCATCGGGGCGGCCATCGCGCCTCCCAAGCCGCGGGCACCTCCCAAGTCAAGCGACGCGCGCCATCTCGTGCGGTGGCGAAGCGCAGCTGCAGCGCCTCCGGCCACAGCCGGTTGGCTAGCCGGTCCGGCCATTCGATCAGCAGCGCGCCGTCGGCCAGCATGTCGTCCAGCCCCAGCTCCTCCGCCTCGGCCGGATCGTCGATGCGGTAGAGATCGACATGCCCGACCGGCAGCGACACCGCCGGCGGCTCATAATATTGCACGATCGCGAAGCTGGGGCTCGGCGCCTCCTCGGCCAGTCCCAGGGCAGCCAGCAGCCCACGCGCGAATGTCGTCTTGCCCGCCCCCAGATCGCCGTACAGGGCCACCACGTCGCCCTGCCGCAGCAACGGCGCCAGCGCCGCGCCCGCCGCCATCGTCGCCCCGGCATCCGGCAGGATCATCGCACCCTCGGCAGGCGGATGATGACGGTCGTGCCCTCACCCGGCTCCGACGTCAGCGCCAGCGTGCCGCCATGCCCCTCGACGAACTCGCGGGTCAGCGGCAGGCCCAGCCCGGCGGCGCCCTGCCCGTCGCTCGGCCGCGGCGCGATCCGCTCGAACCGGGCAAAGATCTTCTCGCGATCCCGCGGGCCGATGCCCGGGCCGTTGTCGGACACTACCAGCTGCGCGGTCTGCCGGTCGCCATCGGCCTGGAACAGCACCCGGCCGCCTTCCGGCGTATAGGCGATCGCGTTTCGCAGCAGATGGTCCAACGCCTGCCGCAGCCGGCGCGGATCGCCCTCCACCGTTCCGACCGAGCGATCGATCCGCACCGCCAGCTCCTGCGACCGCGCCGCCGCCTGTTCCGCGACGGCCGCAGCCGCCTCCCGGGCGAGCGCCTGAAGGTCCACCTTCTCGCGCGCGATCGGCAGGCTGCCGGCGTCGACATGGGTGAGGTCCAGCACGTCGTCGATCAGCGCGCCCAGGCGAGCGACCGACTCGAGGATCGCCTCGACATAGTCCGTCGCCCTATCGCCCAGCGCGCCGGCATATCCACCGGCCAGCATCTCGGCAAAGCCGCCGATCGAGGTCAGCGGCGTGCGCAACTCGTAGCTCATATTGGCGACGAAGGCGTTCTTCAGACGGTCGGCCTCCTCAAGCGCCTCGTTGCGATCGCGCAGCGCCCGCTCGATCCGCCGGCTGTCGCTCACGTCGATCATCGTGAACAGCGCATTCCCGTCCGGCAGCGGCACGGCGGCGAAATCGAAATCGCGCCCATCGACAAATGACACGCGGCCCGATCGCTGCTGCCGCTCGGTCGTGGCGATGCGGACGAGTTCGCGGATCAGGCTCGCCCGGCCCGGATTGGCCAGCCGCCGTGCCGCCGCCTCCACCAGCGCATCCACCCGCGGATGCTTGGCCAGCTCCGCCTCGCTCAACCCCCAGGCGTCGCGGAAGCGGCTGTTCCACAACTGCAGGCGGCCATCGGCGGAAAACACCCCGACCGCCTCGAACAGATTGTCGAACGTCGCCGTCCGCACCCGCACCAGCGTATCGCGGGCCGAGGCGAGCTGCACCTGCTCGGTCCGGTCCTCGAAGATCAGCAGCAGCCCGCCATCGGGCAGCGGCTGCGCCACCACGCGCAGATGCGCGCCGCCGGGCAGCAGCCAATTCTCCTCGATCGATTCGGCGGCCGCGTTGAACCAGCGCCGCCGCTCCGCCTTCCAGCCGGGGAAGTCGCGGCTTTCGGGCAATCGCCCGCTCTCCCGCATCCGTTCGAGCACGCGATCGAACTCCGGCCCGTCGGCCAGCCACTCGGCCTTCATCGCGAACAGCCGCGCGAAAGGCTGGTTCGAAAAGACGAGCGCGCGGTCCGGCCCGAACTGCGCCACCCCGGCGGAGAGCAGGTCGAGCATGTCGCGCTGCGCCCGCACGAACCGGCCGAGATCGGCGCGCGCCTCCTCCAGTTCCTCGACGTCGATCGCATAGCCGGCGACACCCGCATCGCCGATCGGCACGTCCACGATGCGAATCGTGCGGCGCGTCCCGCCGATCGTGGCAGGCACGGTACGGGTTGCGACGCGACCGCTTTCGCGCACGGCCGCCAGCGGCCCCCTGCCGCCGCCCTCCACCAGTTCCAGCCCGCGCGCCACCACGTCGGCCGCGCTGTCGCCCTCCACCGCCCTCACATAAGCGGAGTTGACCAGCGCCAGCCGCAGGTCGGGGCCGCGATGCCACATCGGGAAGGGCGCCGCCTCGATCAGCGCGGAAAGCCCCTCGATGGCATGACGCAAACGGGCGCACTCGTCGCGCAACGCGGCGGTTTCGGTTTCGCTATCCGTCACGTCGCAGAGCCACAGGGTGAGCGTGCTGGGCGAGCGGCCCACCCGCCCCTGCACCATCATCACCCGCGCCGACCCCCGCACGCGCACCGGCAGCGAAAAGTGCCCGGCCGATGCCCGCGCAGCCATGATCGCGCGGGTCAGCGCCTCCAGATCGTCGGTCGCGATCCCGCCGTCCTCGCCGCTGCCGCCGAGTGCCTCGATCGTCTCGGGCGGTCGCTCCAAACCCAGCCAGTTGGCCAGCCGCGCATCTCCTTCTATCCGCCCGTCTTCTCCGATGTGGATGGATAAGGCCGGCGCGCCGGCCAGAATCTCGCGCAGCTGCTCGGCCTCCCGGAGCGCCTGACGCGCGGCTGCGGAACGGCGCATCGCCAATGCCGTCGCGGCCACAGCAGCCGCAAGCCACAGCGCCAGCACGATCGCCGCCAGCGCCGCCGTGGTCGTCGAAAACTGGATCATGGGCGCGGCGCGGATGGCATCGCCATGCTGTCTAGCGGCTCGCACGGCGATGCTGAACCATTTTCAGTAACGCCCGCTGTGGACCAAGCTGCGCTTGCTGGCCGACCTCGCGCCAATAGTGTCCCGCCATCGATTGGTCGTGGAGCAGATGTGAATGGACGATGCCTTCCAGCCGGTGAAACCCTGGCCGATGCCCAGCCGCGAGGCATGTTCCTTCTACACCTGCATGGACTTCGGCGGCGAGACGGTTGAGGGCGCGAATTGGGACATAAGGGGCTATTTCGAGCAATATATCGGGCGCTACCCGCTGGCCGGCAAAAGCCTGCTGGATGTCGGCACCGCCTCGGGCTACCTCGCCTTCGCCGCCGAAGCGGCGCGCCACCGTCACCGCCATCGACGCCCTCCATGCAAGCGAGTTCAATCGCATCCCGTTCGCCGGCACCACCTTCACGGAGGATCGCGGCCGCTGGATCGCCGACACGGATGCCTATCTCGACACGCTCAAGCGCAGCTTCTGGTATGGCTGGCACAAGACGAACAGCAAGGCCGATGTCGTCTACGCGCCCGTCACGTCGCTGTGGCGGTGGGAGCGTCGGTTCGATGTCGTGCTGGCCGGGGCGATCGTCGAGCATATCTCCGATCCGGTCTCCTTCATCGGCGCGCTGGCGCATCTTGCGGACGAGGCCGTCATCATCGCCTTCACGCCGGTCACGCCTTCGGAAGACCTCACGCTCACCACGCTGAACGGCTGGGATAATCCGGCCTATAATTATAGCTGGTTCGTCCTTTCGCTCGGCCTCTACAAGCGGATCTTCGCCAATCTCGGCTTCTCGATGGAACTCGCGCCGGCCAAGGCGCTGTGCAACGAGCTTGCGCCGCCGCAGCTGGTGGATCGGCCGACGATCATCGCCCGCCGCCTGACGCCGCGCTGATCGCCAGGCAAGCAGGGGGGGAGCGCGCATGGAGCGATGGTTCATACTGTCGAACTGCCACACGTTCGGGCTGGCAAACTCGTTCAGGTTCCTCAACCGGTCCCTGGAGGTGGAAGCGGCGGATATCTGGATGTTCAAGGCCGATCCGCTCCGTTTCCAGGGGGAGATGGCGGCGTGCGACAGGATCGTGATCCACCCCGATCTGGCCGACGCGCTTCCGGCCGCCGCCGAACCGCTACCGATGGTCAACTATCTGCCTTCGATCGATTTCGGCGCCTACCATCCCGACATCGGCTTCTTCACGGTGGATGGCGTCTATCTGAGCGGGCCGATGACGGCCTATCACTCGATCATCGCGGTCGCCGCCTATAATGAAGGCCTGTCGATCGCCGACACGCTGAAGCTCTACAATGGCCGCATGTACGAGGCGTGCGGCTATTCCACCGACTGGGTGCCCCAGCGTGACGCCTTGCTCGGGCGCTTCCGCGATCACGGCGTCGATCTTGCCGGAAGCTTTCCCCGCTGGGGCCGCGAACGATCGTTCATGTACAGCAACAACCATCCGCGAATCGAGGCGGTGCATGAGATCGCCCGGCTGTTCCTCGATGCGCTCGGGCTGCCCACCACCAGTACCGGCCTGCTTCCCTCGGACAATCTCGTCCACGGCGCCTGCCTGCCGGTCTATACCGAGATCGGCGAGATGCTCGGCGTCCACGGCTCCTATCTGTTCAAGACCAACGCCGAATATCGCTACCTGTCGCTGGAGGAGTTCATCGTCGGCAGCTTCGCGACCTATGCCGCATCTCCGCGCCACGGGATCACGCCCGACCCGGCTTACAGCCAACGCTACGATC
This sequence comes from uncultured Sphingomonadaceae bacterium, assembly GCA_964247265.1. GTDB lineage: Bacteria > Pseudomonadota > Alphaproteobacteria > Sphingomonadales > Sphingomonadaceae > Alterirhizorhabdus. The sequence continues at coordinate 6,731 of CAXTTS010000093.1, forward strand.
GGGTGACGGCGATCATCCAAGGTGCCGCATGAGCAATCCGTACAGCAACCTGCGTGACCATCAGCTCTGGCGCCGGGCGGTCTCGCGCGGAGAGGCGCATCTGTTCGATCCGGTCGTTAACCCGCGCTTCCACATCGCGCCGGATGCGCGCGTGGCCACCGCCGGCAGCTGCTTCGCCCAGCATATCTCGCGCCGCCTGCGGGAGATCGGATTCAACTATTACATACCGGAAGCCGGCGATCACCTGCCCGAGGCGGAGCGCACCGCGCGGCAATATGGCATCTTCTCGGCGCGCTTCGGCAACCTTTACACCACCACCCAGCTTCACCAGCTCTTTCAGGAGGCGTTCGGCGAGCGTGTCCCCGTCGAGCAGGCATGGCGTCGGCCCGACGGGCGCTATGTCGATCCCTATCGCCAGCAGGTGGAGCCGGCCGGCTTCGTGTGCCCCGAGGATGTGGCGGCCGATCGCGCGCTGCATCTGGCGGCGGTGCGTGAAATGTTCCTGAACGCCGATGTGCTGGTGTTCACGCTGGGCCTGACGGAAACATGGCGCTCGAAGCTGGACGGATCGGTGTTCCCCCTCGCGCCCGGCGTGGTGGCCGGTTCGTTCGATCCCGAACGGCATGAGCCGATCAATCTCGGGGTGGAGGAGGTAGCGGCCGATCTTTCCCGCTTCCTCGGTCAGCTCAAGGCGATCAATCCCGGCGTGCGCGTGCTGCTCACCGTCTCGCCCGTGCCGCTGATCGCCACGTTCGAGGATCGCAACGTGCTCTGCTCCACCACCTACAGCAAATCGGTGCTGCGCGTCGTGGCCGACATGATCGTGCGCGCCTATGACTGGACGGACTATTTCCCGTCCTACGAGATCATCACCGGCAGCTATGCCGGCGGCCTATATTATGAGGCCGATCATCGCGAGGTGAACCGCATCGGCGTAGCCCACGCGATGCGGTGCTTCCTGAAGAACTACACGACGCCGGATCGCGCCAACATCCCCGCTTCGGCCGCCGCACCGCTGACCGTCGTGCCGAAGCGCAATGGAGTCATCTGCGACGAGGAAGCGATCGCCGCCGTCCGCGCCTGATCGTGCCCCTCCCGCGTCGGAAGGGGCACGTCCGCGATCAGTAGCGGTAATGATCCGGCTTGAACGGGCCTTCGGTCGGCACGCCGATATAGCCGGCCTGCTTCGCCGTCAGCTTGGTCAGCTTCACGCCGAGCTTCTCCAGATGCAGCGCGGCGACCTTCTCGTCGAGATGCTTCGGCAGCACGAACACCTCGTTGGCATAGTGGCCGGGCTTCGTCCAAAGTTCGATCTGCGCCATCACCTGATTGGTAAAGCTCGCCGACATCACGAACGACGGGTGGCCGGTGGCGCAGCCCAGATTCACCAGCCGCCCCTTGGCCAGCACGATGATCTGCTTGCCGTCCGGAAACTCGACGAGATCGACCTGCGGCTTGATCTCGGTCCACTTGTAGTTGCTCAGGCCCGCGATCTGGATCTCGCTGTCGAAATGGCCGATGTTGCAGACGATGCTCATCGGCTTCATCGCCGCCATATGCTCGGCGGTGATGACGTCGGCATTGCCGGTGGCGGTCACGAAGATGTCGGAGCGTTTCACCGCTTCCTCCATCGTGACGACCTCAAAGCCCTCCATCGCCGCCTGCAACGCGCAGATCGGATCGATCTCGGTCACGAGCACCCGCGCTCCGCCGTTGCGCAGCGACTGGGCGGAACCCTTGCCAACATCGCCGAAGCCGGCGACGGTGGCGACCTTGCCGGCCAGCATCACGTCGGTCGCGCGGCGGATCGCGTCGACCAGCGATTCCTTGCAGCCATACAGATTGTCGAACTTGGACTTGGTGACCGAATCGTTCACGTTGATCGCCGGGAAGGGCAGCTCGCCCTTTTTGGCGATGTGGTACAGGCGATGCACGCCGGTGGTCGTCTCTTCGGAAACGCCCTTGATGTTCTTGACCGTCTCGGTGAGGTAGCCGGGTTTGCGCGCGACGAACGCCTTGAGCGAACGGTGGAACTCCACCTCTTCCTCATTCTCGGGCTCGGCCAGCGTGTGGCCGGCTTCGAGGCGCGCGCCCAGCAGCGCGAACATCGTCGCATCGCCGCCATCGTCCAGGATCATGTTGCAGGTGCGGCCGGTGCCGTCATCCCAGTCGAAGATGTTCTGCACATAATCCCAATATTCTCCCAGCGTCTCGCCCTTCACGGCGAACACCGGGATGCCGGCGGCGGCGATCGCGGCGGCGGCATGGTCCTGCGTGGAAAAGATGTTGCAGGTCGCCCAGCGCACGTCCGCGCCCAGCGCGGTCAGCGTCTCGATCAGCACCGCCGTCTGGATCGTCATGTGGAGCGAGCCGGTGATGCGCGCGCCCTTCAGCGGCTGCGATGCGCCGAATTCCTCGCGCAACGCCATCAGGCCGGGCATCTCGGTCTCGGCGATGCGGATCTCGGCACGGCCGAACTCGGCGAGCGAGATGTCGCGGATCAGATAATCGGTGAAGCTTTCGACGGGCAGGGTGGCCACGGTCATGTCTCCTGGACGTGATGAAGTCTGGCCGCCCACGCGACGACCGGGTTGAGCGCCGAACTACCCGGCGAACGCGCCATTTGCAAATATAAAGATTTCTTTATGTCTTTTGCGGAGCCAGTGATCGGTCAGGCCGTCCCCGCCCCCGCCGCGAGCAGCCGCGCGTCGATCCCGGCGCTGGCGAAGCCGGCGAGCCATCGTTCCTCTGCCGGTCGCTCGAACAGCATCGCATCGTCGCCCGGCGTGGCGAACCAGCCGTGGCGGTTCATTTCGCCGTCCAGCTGCCCCTCGCCCCAGCCGGCATAGCCCAGCGCCACCACCCAGCGTGCCGGCCCGGTCCCCTCGGCGATCGCGCGCAGGATGTCGAGCGTGCCGGTCAGCGCCCAGCGATCGCCCACCTTCAGCGTCTCCTCGCCCGCCCAATCCTGGCCGTGCAGGACAAAGCCACGCTGCGGCTCCACCGGGCCGCCCAGATGCACCGGCGCGTCGGGTGCGTCGCCGGTCGGGATGTTCACTTCCTTCAGCAGATTGTGCAGGCCGAGCCGCGGCACGATCCGTCCGACGCCGATGCCCAGCGCCCCGTTCGGATCGTGCGCGCACATCGCGATCACCGCCCGTTCGAAGCGCGGATCGCCGATGCCCGGCATCGCCAGCAGATATTGGCCCGCGAGAGAGGCTGGTGCTTCCATCGGACCATTTTATAGAGGGCTGTCATGGCTCGTCCACCATCCTTCCCCCGATTGCGTGATGTCGGCCGCCGGCGCGGCACGGCGGGGCGCATCCGGTGAGCCTCGCGGCGCCCGCCGTCTCCGTGATCGTCCCGGCCTACGGCCTCTCGCATCTCGTCGGCGAGACGCTGCGGTCGCTTCAGGCGCAGCATTTCACTGATTGGGAGGCGATCGTCGTGGACGACGGCGCACCGGACGATGTGGCCGGCGCGCTGCGGCCGTTCGCCGGCGACGCGCGCATCCGCCTGCTGCAAACCGACAATCGTGGTGTCGCCGCCGCAAGGAACCGGGCGATCGGCCATGCCCGCGCGCCACTCATCGCGCTGCTCGATGGCGACGACCTCTACGAACCGGATTATCTCGGCACGATGGTCGAGGCCATCACCGCGGAGGCGGACCTCGGCTTCGTCTGCTGCGACGCATCGTTCTTCGGCGAGGAGGCGCGAGCGGGGCGGCTTTTCTCCCACTTCAGCCCGCAGGTGCCGCCGATCACGCTTGAGCGGGTGCTCCGGCGGGAGTTCAATGTGTTCACCGCCAGCATCATGCGCCTGTCCGCCTTCGATGCGGTGGGCGGCTATGACGGCACGCTGCATGCCGCCGAGGATTTCGACCTGTGGCTGCGTATACTTGAGGCGGGCTGGCGGGGCGGCTATGTCCCGCAGGTGCTGGTGCGCTACCGGCGGCGGCCGGGCTCGCTCTCGCGCCAGACGGCGATGATGATGGCCACCCTCGCCCGCGTCTATCGCAACGCCGCCATTCGCCTTGGCGACCGCGCCGAAGCACCGATCGCCGCCGCCATGGGCGACGCCATCGCGCGGCAGAGCGCCTGGGACGAAGGCGACGCGCTGATCCGCGCCGGTCGCGTGCGCGAAGGGCTGCGCGTGCTGCAGACCGCGCGGGTGTGGGAGAAGTCGATGCGCTGGCGGCTCGCCATGCCGTTGATGATGGCGCTGCCGGCTCTCGCCAAGCCGCTGCTGCGCGGCCGCCAGCGGTGGAGCGCCGCGGTCGATCCGTCTATGACCGGCCTCGATTAACGCCCGATAGCACCGCATTCACCGGAAGGACCAGATATGACGATCAAGGTTGGCGATACGCTACCGCAGGCGACATTCGTGAAGATGACGGACAACGGCCCCGAGCCGGTGGATGTCACCAGCTATTTCAAGGGCCGCCGCGTCGCCTTGTTTTCGGTTCCCGGCGCCTTCACGCCCACCTGCTCGGCCAAGCATCTGCCCGGCTTCGTCGAAAAGGCCGATGCGCTGAAAGCCAAGGGAATCGACGAGATCGCCGGCACCTCGGTCAACGATGCGTTCGTCATGGGCGCCTGGGGCAAGAGCGCCGGGGTGGCCGACAAGGTGACGCTGCTGGCCGACGGCAATGGCGATTTCGTCAACGCGCTGGGGCTGGAGATGGACGGTACGAAGTTCGGCATGGGCAAGCGCGGCCAGCGTTTCTCG
>CAXTTS010000094.1:0-11454 GCA_964247265.1 uncultured Sphingomonadaceae bacterium
GTGGCGCATTTCCACAACGTCATCATCGGCGGCGTGCTGTTCGGCCTGTTCGCCGGGATAAACTACTGGTTCCCCAAGGCATTCGGCTTCAAGCTCGATCAGTTCTGGGGGAAGGTGTCGTTCTGGTTCTGGGTCTCGGGTTTCTATTTCGCCTTCATGCCGCTCTACGTGCTGGGGCTGATGGGGGTGACGCGGCGGCTGCGCACCTTCGAGGATCCGAGCCTGCGCATCTGGTTCGAGATCGCGGCGTTCGGCGCGGTGCTGGTCGCCTGCGGGATCGGCGCGATGCTGATGCAATTCTACGTCAGCGTCCGCGATCGCAACACCGCGCGGCTGCGCGACACCACCGGCGATCCGTGGAACGGCCGCACGCTGGAATGGGCGACCTCCTCGCCGCCGCCGGATTATAACTTCGCCTTCTCGCCGGTGGTGCATGACGGCGATGCCTGGGCCGACATGAAGAAGCGCAACTATGCCCGCCCGACGAGCGGCTTCAAGGCGATCCACATGCCGAGCAACACCGGTGCGGGCATCATCATCGCTGGGCTGAGCGTGGCCTTTTCGGTCGGCATGATCTGGTATGTCTGGTGGCTGGCGGCGGCGAGCTTCGTCGGCGTGCTGGCGGTCGCGATCGGCCACACGTTCAACTACAAGCGCGATTTCCACATCCCGGTGGAAACCGTGATCGCCACCGAGGACAAGCGCACCGGCCTGCTGACGGCGGGAGCGGCGGCATGAGCGCCGCGACCGTAGCCGACACCACCGCCACGCCGGCCGGCGAGGATCGCGATCTCTTCTACCTGATCGACGAGCACGATCATCCGGAAGGCGCCAGCACGATGCTGGGCTTCTGGCTGTATCTGATGAGCGACTGCCTGATCTTCGCGATGCTGTTCGCGACCTATGGCGTGCTCGGCACCAGCTATGCCGGCGGGCCGGGGCCGAAGCAGTTGTTCGAACTGCCGCTGGTCGCACTCAACACCTCGATGCTGCTGCTGTCGTCGATCACCTACGGCTTCGCGATGCTCAACATGGCGGATGGCAGGCGGGGCGGCACGCAGGCGTGGCTGGCGGTGACGGGCCTGTTCGGCCTCGCCTTCCTCGGGATCGAGCTCTACGAATTTTCGCACCTGATCCACGAAGGGGCGGGGCCGCAGCGCAGCGCCTTCCTGTCGTCCTTCTTCACGCTGGTCGGCACGCACGGGCTGCACGTCACCTTCGGCATCGTCTGGCTCGTCACGCTGATGGTGCAGGTGCAGATCAAGGGCCTGATCCCGGCCAATCGCCGCCGGCTGATGTGCCTGAGCCTGTTCTGGCACTTTCTCGACGTGATCTGGATCGGCGTGTTCACCTTCGTCTACCTGATGGGAATGCTGCGATGAGCGCGGACACGCACGGCCACGCCGATCACGGGCATGGCGCTCACGGCCACCGCGATCATGGCCCCGGCGATCATGGCGGCGCGCATGACGAGGCGGCGCACGGCACCTACAAGAGCTACTGGATCGGCTTCCTCCTCTCGGTGGTGCTCACGGCGATCCCGTTCTGGCTGGTGATGACGATGCCCTTCTCGCCGCGCGCCATCGCGCTCGTCATCATGGCGTTCGCAGTGGCGCAGATCGTCGTCCACATGATCTTCTTCCTGCACATGAACCGCAGCGCGGAGGGCGGCTGGTCGCTGATGGCCTTGCTGTTCACGATCGTGATCGTCGGCATCTCGCTCGGCGGGTCGGTGTGGGTGATGTATCATATGAACACCAACATGATGCCGACGCCGCAGGTGATGGAACAGATGTGATCCGCCGGCAGACCGCGCGGATGGCCCTGGTCGGGCTGTTCGCGCTGGTGGCCTTCGCCGGGCTGGTGGCGCTGGGCACATGGCAGGTCCACCGCCGCGCGTGGAAGCTCGATCTGATCGCGCAGGTGCAGGCGCGCATCCACGCCGCGCCCGTTCCCGCGCCCGGTCCTGCCGAGTGGCCGGCGATCGACGCGCGGGCCGCCTATCGCCGGGTGCGGATCGACGGCCGCTTCATCGGCGACCGGCAGACCCTGGTGCAGGCCGCGACCGAGCGGGGCGCCGGCTGGTGGGTGATGACGCCGTTGCGCTCGACCGAAGGCTTCGTGCTGCTCGTCGATCGCGGCTTCGTCGCGCATCGCGCCGCCCCGCCGCCGCCCGGCGGGCCGGTTCGCGTCACCGGCCTGCTGCGTGTCAGCGAACCCGGCGGCGGGTTCCTCCGCGCCAACGATCCGGCTGCCGATCGCTGGTATTCGCGCGATGTCGCCGCCATCGCGCGGCGCCGCGGGCTCGGCCAGGTGGCGCCCTATTTCATCGATGCGGATGCCACGCCCGGCTCTACCAGCGATCCCGTCGGCGGAATGACGGTGATCGCCTTTCCGAACAATCACCTTGTCTATGCGCTGACATGGTATGGTCTGGCGATGATGGTCGCGGCCGCCTTCCTGATCTTCGTGCGATCGCATCGCTCCGGCCGGCGATGAGCGGCGCCGCGCCCCCCGATACGACCGGATCGAAGAATGCGCAGCAACTGGTGCAGTTGCGCTGGCTGGCGATCGCGGGGCAGCTCGCCACGATCCTGCTGACGCGCTACGCGTTCGGCGTCGCCTTGCCGATGGGGGCGATGCTCGCGGTGCTGACGGCTCTCGCGCTGTTGAACGGCGTCAGCCTGCTGTGGCTGCGCTGGCGCCGCCCGGTGGCGAACCGGCACCTGCTGACCTCCCTGCTGCTCGATGTCGCCGGGCTTTCCGCGCAGCTATACCTCAGCGGCGGGGCGACCAACCCGTTCGTCTCGTTGTTCCTGTTGCAGGTGGTGCTGGGATCGGTGCTGCTGGAGCGTTGGTCGATCTGGGTGGTGGTGGCGGTGACGAGCGCGGCCTTTGCCCTTCTGACCATCGCCTATCGCCCGATCCTGCTGCCGGCGGATTATACCGCCAGCCTGTTCCATCTGCATGTGCAGGGCATGTGGGTGTGCTTCGCGTTGGTCGCCGTGCTGCTGGTGCTGTTCGTCACCCGGATCAACGGCAATCTGCGCGCGCGCGACGCGCATCTCGCCGCCATGCAGCGGCAGGCGGTGGAGGAGGATCATATCGTCCGCATCGGCCTGCTCGCCTCGGGCGCGGCGCACGAACTGGGCACGCCGCTCTCGTCGCTGGCGGTGATCCTCGGCGACTGGCGCCGGCTGCCGCGCGTCGCCGACGATCCCGAATTGTCCGGCGAACTGCGCGAGATGCAGGCGGAGGTGCAGCGTTGTAAGGAGATCGTCACCGGCATCCTGCTCGCCGCCGGCGAGGCGCGGGGCGAGGCATCGACCGCGACGAGTGTGCGCGCCTTCTTCGGCGGGGTCGTCGCCGAGTGGATGGAGGCGCGGGGCTTCGCCGCTTTGCGCTACCGGGACGATTTCGGCCAGGATGTGCCGATCGTCTCCGATGCGGTATTGCAGCAGGTGATGTTCAACCTGCTCGACAATGCCGCGGAGGCTTCCCCGGAGGCAATCGAGGTCGATCTGTCGCGAGACGGCGAAACGGCGGTGGTCGCGGTGGCCGATCGCGGGCCGGGCTTCCCCCCGACCATGCTCGCGGCGGTCGGCACGCCCTACAACTCCACCAAGGCGCGGCGCGGATCGGGGCTCGGCCTGTTCCTCGTCGCCAACGTCACGCGCAAGCTCGGCGGCAGCGTGCGCGTGCGCAATCGGGCGGAGGGCGGCGCCGAGGTGCTGCTGCGCCTGCCGCTGGCGAGCCTTTCGCTGATGGAGGAAGCCGATGGCGGATGAGCCGCTGCTCTTTCTGGTCGAAGACGATGCCGCCTTCGCCCGCACCCTCCAGCGATCGTTCGAGCGGCGCGGCTACCGGGTCAGGGTGGCGGCCGATCCGGCGACGCTGGATGCGCTGCTGGCGGAGGACACGCCGGATCATGCCGTCGTCGATCTGAAGCTTGGCCAGGCGTCGGGCCTCGCCTGCGTCCAGACGCTCCACGCGCATGATCCCGCGATCGGCATCGTCGTGCTGACGGGCTATGCCAGCATCGCCACGGCGGTGCAGGCGGTTAAGCTGGGCGCCACCTCCTATCTGGCCAAGCCGGCCGACACAGACGATATCGAGGCCGCGTTCGGCACCGCCGCCGGCGCGGTCGATACGCCGATCGGCGAACGGCAGACGTCGCTGAAGACGCTGGAGTGGGAGCGGATCCACCGCACACTGGCCGAGACCGACTTCAACGTCTCGGAAACGGCGCGGCGGCTGGGAATGCACCGGCGAACCCTCGCTCGAAAACTGGAGAAGCGCCCACTGCGTTAGCTGCTCCGGTAAGCCGCAATTGGGCGCGAACATGATCCATGCCGGATCGTTCCGCGAAACGACGATATATATATTGCTAGTATAGTTCAAGCATTTATCTGCCCGGCAGGAACTCATCACCGATCAACCTGTTCTCGCTCGCAACTCGGGCTGAACTGGGAAAATTCGATGATGAAACGACTGACAATTGGCGTCGCATTACTGGCGAGCATATCCTCCGTCGCTTTCGCCCAGTCTCCCCCATCGATCAACGCCGCACCGCCACCGCCCCCGCCGCCTGCTCCAAATCAGCCGGCGCCCGCCGCCGCCGATATGCAGGCGGTTCTCGACGCGCATATGGCGCTCGGCGCCAAGCCGATCGAGACGCTTACGCCGGTCAAGGCGCGCATCCAGCCGAGCGCCGCCGATGCGGCCCGCGCCGTGATGCGCAAGGAGGGCATGTCGACCGCCCCCGATCCGGCCGTGGTCACGCAGGAGCTCCCCTACGGCGCCGATCCGATGCAATATGCCCGCATCTACAAGCCGGCCGCCGCCCCCGCTAACGGCGCGCCGCTGCCGGTGATCGTCTATTATCATGGCGGCGGCTGGGTGATCGCCGACATCAACACCTATGACGCGACGCCGAGGCTGCTGTCCAAGCAGCTCAACGCGATCGTCGTGTCCGTCGAATATCGCCATGCCCCCGAAGCCAAGTTCCCGTCGCAGCATGAGGATGCCGCCACCGCCTATCGCTGGGTGTTGCAGAATGCCGCCGCATGGGGCGGCAATCCCGCAAAGCTGGCGCTCGCGGGTGAGAGCGCGGGCGGCAATCTGGCCGTCGCCACCGCGATCTATGCACGCGACAATGGTCTCGCGGCACCGGTGCATGTCCTGGCCGTCTATCCGATCGCCAACAGCGACATGAACCTGCCGTCGCGCAAGGATGCGGCAAATGCCAAGCCGCTCAACACGGCCATGCTGAAGTGGTTCGGCTATTATTATTCTAGGACGCCGGCCGACCAGATGGACCCGCGCATCAATCTGGTGAAGGCCGATCTCAAGGGCCTGCCGCCCACCACGATCGTCAACGCCCAGATCGATCCGCTGCGTTCGGATGGCGAGACGCTGGCCGCCGCGATGCGCGCCGCCGGCGACAAGGTGGATCAGAAGACCTTTCCCGGCGTCACCCATGAGTTCTTCGGCATGGGGCAGGTCGTGCGCGGCGCCTATGATGCCGAGAATTATGCGGTCGCCAAGCTGAAGTCGGCTCTCACCAAGTGAAGCGCATGTCAGGAGACAAGACGATGAAGAAGGCCTTTCTCGGTGCGCCCTTGCTGCTCGCCATCGCCGCACCCGCATTCTCTCAGGTCATGGCGCCGCCCGAATATGTCATGACGGCCGGCGCCAGCGACCTGTACGAACGCCAGTCGAGCCAGCTCGTGCTCCAGACCACGCAGGATCCGAAGATCAAATCCTTCGCCACGATGATGATCGCGGATCACGGCAAGAGCACGGCCGACGTGAAGGCGGCGGCCGCCCGCTCGAAGGTCAAGGCGCCGCCGCCGATGCTCACCACGCTGCAAAGCGAACTGATCGCCGAGCTTGGCGCCGAAAAGGGCGCGGCGCGCGATGCCGCCTATGTCGCGCAGCAGAAGTCCGCGCACGGCCAGGCGCTCGCGGTGCAGCAGGCCTATGCGGTGGAGGGCACCGCCCCGGCGCTCAAGGCCACCGCCGCCGGCATCGTTCCCGTGGTGCAGCACCATATCGAGATGCTCAAGGGCATGTGACAGCCGCGGCGCACGCGACTTTCCACGTCAGGATCGCGGCATTCCTGAAAGGGTCCGGTCGGCGCAATGCCCCCGGACCCTTTCCCGATTCCACGTCGTTGATCCTCCATGATCGGCAGGCTGGCCAATATATCCGACGTAAGCGGCGCGGCTGCCTCGGCGATGACGGAGGCGCTGGACCGCTTCGATCGTGCCCGCCCGGTCCTCGTCATGTGCCACTTCGATGCGGACGGCCTGTCCGCCGCCGCCATCCTCATCCGCGCCCTGATCGGGGCAGGGCGTCAGGCGTGTCCCTTCGTGATCGGTAAGGGCGAGACGCCGTGGGATGCCGACATGGCCGAGCGGCTGGCGGCGCAGTCGCCCGGCGGGCTGATCCTGCTCGATCTCGGCACCCGCGCCGATCCGGTGCTGCCCGGATGCCCCACTCTCGTGATCGATCATCATGTGCCGACCGGAACGCCGCGCGACGCGATCACCCTCAGCGGCAACGGCCTGTCGCCGGAGCCGACCACCGCCTTGCTCGCCTGGTGGGCGGCAGCGGCGCTGGGCGATCAGGGCGACCTCCTGTGGCTCGCCGCGCTCGGCCTGATCGGCGACATGGCCGAGGATTGCGGCTTCCCGGAACTGGCCGAGGCGCAGCGGCGCTGGGGCAAGACGGCGCTGCGCGATGCCGTCAGCCTCATCAACGCGCCGCGCCGGACGAGCCGGGCGGATGCGAGCCCCGCCCTGCGTCTGCTGCTCGACGCGGATGGCCCGAAAGCGATCACCAAGGGCCAGACGCCGGACGCCCTTGCGCTGCACGCGGCCAAAGCCGAAGTGCGCGCCGCGATGGAGGACGCCAAGCGCGCGCCGCCGCTGATCGCGGGCGACGTGGCGCTGCTCCAGCTGGATTCGGCGTGCCAGATCCACCCGCTCATCGCCCAGCAATGGCGCGGCCGGCTGCGCGACAAAGTGGTGATCGCCGCCAATCGCGGCTACCGGCCGGGCTGGGTCCATTTCGCCGCCCGCTCGGCCAGCGGTCGCAATCTCATCGATTTCCTCGCCGCGCATCGCCCCGCCGCCGCCGATGGCCGCTACGGCAACGGCCATGCCCAGGCAACCGGCGGCGCGCTGCGCAATGCCGACTGGAACAGCTTCGTCGCCACACTCGGCCTTTCCCAAGCGCAGGTGCCAGCATGACCGATCCCGCCCGTCCGCTCCGCCTGGGCTTCCCCGTCAAGGTGATGGGCAAGCCCGGCATGAAGACGCAGGATACGCGTCGCTGGCAGAAAAACCCGCACCTCAAATGCTCGCTCGAACTGCTCGATCCGGTGCTCGACTATCTCAAGTCCGAGCGGCTCGACATGTACCGCCTGTCGTCGGACATAGCGCCCTACGCCACTCACCCGGACATGCCACAGTTCCACGGCATGGTCGCCGAAAGCGATGCCGTGCTGCGCGCATTCGGCGCGAAGGCGAAGGCGTATGACATTCGCCTGTCCTTCCACCCCTCGCAATATGTGTTGCTCAACGCGCCCGATCCCGAACTCACCCGCAAGAGCATCTGGGATCTCTCCAGCCAGGCCGAGATGCTCGACCGCATGGAGCTGGACGACGAGGCGGTGATGATAACCCATGTCGGCGGCGTCTACGGCGACCATGAGGCGAGCCGCGCGCGCTGGATCGAGGGGTGGGAGAAATGTCCCGAGCATGTGCGGCGCAGGCTCGTGCTGGAGAATGACGACATCCGTTTCTCCGCGGCCGACGCGCTGTGGCTGCATGAGCGCACCGGCGTGCGGCTGATCTTCGACTACCAGCATTTCTGGTGCCTCAATCCCGAACGGCTCGATATGCGGGCCACGCTCGAACGCTTCCTGGCGACATGGCCAGCCGGGGTCCGGCCCAAGATCCACTTTTCCTCGCCGCGCACCGAGTTGCGCGAGATCAAGCAGAAGATCAGTCCCAAGCAGCGCGCCGATGCCAAGGCCGGCACCGCCCGGCCGAAGCGGGGCGAACTGCTCAAGGCGCCGGTCAAGGCGACCGCGCGGGTCAAGACGGTGCTGCGTCCGCCGATCTGGACAGGCCATGCCGATTTCACCAACCCGTTCGAATTCGCCACCTTCATGCGGATGGCGGAAGGGCTGGTGTTCGACGTGATGATGGAGGGCAAGTCGAAGGATCTGAGCCTCCTGCGGCTCAGGCCCGATCTGCTGCGCTTCGCCCCCGATGTCGCCGCCCGCTTCGGGATCAGCGACAAGGATGCCGCTGCCTTCGCCGCCGACGAGGCGCGGCTGGAACAGGGTGTCGATGCCGAGGAACAGCCGGATGTCGACGAGGGGCTGGCCATCGCCGCCGAATGACGAACATAGTATAGCGTCCCGGCGCCGGGGCAGGCCGGCGTCGCAGTATCGGAGCCGCGCATGACCGAGACGAGCTACACGCCACCCCGCATCTGGCATTGGGACAAGGCAAATGGCGGACAGTTCGCCAGCGTGAACCGCCCGACCGCCGGCGCCCGCTTCGAGCGGGAACTGCCGATCGGCCGCCACCCGTTCCAGCTCTACTCGTTCGGCACGCCCAACGGCGTGAAGGTCACGATCATGCTGGAGGAGCTGCTGGCGCTGGGCCATGCCGGCGCGGAATATGATGCCTGGCTGGTCGAGATCGGCAAGGGCGATCAGTTCGGCAGCGATTTCGTCGCGATCAATCCCAATTCCAAGATTCCGGCGATGGTCGATCGCAGCGGGGCGGCGCCGATCCGGCTGTTCGAATCCGGCGCGATGCTGCTCCATCTCGCGGAGACGTTCGGCGCCTTCCTGCCCACGGCCGGGCAGGCGCGCGCGGATACGCTGTCATGGCTGTTCTGGCAGGTCGGCAGCGCGCCGTTCGTCGGCGGCGGCTTTGGCCACTTCTACGCCTATGCGCCGGAAAAGTTCGAATATCCGATCGATCGCTATGCGATGGAGACGAAGCGCCAGCTCGACGTGCTGGACCGGCACCTGGCCGATCGGCCGTATCTGGCCGGAGAGAGCTACACCGTCGCGGACATCGCGGCCTGGCCTTGGTATGGCTGGCTCGTCGAGGGTGCGATGTACGACGCGGCCGAGTTCCTCCAGGTGCAGGAGTATCGCAACGTCATCCGCTGGAGCGAGGCGATCGCCGCGCGGCCGGCGGTGCGGCGCGGGCGCATCGTCAACCGCGTGTCCGGCCCGCTCGATAGCCAGTTGCGTGAGCGGCATGACGCGAGCGACTTCGACCTGCGTACCGCCGACAAGCTGCCGGCCGAAACCGGCGGCTGATCGGCACGATCACGGACGAGCCTGTTAGGCGGTGAGCAGCGGCGTCTCCGCCGGCACGATCTCCATCAGCGCGTCGGTGAAGCGTTGCCGCCACCACAGCACATCCTCGCGCGTGATATTGTCCATCATGTGCCGCCAGCGGCGTATCCGTTCCTCGCGCGGCATGCGCAGCGCCAGCAGGATCGCGTCGGACAGTTCCTCGGCGCTGTACGGGTTCACCAGCACCGCCTCGGTCAGTTGCGCGGCGGCACCGGCGAACTTGGAAAGGATCAGCACGCCCGGATCCTCCGGGTCCTGCGCGGCGACATATTCCTTGGCGACCAGGTTCATGCCGTCGCGCAGCGGCGTCACCAGCCCGATCTTGGCGGCGCGGTAGGTGCCGGCCAGAACGTCGCGGCCATAGCCTTGGTTGACGTAGCGGATCGGCACCCAGTCGAGATCGGCATAGGCGCCGTTGATCCGCCCGGAAATGCTGTCCAGCGTCGCCCGGATCTTGCGATAACTCTCCACGCCGCCGCGCGACGGCGGCGCGATCTGGAGGAGGAACACCTCCTTGCGCTCCTCCGCATGTTCGCGGAGGAACCGCTCGTAGCCGAGGAAGCGCTCCTCCAGCCCCTTGGAATAATCGAGCCGGTCGACGCCGATCATCATGTCCCGCCCGGTGGCGCTGTCGCGCATCTGGCGGTACGTCAGCCGCGCGCGCGTGCTGCGCGACAGGGCGACGAAATCCTCCGCATCGATGCCGATCGGGCAGACGATCGCGCGCAGGCTGCGGTCGCCCAGCCGGACATGGCCGTCGCCCTCCAGCGTGCCGCCCATCTCGCGCAGCACGAACTCGTGGAACGCCGTCAGCCATTCCTCGGTGTGGAAACCGATCACGTCATAGGCGAACAGCGAGCGAACCAGTTCGATCGCCTCGGGCAAAGTGGTGAGCAGGCGCGCGGGCGGCCACGGGATGTGCAGGAAGAAGCCCATCCGGTTGCGACAGCCGCGCCGCCGCAGCCCCTCGCCCAGCGGGAGCAGATGATAATCCTGCACCCAGACGATGTCGTCCGGCTCGATCAGCGGGTTCAGCGTGTCGGCGAAGCGATCGTTGACCCGCTGATAGCCCTCGGCAAAGCCGCGCTCATATTCCGCCAGGTCGATGCGGTAGTGAAACAGCGGCCACAAGGTGCGGTTGGCATAGCCGTTATAATATTCCTCGACGTCCTGCTCCTCCAGGTCGATCGTGGCGGTGGTGACGCCCTGTTCGCGCTGGAGGCTGATCTGGCCGGTGAACTGCTCGGTGATCTCGCCGGACCAGCCGAACCAGATGCCGCGATATTCGCGCAGCGCCGCCTGAATCGCAATCGCGAGGCCACCGCCCGAGGCGGCCGGCCCGGCGGCCGGCGGCGATACGCGATTGGATACGACGATCAGGCGCGTCAACGGATCGAACTCCACGGTTTGCTGAGCAAAGCGGCACAGTTGATCATGCCGACCAGCGAATAGGTCTGCGGGTAATTGCCCCACAGCTCGCTTGTCACCGGATCGATATCCTCGGAAAGCAGCCCGGCCTTCGTGCGGCGGGAGAGCATCTCCTCGAACAGCGCGCGGGCATCGTCGGTGCGGCCCATCACGTGCAGCGCCTCGATAAGCCAGAAGGTGCAGACGTTGAACGCCGTCTCGGGAAGGCCGAAATCATCCTCGGTCGCATAGCGCAGCATGTGGGCGCCGCGCCTTAACCCTTGTTCAACCGCATCCAGCGTGCCGCGAAAGCGCGGATCGTCGGGCGCGAGGAAGCGCAGGTCGAGCAGCTGGATCAGGCTGGCGTCCAGATCGTCGCCGGAAAAGGTGGCGGACATCCGGTTCGTCTCCGGCCGCCACGCGCCGGCGATGATGGCGTCGCGGATCGTCGTCGCGCGCTCCGCCCAGAAGGTCTGCCGCTCCGCCAGCCCCAGCGCCTCGGCGGCATTGGCCAGCCGGTCGCACGCCGCCCAGCACATCGCGGCGGAATAGGTGTGCACGCTCTGCCGGGTCCGCAGCTCCCACAGGCCGGCATCGGGCTTGTCGTAAAACGCCCAGGCGCGCTCGCTGACCCGCTCCAGCGACTGGAAATC
>CAXTTS010000095.1:0-11340 GCA_964247265.1 uncultured Sphingomonadaceae bacterium
TCGATGCTCTTGGTGCCGCGCTCGACGATCTTGGTGACGGCGCCGGTGCGGCGGTTGAGGTGGAAGCGGAGCGACAAGGCGTGGAGGTGGCGGAACACATCCTCGCTCAGCCGACGCGCGGCATCCTGACCGACGCGCTCGAAGATGGTGTTCCGCATATTGTCGAACAGCACGCCGGCGAATCGCGCGCCGGCATAAGCGACGACCAAAGCGACCGCGAGCATCACGGCGGGCTGCGCGCCCGGCACCATGCGATCGATCGCGCCCTTATAGGCGAACGGCATCACCAGCACGACGCCCTTGGACAGCAGCACCAGCAGCAGCGACACCACCACCCGCAGCCTGAGCGACGGATGCCCCGCCGGCCACAGATAGGGGACGAAACGCTTGAGGATGGCGAAGCCCTGTTCGGGCATGGCGGTGCTGGTCGGGCGATCTGGCGGCATATCCCGCTTTAGATAAGCGAGCGGCGCGAAAACGCCATGCCGCGGGACAGGCCCGGACGAGATCGACAGGCGCCCAATCGCCGACGATGCCGATTGGCACATCCTCGCCTGGCCGAAGATGCTCGGCTGCCACGAAGCCGGGCGAGGCGGCGCGGCGGCGCCATCGCCCCTTGCCGGTATAATCGGCACGCAGAAAGGATCGTTCGGCAAAACCTCCCGGCGTGAAGCTACGCTGCGGCAGGCTACACACGCCTATGACCCAGACAGCAACAGCCCCTTCCGAAACTTTCCTGGATCTGCCCGCCGGCCGGCTGCGCGGCATTGCGGAGGGCGGTATCCGACGCTTCCTCGGCGTGCCCTATGCCGCGCCGCCGGTGGGCGGACTGCGGTTCGCGCCACCCGCGCCGGTTCCGGCATGGCACGGCA
The DNA here is from genome assembly GCA_964247265.1 of uncultured Sphingomonadaceae bacterium. Classification (GTDB taxonomy): domain Bacteria; phylum Pseudomonadota; class Alphaproteobacteria; order Sphingomonadales; family Sphingomonadaceae; genus Alterirhizorhabdus. Next base: position 873 of record CAXTTS010000095.1, read on the forward strand.
TCAGGGATGCCGTTCGGCCCGGTGCGAACGCGCCGCAGCGGGTCCGGGTCGTTCCAGGGCTGTCGGTCGAACCCCTCGTCGGCACCGGATGGGCGGTTGGGGACGACTATCTCACGCTCAACATCTGGGCGCCGGACGGGGCCGGCACCGCCCTGCCCGTCATGCTGTTCGTCCACGGCGGCGCGTTCGTGCTCGGCAGCAAGGATGCATCGGTGCAGGACGGATCCAGCTTCGCGCGGGATGGCGTGGTCTGCGTGTCGATCAACTATCGTCTGGGCATCGACGGCTTTCTGCCGATCCCCGGCGTGCCGACCAACCTGGGGCTGCGCGACATCCTGTTCGCGATGGCCTGGGTTCGCGACAATATCGCCGCGATCGGCGGAGATCCCGCCAACGTGACGGTGTTCGGCGAGTCGGCTGGCGCGATGGCCATCGCCAGCCTCGTCACGTCGCCACTGGCCGAGGGACTGTTCCGCCGGGCGATCGTCCAGAGCGGCCACGGGGCGATGACGCGCGACATCGGCGTGGCCCAGCGGCTGGTGAAGAAGCTCGCCCGCATGCTCAAGGTGTCGCCGGACAAGGCGGGCTTCGCCGGCATTGACCCCGGCGCCGCGCTCGACGCAGTGGAGCAGGTGTCGCTGCCGACGACGCGGCTGGACCTGCGCGATCCCGATGGGCGGGAGCCGGTGTTCGGCATCAGCCGCTTCATCCCGGTTCACGGCGACGACATCCTGCCCGAGCCGCCGCTGGAGGCGCTGAAGAAAGGGGCCGGTGCGGCGATCGAGCTGCTGATCGGGAGCAATGCCGAGGAGATGAACCTGTATCTCGTCCCCTCCGGTGTCCGCGAGAGTATCGGCCGGCTGCTGGCGACGATGGCCCTGCGGCGTTCGCTGCCTCGCGCCGGGCAGGTGCTGAAGGCCTATGGCATGGGCCGGACCGGCGTGCGGCCCGGGAAGGCGCTCAATGCGGCGATGAACGATCTCGTCTTTCGCTGGCCCGCCCGCCGCTTTGCCGAGGAGCATCGCGGTCGAACGCATATGTATGAATTCGAGTGGCGATCGACGGCGTTCAACGGGCAGCTCGGTGCGGCGCATGGCATGGAGCTGGGCTTCGTGTTCGATAGTCTCGCCACGGTATGCGGGCCGGAGGGGCTGTGCGGCACCACTGCCCCGCAGGCGCTGGCCGACAGCATCCATGCCTTGTGGGTGGGTTTCGCCAACGATGGAAGCCTGCCCTGGCCGGAGTTCGACCGCGAGACGCGCCAGGTCTATCAGCTCGCGGCCGGCGCCGCGGTGCATGAACCGGCAATGGCGGCTGCGCCATATCTTCCCTGATCCAGCCGGATCGCACGATCGGCCAACTGGGCGACCCGATCGGCATGTTCTTCGGGCTATCAGACAGGTCTGCGGCGTCGTAGACCTGTCTTACAGGTGGACAAACGATCCGCCCAACCCGGAGGGGACCCCGTTGATGCATACCCGTATCTTGCTGGTAGCGACCACCGCCATCGCCGCCGCGCTGCCCTCGCTGGCGCATGCGCAGGATCAGCAGGCGCAGACCAGCATGCAGGGCACCGCGGGCGATCCCCGGATCAGTGCCGCAGCGTCCGCCGATCCGATGCCGGGCGATATCATCGTCACCGCCCGCCAGCGCGCGGAGTCGCTGAAGGACGTGCCGATCGCGGTGACCGCCGTTTCCGGCGACGCGATCAAGCAGCAGCAGATCCTCGCCCTGAAGGATGTCGCCGCCTACGCGCCCGGCCTCAATATCAATTCGGATTCGGTCGGCCGCGCCTTCATCTCCATCCGCGGCGTCGGCACCACGCTCATCGACACGGTCCAGCCGGGCGTCGGCATCTTCATCGATGGCGTCTACCAGCCGAACACATCCTATCTGAACAGCCCGCTGGTCGATGTCGCCCGCGTCGAGGTGTTGCGCGGGCCGCAGGGAACATTGTTCGGCAACAACACGCTGGGCGGGGCGATCAGCGTCATCACCCGCCAGCCCGGCAACGATCTGGAGGTCCGCGCGGACGGCGCGCTCGCCCGTACCGACGACTATCGTTCGGTCTCGCTCAGCGTGAGCGGCCCGATCGTCAAGGATGTGCTGCAGATCCGCATCGGCGGCGCCTATCATCATCATGACGGGTTCGAGCAGAATCTGCTCGCCGGCGGCAATTCCAATCCGCTGACGCAGAAGAGCGTGAACGGCACCGTCCGCTTCCTGCCGGCCGAATGGGCGACGTTCACGCTGAACGGCAATTACGACAAGGTCAGGGGTGGCAACACGCCCTATGTCAACGTTGCCGGCCCGCGCGACTACTCGCTGGACAATACCACCAACCAGCTGAGCCTCGCCACGATCACCTACAAGGGCATCAGCCTGAAAGGCGAGTTCGACGCGCCCCGGATCAACACGAAGATCACCGCGATCGGCGCCTATAACCGGCGCAACCTTTCCAATGCCGGCGACGGCGATTTCGGCCCGGTCGATTTCATCCGCTCCTCCGCCAGGTCGAAGCTGACGACGAAGACCGGCGAGCTTCGCTTCGACACGCAATATAGCGACTCGATCTCCACGCTGATCGGCCTGTTCGCCAGTCGGTCGACCAACGATCAGTCGACGCTCACCACGATCGTGCCGTTTGGCGTGACCGTCCCCGCCGCGAGCCGTTCGGTCGACGAACGTCAGGCGATCTTCGGCACGGTGTTCTTCAAATTCTCGCCGACGCTCGATCTGGCGGTGGGCGGCCGCTACGATCACCAGAAGCTGGACGTGAGTTCGGCGTTGACGGCGCCGACCTACAAGGCGAACGAGTTCCAGCCGCGCGTGACGCTCAGCCAGAAGTGGACGCCCGACGTGATGACCTATGCGTCCGTCGCCAAGGGCGTGCGCGGAGGCGGACAGAACGGGCCGGGCGCGCCGAACCTTATCTTCAAGGGCGACAATGTCTGGACCTACGAACTGGGCAGCAAGCTCACCGCGTTCGACCGCCGGCTTTCGCTCGACACCGCCGTCTTCTACAACGACTACAACAACTTCATCGGCCAGAACTCGCTTGCGCCCAGCACCACCGGCGCCGGCTTCGTCGCGGTGAACCTCAATACCGGCCACGTCACCAGCTACGGCTTCGAGGCGGAGGCGAGCTTCCGCGCGACCGACAATTGGCGGCTGCACGGCGGGCTGACGCTGCTCCACGCGCGCATCACAAATGACGATCAGTATCGCGCGATCACCGGCGTCAACGTCTCGACCGACCACATCATCTTCACGCCAGACTGGAACTTCAACGTCGGCAGCAACTATACCGTGCCGATCGGCGAGGATGCGCTGGTGTTCGATGCCAATCTGGTCGCCAAGGGCAGCCGCTACGGCAGCTCGCTCGACCCGAACGTCGCGCCCAAGCTCGCGGCTTATTATCTGGTCAACGGATCGATCGCGTACCGGCTGAAGTCCGGGATCGAAGTCGCGGCGTTCGCCACCAATCTGTTTAACGAGAAATATATCGAGAGCTATATCGATCGCTCCGCACTGGTCCGTGCCGGCCTCGCCGCGATCGCGCAGAACCTTGCCTTGCCGGGCGACCGCCGCCGCTTCGGCGTGCGCGCCAGCGTGCGGTTCTAGGCGGTGGGGGCGCTATCCCCGCCGGCCCAGCGGGTCGTGCTGCCGGCCGGCTTCCTCGATCGGCTGGCCGAGCGGTTCGGCGCGGCGATGCACACGACCGATGCCATGCTGACGCAGCATGGATCGAGCGAATCGCACTTCGCCGTCGCCTTGCCCGATGCGGTGGTGTTCGCGGCCTCCACCGAGGATGTCGTCGATGTGGTGCGGCTCTGCGTGGCGGCCCGCGTGCCGATCGTGCCGTTCGGCGCCGGCACGTCGATCGAGGGCAATGCCGCGCCGATCCGCGGGGGCGTCAGCCTCGATCTGTCGCGCATGGATGCCGTCCTCTCGGTCAATGCCGAGGATTTCGATTGCACGGTGCAGGCCGGCGTCCGCCGGGAGGAACTGAACGCGCATCTGCGCGACATGGGCCTGTTCTTCCCGATCGATCCCGGCGCGAACGCCACCATCGGCGGCATGGCCTCCACCCGCGCGTCGGGCACCAACGCGGTGCGCTATGGCACGATGCGCGAGGCGGTCCTCTCGCTCACGATCGTCACGCCGGATGCCAAGGTGATCCGCACCAGCCGCCGTGCGCGCAAATCGGCGGCGGGCTATGATCTCACGCGGCTCTATGTCGGTTCGGAAGGCACGCTCGGCATCATCACCGAAGTCACGCTGCGCCTGCATCCGATCCCCGAGATGATCTCCGCTGCGGTCTGCGGGTTCGAGACGCTGGCCGGTGCGGTCGACACCGTCGTCCAGTCGATCCAGCTGGGCGTGCCGCTGGCCCGTGTCGAGATCCTCGACGATGTGCAGATGCGCGCGGTCAATCGCTGGGCGAAGCTTGATTATCCGGAAGTCACCACCCTGTTCTTCGAGTTCCACGGCTCGGAGACCTATGTCGCCGAACAGGTCGCGACCGTGAGCGAACTCGCCCGGATGAACGGCGGCGGCGATTTCAGCTGGTCCAACCGGCCGGAGGAACGCTCCCGCCTGTGGAAGGCGCGGCACGAGGCCTATTATGCGGCGGTCAATCTGCGCCCCGGCGCGATCGGCTGGGCGACCGACGTCTGCGTGCCGATCAGCCGGCTTGCCGAATGTATCGGCGAAACCAAGCGCGATCTGGAGGCGGCCACCCTGCCGGCGACGATCCTCGGCCATGTCGGCGACGGCAATTTCCACGTCGTCTTCTCGATCGATCCCGGCGCGCCCGACGAGATGATCGAGGTCGAGGCGATCAACGCGCGGCTCGTCGAGCGTGCGCTGGCGATGGACGGCACCTGCACCGGCGAGCATGGCATCGGCATCGGCAAGCAGGACTGGCTCGTCGCGGAACTGGGCGAGGCGGTGGACATCATGCGCACGCTCAAGCGCGCGCTCGATCCGCTCGATCTGTTCAACCCCGGCAAGATCTTCGCGCTGTGAACCAGCAACAGACGATCGTCGCCGACACCGCCCCGGCCGGCGCGGTGCCCGGCCGGCCCGGCTTCGCGCGTTCGGTGCCGGCGTTGCTCGTGCTCGCGCTGGCCTGCACGCTGGCGTTCACGATGATGGGGTCGTTCAGCACCATCCAGGAGGCGGCGAAGGCGGAACTCGGCCTTAGCGACTATCGCCTCGGCATGGTGCAGGGCGTCGCCACGGCGGTGCCGCTGCTGTTGCTCTCGATCCCGATCGGCGTGCTGGTGGATCGCTACAGCCGCGTGCGCATCCTGCTCGGCCTCGCGCTGATCTGGACCGCCGGCACCTTCCTCACGGCCGCGGCGGGTGGCTTCGCGACCCTGTTCGTCGCGCGGATGATGACGTCGATCGGCATGACCGGGGGCCTCACCGCCGCTTTGTCGCTCGCCGCCGATCTGTGCGCGCCGACGCAGCGCGGCCGGGCGACGCTGGTGGTGACGCTCGGCAAGACGCTGGGCCAGGCCGCCGGATTCGCGCTCGCCGGCACGCTGCTGGGGTTGTTCGCGGACAAGGCCGCCCCCGCCTGGTTCGGCGCGATCGCGCCGTGGCGCAGCACCCATTATCTGCTCGCCGCGATCAGCGCGGTGCTGATCCTGCCGCTGCTGTTCCTGCGCGAACCGGAGCGGCGCGAGACGGAGGCCGGCCCGCGCGCACCCTTCGGCGTCGTGATTCGCGAATTATGGTCGCGGCGCGCCTTTCTCGGCCCGTTATTCTTCGGGCAGGTGAGCATCGTCATGGCCGATGCCGCCGCCGTGATCTGGGCGGCGCCGGTTCTCTCGCGCAACTACGGCCTCCAGCCCGCGCAGTTCGCCGGCTGGATGGGGCTGCTGCTGTTCGCGACCGGCATCCTCGGTGCCGTGCTGGGGGGCGTGTCCGCCGATGTCGGCCTGCGGAGCGGCCGGCGCAACGGCCTGCTGATCGGCGCGGTCGTCGCCGCCGCGCTCGGCATACCGGCGGCCCTGTTCCCGATCAGCCCGAACGTTCCCGTCTTCGCCCTGGCGCTGGGCACGCTGATGCTGTGCGGCACGGTGACGGGGCTCATCATCTCCGTCGCGCTGACCGTGATGCTGCCCAACGAGGTGCGCGGCCTGTGCATCGGTGCGTTCATATCGATCGCCGGGCTCATCGGCTTCGGCGTCGCCCCGACGCTGACGGCCTTGGTCAGCGATCTGCTCGGCGGCGAGACGCATCTGGGGAGCGCGCTGGCCATCGTCGGCACGGTGGTGAGCATCGCGGGCCTGGGCGGCTTCTGGCTGGCGATGCGGCGGACACCCGTGGTGGTGCTACCTTCCAGATAGGTCTTGCATAACCTATCAGATAGCTTCATGTCTCATGCACCCGACGGAGAGCGGATCGAGGAGGATGGATGTGAAGCAACGTATCGCGGTATCGCCGGAGATGCTGGCCTTTGTCGGCGCCGGGCGCATCACGGCCGCCGGCTGGCCGCCGGAGCCCCTGCTGCTTCGCTTCTTCGGTCTCGGCGAGGGCGCCACGCCCTCGCTCGCCATAGTGCAGGCCGACGAGGATGAGGCAGCCGACACGGATACGCTGATACTCGTCGTGGCCGCCGCCGCCTGCCGCCGCATCTTCGGAACCGTGCCGGCCATGCCGAACATGTGGCATCTGCCCGTGGACCTGAGAACGTTGGTGATCGCCATCCGGGATTGCGCCGGCTCCGACCCGGTGCGCGAGACATTGCGCGTCGCCAAGAGCATCGAGCTTCTGTGCGGCGTCTTCGAATGTCTCGACGGCGACGCTCTCGTGCCGCTCGCCGGCGCGGGTATGCTAGCGGAGATGGACGTGGCGCGGGTCGCCGCCGCCCGCCGCATGATCGAGGCGCGCTGGCACGAAAAGCTCACGCTCGACATGATCGCCCGCGCCTGCGGCCTCAGCCGGGGCAAGCTCGCCCGCGATTTCCGCGCGGTCTATGATTGCAGCGTCGGCGATGCGCTGGTCGAACAGCGGCTCGCGGGCGCGCAGCGCATGCTGAAATGCACCGATCTGCCGATCAAGGCGATCGGCTATCGCTGCGGCTATCTCAACAATGCCAGCTTCGCCCGCGCTTTCTCGCGCCATGTCGGCGTGGCGCCCAACCAGTTTCGCGCCGCGCGGATCGCCGCATGAGCGGCACGCTGGCGGTGGATGACGGCGGATCGCTGGTCGATCGCGCGGTGCGGCGGGTGCGTGCCCACATCCGCGCGCACGATCTGAAGGTCGGGGACACGCTGCCCGGCGAGAATCATTTCGCCAGCGAACTCGGCGTCAGCCGCGCGGTGGTGCGCGAGGCGTTCGGCGCGCTCGCCGCGCTGCGCCTGATCGATGTCGGCAACGGCCGCCGCGCGCGCGTGGGCGCGATGGACGGTTCGGTCATGGCCACCTCGCTCGACCATGCCGTCGCGACATCGCAGGTGTCCGTCGCGGAGGTGTGGGAGGTGCGCCGCACGCTGGAGCAGCGCACCGCCGAACTCGCCGCCGCTAGCCGCTCGGCCGAGGAAGCGCGCATCATCGTTGCGGAGGCGGCCGGCATGCGGCGCGCCGGCGACGATCTCGTCGCGCTGACGCGGCACGACATCGCGTTCCACCAGACGATCGCGCAGGCGAGCCGCAACATCCTGTTCCACCAGATCATCCGCTCGTTCGAACCGCTGATGGCGGTCGCCGTGCCGACCGCCTGGCACACCCGCGTCACCGCCGCGGAGCGGGAGGCGATGCTCGATTGCCATGCCGCCATCGCCGACGCGATCGCCAGCGGGGAAGTGGCGATTGCCGTCAGCCAGATGAACCGCCATTTCGACGCCTCGATCGGCGATCTCTTCTCCGCCCGATGAGGCGACGCAAGGAAGCCGCATGTATCTCGATCGCCTGAAACTCACCGATCGCATCGCCGTCGTGACCGGCGGCGCCAGCGGCATCGGCTTCGCCATCGTGCAGGCTCTGGCGGAGGCCGGCGCGCGCGTGACGATCGCCGATCGCGATGCCGCGCTGATCGCGCGCGCCGCCGCCGAACTGCGCCAAAGCGGGCATGAGACGGACGGCATCGTGCTGGACGTGACCAACTCGGCGGCCGTCACCGCGGCCGCCGACGGGATCGCGGCGCGCGCCGGACGGATCGACATCCTGGTCAACAATGCCGGCATCGCGCGCAGCGAGACCCCGGCGGAAGACGTGGCGGACGAGCATTGGCTGGACGTGCTGAACGTCAACCTCAACGGCAGCTTCTGGTGCGCCCGCGCCTTCGGCAGGCACATGCTGCGTCAGGGATCGGGCAGCATCGTCAACATCGGCTCGATGAGCGGCTTCATCGTCAATCGGCCGCAACCGCAAAGCTATTACAATGCCTCGAAGGCCGCGGTGCATCAGCTGACGAAGTCGCTGGCGGCGGAATGGGCGCCGCGCGGCGTCCGGGTGAATGCGGTGGCGCCGACCTATATCGCCACCCCGCTCAACGCCTTTGCCGACAAGGAAGGCGAGATGTACCGTCGCTGGATCGACGGCACGCCGATGGGCCGCGTGGGCGAACCGGAGGAGGTGGCCTGCATCGCCGCCTTCCTCGCATCCGATGCCGCCAGCCTGATGACCGGCAGCATCGTGCTCGCCGATGGTGGCTATAGCTGCTGGTAGGCGTTCGTCGCGCACCGCAGCACCGGCGTGATGGCTTAAGAACGGATATGACGTCGCCCGCCTCTCCGCGGACCCACCGCGCCGGGCTGGACGCGCAGTTCTTCGATGCCCGCCGCGTCTTCCTATGGCTGGCGTCGCCTTGCTGTCGCGGACCGTTGCGCGCATCGGCCGCGCCGCCAAGCGCAGGTTCGGACCTTGGCGCGGCGGTACGGACGCGCTCCTCGTGGCGAGCGGCTTCGCATGGCCGTGCCCCACGGCCACTGGATGACGACCACCTTCATTGGAGGGCTGCGGCTCTCCGGCATGACCGCGCCGCTGGTCATCGATGGACCCATGACAGGGACCTGGTTCGAGACCTGGGTCAGACAGGCCCTCGCCCCGACGCTCAGGCCCGGCGACGTCGTGATCCTCGACAACCTGCCTGCTCACAAGAGCGCTGCTGCGCGCGCGGCGATCGAGGCGAAGGGCGCCCGGCTGCTCTTCCTCCCGCCCTACTCGCCCGACTTCAACCCCATCGAGAACGCCTTCGCCAAGCTCAAGGCGCTTCTGCGCAAGGCCGCCGCACGCACCGTCGACGACCTCTCCCGGGCGATCGGCGCCGCCATCGATACCTTCACGCCAGCAGAGTGCGCCAACTACTTTGCCGCTGCCGGCTACGATGCATACTGAACGGAATCTGCTCTAGCCGAGAAACCCGCCATCCTGCTCGCCACCTCGCCTGTCCGCATTGGACAAAGCTGCCTGACGGTACAGGCTGGACTTCGGACATCCGAACCGGTGCCGGTCGTAATGCTCGGATGTACCGGCGTGCGTGAGCGACGGGTGGAAGGCGGCTAGACCTACGACCGATTACCTAACTGGAAAAGTCGAGCAATTGGCGGAGAGGGTGTCCGCAAGGGGAGAGTGTAAGCTATTCTGATAGCTCGCGTTTTTTGCTTTTTGGCCGAAAGTCTCTCCCACATTTACCCCACACTTGTGCTTTTTGGGCTACATTTTCGTGCCCGTTTGCCACGGGTCGAGCAGCACCAAATCGAGCCTGAAAAGTCCGGGACGTTGCGGGTCACCACGGTCATTCTTTGGACGAGCCGTCGCCTGGACGAGACGGTTGCTGTGTCTCCAGCGTAGCCGGTCGGAAGAGCTCGCCCGAGACTTGGCTAGGCTCGAAGTCGATCCCGCGATGCTCATCGGCCGAAAGCAGATCGACGATGCTCACTACCCTGCCGATGAGCCTGTGGTAGTCGTCGATGGCGATGAGGACGTATGATGGTCGTCCACCATCCATGATGAAGACGGGACCGCAAGCGGCCGCGGCCTGCGCGCGGCCGGGGTTCTGGTCGAACTCAAGAGCGGACAGCATCGACGAACCCACGGCACGATCCCCCCTATTCAGCGACCTCGCCGCTCGGTTGCCAGGCGCTCTTGATTCTATCACACTAGGTGTGACATAGAGATGCAAGGCGATCGGGCGACAGCGGCGTGAGAATATACCTGAACCGCTGGTTTGCGAAGTTTGCCCGCAAGGAAGGCTTGAGTGAGGCGGCTTTGCGCGATGCGGTTGGCAGGGCCGAGCGAGGATTGATCGATGCAGACCTTGGCGGCGGGCTAATCAAGCAGCGGGTCGCGCGGGAAGGCGGAGGCAAGTCGGGCGGATATCGAACGCTGATCTTCTTCCGCTCGGGCGAGCGCGCGGTGTTCACGTTCGGCTTCGCCAAGAGCGGCAAGGCCAACCTGAGCGCGGACGAGCTCGTCGTGTTCAAGAAGGCGGCGGCGATCGTGCTGGCAC
>CAXTTS010000096.1:0-11335 GCA_964247265.1 uncultured Sphingomonadaceae bacterium
GCCGACCGCCGGGCAGCCGCTCGTCACGAGCCAGCCCGTCCTCGCCGCGGCCGGCGCGGGGCCCGCCGCCACCACGGCCGGCCTGCTCAACGGCACCGCCGCCGCCGTGATCCGCAACTGCCTGCTCGGCGGCTGCCGGTGAGGCTCGGGAAGGTCGCCGGCGACGGCGCGGCGCATTCCGGCGGAAGGCTATGGCGGGATCAGCTGCTGTTCGTCATCCTGTGCGCGCTGACCCTCCTGATGCTGCCACCGGCGGAGTTGCTGGCGCAGACCGCCGCCAAGGGCATCCCCGCGAACCGCCCGGATCAGTTGCCATCGCCCGCGCCGCCGCGCGCCGGGGCCTCGGCCGCCGTGAAGCCCGCCGGTGCCACCCCGCCGGCCGCGATCACCCCCTTCACCCTCACCGCCGTGCGGATCGAAGGCTCCACCCTGCCGCCTGCGATGCTGGCACCCGCCTACGGGCCGTTCGTCGGCCGGACCATCGATCAGGCCGCACTCGTCGCCCTCACCAACGCGGTCGCCGCCGCTTATGCCAAGAGCGATCTCGCGCTCTACAGCGTCCTCGTGCCCGAACAGCGTTTCGGCGACGGTCCGCTGCGGCTCACGATCGTGGAGGGCTATGTCGGCGCGGTGGAGGTGCGCGGCCACCTGCGGCAGAACCGGCTGAAGCTGCTGCGCGCCTATCTGCGCCGGCTGGAACAGGAACGCCCGCTCCACACCGCCACCCTCCAGCGCGTCGTCTCGCTGATCCGCGACATGCCCGGCTTCTTCCCGGAGGTGACGCTGGAGGCGGGGCAAGGCCGGGGGGCGGTGAAGTTCGTCGTCAACGCGCGGGAGAAGCCGGTGCAGCTGTCGTTCGGGGCGAACAGCCGTGGCACGGCGCTGCTCGGGCGCACGCAGGGGCAGGCCGACCTGCTGGTCAACGGGCTGTTCGGCGGCGCGGACCAGCTGCGCCTCACCACCGTGCTGCCGACCCACGTCTCGCGCTTCCAATATGTCGCCGGCACCTACAGCACGCCGCTCGACGCCGACGGCACGATGCTGAGCGGCACGCTTTCGCGGTTGCGCACCCGCCCCGCCGCCTTTCCGCTGAAGGGCGACGCGACCTCGTTCGGCATGCAGCTCAGCCGACCCGTCATCAGAAGCTACACGCGCAACCTCTATGCCACGCTGGGTTTCGACGGGCTCAATTCGAACAATGCGCTGCTCGGCTACACCCTGTCGAACGACCGCACCCGCGCCGCGCGGCTGGGGCTGAGCTATACCGCCGCCAGCACCCGCAACCAGATCACCCTCAGCGCCACCGGCAGCATCGGGCTGGACGTGCTCGGCGCGCGGCGGGTGGCGGGGCTTTCGCGGCAGGGGTTCCGCAAGCTGAACCTGCGGGTGAACGATGCGCTCGCGCTCGGCAAGAGCTTCGCCCTGCGGCTCAACGGCTTCGCCCAGATCACGCCGGACGACCTGCCCTCCTCCGAGTTCATCGCGCTGGGCGGCGACGAGTTCGGCCGCGCTTATGAAGGCGCGCTGATCTCGGGCGATCGCGGCTATGCCGGATCGGCCGAGTTCGCCTGGCGGCCGGCGACCGGCCTGCCCAAGCTGCTCGCCGGATCGGAGCTGTACGCCTTTGCCGATCATGGCCGGACCTATTACCGATCGCGCTTCGGCCTGCCGGCGACCTCCAGCCATCTTGCCTCCGTGGGCGCGGGCGGGCGCGTGCAGGTGGCGGCGCGCACGATCCTGCAAATGGAGGCGGCGCGGGGGCTGAACGATCCGGTATTCTATGCCGACCACACCCGCACCCGGGTGGTGTTCAGCGTCCGATCGGTGCTGTAGCGGGCGGTCAGTGCTTCAGGCCGGCGCCCTTGGCACCCGCGCCGGCCGCCTCGCGCCGGCGATCCGGCTTTGCCGCGCCCGGCCCGTTCACCGCCTCCTGCGCGATCGCCTGGAATTCCTCGGCGATTTTCTTCCACGCGCCGAGTTCGACCAGCTCGCGGCCGCCGCGAATGTCGAGCCGGGCGATGCGCGACAAGGCGCGGTCGCGCGACGCCGCGTCGCCGTCGCGGGTGGCGGCGGCGACGGCCAGCTGGCCGAGCAACGCCGTGATCGCCGCGAACGAGCCGCTGCTCATCCTGACGACCTCGTCCTGCCCGACGCCCTCCACCGTCGTCCGCATCTGCGCGGTGGCGGCCTGCGCCAGCGCGGTCAGTTCGGATAGCGATTTGGTGGCCAGGTTCTTTGGGACCGGGACGGCGGCATCGGGGGCTGGTCTGGTCATGCGGCCAGCATAAGGCGGCACGGTTGCCAATCGTTTAAGCGCCGGGCGGCGTCACCACCGCGCATTCGCGCTTCTCCGGCCGGATGTAGATGGAGCTGAGTTCCGGCATCGCGCCGCGCAACTCCTGCTCGATCGCCTCGATCAGCGTCTCGCCCGCGCCCATCGTCAGCCCGTCCGCGAAGTCGGCGCTGATCGCCACGAACACGCTTTCCGGGCCGGTGTGGATGGTGCGGACATGGTTGACGTGGGTGATCTCCGGCCGCGCCAGCACCACCGCGCGCACCCGCGCGACCACCGCCGGATCGGCCCGCTCGCCGATCAGCAGCCCCTTCGACTCGCGCGCCAGCACCACCGCCACCGCGGCGAGGATCAGCCCGATCGCGATCGAGGCATAGCCATCGAGGCGCGGGTCGGCGAACCAGTGGCTCGCCCATACGCCGGCGGCGGCGACGACCAGGCCGATCAGAGCGGCCGAATCCTCGAACAGCACGATGAAGCCGGCGGGATCCTTGCTCTCGTGGATCGCCTGCCACCAGCCGCTGTCGCCGCGCGTCTTGTTGAATTCGCGGATGGCGATCGTCCAGCTGGAGCCTTCGAGCAGGGTGGCGATGCCGAGCACGATATAGTTTATCAGCGGATCGCTGAGCGGTTCGGGATCGACGATGTGCAGATAGCCTTCGTAGATAGAAACGCCGGCGCCGACCGCGAAGATTAGGATCGCGACGACGAACGCCCAGAAATACAGCTCGCGCCCATAGCCGAACGGGCGGGCGGCATCGGGCGGGCGCTTCGCGCGCTTCTGCCCGTAGAGCAGCAGCAGCTGGTTGCCGCTGTCGACCAGCGAATGGACGCCCTCGGTCAGCATCGAGGAGGAGCCGGTGAAGGCGGCGGCGACGAATTTGGCGATCGCGATGCCGATGTTCGCCGCCAGCGCGCCGAACAGCACGATGTTTTCGCGCCAGCCGCCTTTTGCCGATGTGTCCGTCTCGCTCATCCGCGCACCTTCCTGCCCGCCGCTCGTCGCGAGAGGGGGACGCGCCGTGCGGATGCGGGTTCCACCCGGCGAAGCTGAACGAAATGTTGGGACCGTCCAACGAAAGTCATGAAAGCCACGCTATGAGGGGGTGAAAATACGAGGTCCGGGTAAGATGAGCGGCAGGACGACGGCAAAGGCGCGCGGATCGGCATGGCCGGCGATCGTGCCATCGGCGGCGGCTGTAGGACAGCGGCGCATGATGCCTGGCACCCGGCGAGCGGACGGGCCGGGTGCAGCGCAGCCCGGGCGTCGGCCCAGGTGATGACGGACAATGGCCTGGAGGCCGTCTTCATGGCCAACCGCGCACAGATCACGCGCTTCGTTCGAGCGCGCGGGGCGGCCGAGGATGCGGAGGACATCGTGCAGGAGGTGTGGATCAAGGCGATGGGCGCGCCAACCGGGCCGATCGCCGATCCGCTGCCCTATCTGTACCGGATGGCCGACAATCTGTTGCTCGATCGCCGCCGCAGCCAGCACCGCCGCGCGCGCCGCGAACTCGCCTATGACACGCTCGACGACAGGCCGGCGCCCGGCGTCTCCGCCGCACCGTCGGCCGATCGGGTGCTGGTCGCGCGCGAACGGCTGCGCATCGTCGAGGCGACGCTTGCCGCGCTGGGCGCGCGGACGGCGACGATCTTCCGCCGCTACCGGATCGACGGGGCAAGCCAGCGCGACATCGCCGCCGAACTCGGCCTCAGCCTGAGCGCGGTCGAGAAGCATCTGCAGAAGGCCTATCGTGCACTGATCGATCTCCGCACGGCGGACGATGCGGATTTGCTTCCGCCGCGCCGTCTTGCCATCAAAGGGATCGACGATGACACAGGCAGGGATGGAGGATGATGACGCTGCGATCGACTGGGTGATTCGCCTGCGCGATCCGGCGTTTGCCGACTGGGCGGCGTTCACCGTCTGGCTGGAGGGTGCGCCGCACCGCGCGGCGCTCTACGATCGGGCGGCGCTGGCGGATCGCGAGATCGTCGCGATGCTGGCGACGGCCGCGCCGGCTTCCGTCAACGACAACGCCGTGCCCCGCCGTGCGGCCACGCCCCGCGCATGGGCCGGCTGGTCGGCGGCGGCCGCGGCGATGCTGCTCGCGGTCGCGGCCTATCCGCTGCTCGAACGCGGCGACTCCACCTATGCGACCGTCACCGCGCCGGGCGAACAGCGCGTGGTGGCGTTGGCCGATGGCACGCGGATCGCGATGAACGGCGGCAGCCGCATCACGCTCCACCGCAACGATCCCCGGCTGGCGCGCCTCGATCGCGGCGAGGCGACGTTCAGCGTCGTCCACGATGCCGCCCGGCCGTTCACCGTCGAGGCGGGCGACGATCGCATCCAGGATGTCGGCACCGTGTTCAACGTCGCGCTCGCCGCCGGAGCGACCGAGATCGGGGTGGCGGAGGGGGCCGTGCTCTACAACCCCGCCGAGGAGGCGGTGCCGCTGAAGGCGGGGCAGACGCTCCGTGCCGCCCCGGATGGAACGCGGATCAGCCTCGGCAGCGCCGCGCCCGATGCGATCGGAACGTGGCGCTACGGGCGGCTGGTCTATCGCGATGCGCGGATCGGGCAGGTCGCCGCCGATGTCTCGCGGTATCTGGGCGTGGCGGTGACGGCCGATCCGGCGGTGGCGGGCCGCCTGTTCGATGGCGTCATCATTCTCGATCACGATGCACCTCGCCTGCTGGCGCGGCTGGCGCCCTTGCTGGACGTCGCGGCGCGGCCTAGCGATCGCGGATGGCGATTGATCCCTCCTGATCGTGAGACGCGCTGAGGCGGGGATCGCGCTGCTGGTTTCGGCGCTGTTCGCACAGGCCGCGTGGGGGCGATCCGGCATCGATCTGCCCGCCGGGCGGCTGGGCGATGCGATCGTCGCGCTGGGGCAGCAGGCGAATGTCAGCATCGGCCTGTCCGATCCGGCGCTGGCGGGATTGCCGGTCCGGGCGGTGCATGGCGCCACGTCCGCCGGCGGCGCGCTCGATCGCCTGCTCGGCGGAACGGGCGCGAAGGTGCTGCGGATCGATGCGAGGACGTTCCGGATCGTGCGCCGGCGCGCCGAGCCATCCGTTCTCCGGCGGGTGCCCCCGCTGCAGGCGCCGCCGCCGGCGAGCGATATCGTGGTCCTGGCGAGCAAGCGCGGCATCCGGCTCGGCAACTTCCCCGCCACGGCGAACCTGCTCGACGGGGCGACGCTCGGCACCGCGAGCGACGGCACCGATGCGATCGTCTCCCGGCTGCCGACCCTCGCCTCGACCCATCTCGGCCCCGGCCGCAACAAGCTGTTCATCCGCGGCGTGGCGGACAGCAGCTTCAACGGGCCGACCCAGGCGACGGTGGGCGAATATCTCGGCGACGTCCGGCTCAACTATAATGCGCCGGACCCGGACCTGACATTGTACGACATCGACCGGGTGGAGGTGCTGGAGGGTCCGCAGGGCACGCTCTATGGCGCCGGATCGCTCGGTGGGATCGTCCGTCTGGTTCCGGTCGCGCCGGGGCTGGCGGATTGGGCCGGCACGCTTTCGATCGGCCATCGCCTGACCGCCCACGGCGCGGATGGCGGCGACATAGCCGGGATGCTCAACCTGCCGCTGGTGCGCGACCGCGCCGGCCTTCGCCTCGTCGCCTACCGATCGATCGATGGCGGCTATATCGACGATGCGGCGCGCGGCCTCGCCGACATCAACCGCACCCGCACCGCCGGCGCGCGGGCGACCTTGCGGCTCGCGCCCGGCGCCGGGTGGACGGTGGAGATCGGCGGGGTGGTGCAGACGATCGACAGCCGCGACGGCCAATATGCCGAGCGCGGCCTCCCCCGACTGACGCGGCAGAGCGCCGTCGCCCAGCCGTTCGACAATGATTATCTGCTCGGCCAGATCACCGTGAACAAGGCGTGGGACAGCGGGCTGCGCCTCACCTCCGCCTCGTCGATCGTGCGGCAAGAGGTTTCGGCACAGAACGACGCCACGCCCACCGGCGGGGCGGCGCGGATCTTCGTGCAGGACAATCACATCCTGCTTGCCGCCAACGAGACGCGGATCGCCCGCACCCGCGCGGACGGCAGCGGGTGGCTGATCGGCGCCACCGTCGTCAGCGACAGCGAGCGCCTGACGCGCAGCCTCGGCCCGCCCGGCGCGCTCACCCGCATCACCGGCGTGCGCAATGCGATCACCGATCTGGCGCTCTACGGCGAACTCACCGTCGGCCTCGGCCGGGCGGTGCAGCTGACCGGCGGCGGCCGGCTGGCTTATGCCCGGCTCGCCGGCGAGGGCCTCGACGTGGTGCGCCACAGCGGCGAGGAGACGACCCGCACCGCGACGGAAATATTGCCGTCGATCGGGCTGACATGGACGGCGGCCGATCGGCTCCTCGTCTTCGCCCGCTATCAGGAGGGGTTCCGGCCGGGCGGGCTGTCGGTCGGCGGCGCCGCCTCGACCCTCGCCGTTCAGCGGTTCGAAGGCGACAGCATCGGCACGATCGAAAGCGGGGTGCGCTTCGGCACCGCGGGGCGTGACCGGTGGAGCGCCGCGGCGACATTCTCCTATGCCCATTGGGAGCATATCCAGGCCGATCTGGTCGGCAGCGACGGGCTGCCGTTCAGCGCCAATATCGGCACCGGCCGGATATGGGGGCTGGAGGCGAGCGGGGCATGGCGGGTGCTGGACGGGCTGACGCTGGATGCCGCAGTGTTCCTCAACGACAGCCGGCTGGATAAGCCGGCGGCGGGTTTCGCGGATGCGCGCCATGCCGACCTGCCCAATATCGGCGATCTCGGCGGCAGGATCGGTGCGGGGTACAGGGTGGCGCTCGGCGATGGGCTTGGCCTCACGCTCGGCGGGTCGGCGCGCTATGTCGGGCGGTCGCGGCTCGGGGTAGGGCCGCTGCTCGACATTCCACAGGGCCGCTATGTCGATACCGCGTTGAGCGGGGAGCTGACGCGCGGCGCATGGGGCATCACGTTGAACGCCACGAACCTGTTCGACGTGGCGGGCGACCGCTTCGCGCTGGGCAATCCGTTTGGCGTGACGGCGCGTCGCCAGATCACGCCGCTGCGCCCGCGATCGGTGCGGCTGGGGCTCGACGCGCATTTCTGATGGCCGGTCGCTTCGCGCCCATGCGGGTGCGGCGGGACGGCGGCGTCTTGCCGGCATGAGCAGCCATGCCGGCATCAGCGAAGCGACCGCGACGGACGCGGCCCAAGCATCGCGGATCGTCACCGTGCTGCACGATTTTTCGGGCGGCGGCAGCGAGCGGGTGGCGATCCGGCTGGCCAACGCCTGGGCCGCGCGAGGCCGGCAGGTGACGATCCTGTGCGGCACCGAAGCCGGCCCGGCCCGCCAGCTCGTCGCGCCCGAGGTCGCGGTGCTGGGCCTGCGCCCGGCGCTGCCGCGTGGTCCGCTGTCGCGGATCAGGCTGGGGATCGCGATGGCGCCGCATATCAGGCTGATCGAACCGGACCTGATCTTCGGCCCGGGCAATTACCACCTGCCGGTGCTGCGCGCGCTGGCCGGGCAATTGCCGGCGGGCGGCCCGTGGATCGCGTGCAAGCTGAGCAACCCGCTGGAACGCACCGGGCGCGGCCGGCTGGCGCAGCGCATCTTCGCCACCGGCGTTCGGGCGACGACGGGCGCGGTGGACCTGATCGTCGCCATGTCCCCCGTCCTGCGGGCCGAGGCGCAGTTCATCCTGCGCCGCGACGACATATCGTGCATCGCCGAACCGACGCTGGAGGACGAGCGGCCATGCCCGCCCGCCGCCGGCACGGCACGGCGCGATCCGGCGGCGCCATCCATCCTCTGCATCGGGCGGCTCGTGCCGCAAAAGCGTTTCACCCTCGCGCTGCGCGCCTTCGCGCTGCTCCCGGCCGACACGGGCGCCCGGCTGACGATCCTTGGCGACGGGCCGGAACGCCCGCGCCTGATCGCAGAGGCGGCGCGGCTGGGCATCGCCAACCGGATCAGCTTTGCCGGCCATGTCGGCGATGTCGGCCGGCATCTCGCCGAAGCGCGGCTGCTGCTCTGCTCCTCGCTTTACGAAGGTTATCCGGCAGTGATGGTCGAGGCGCTTGCCGCCGGGGTGCCGGTCGTCACCACCCGCTGCTCGCCCGCCGTCGCCGAGATCATGGCGCATCCCTCCTTCGGGCTTGTCGCCGCCGACACGCCCGCCGCACTGGCCGAGGCGATGACCGCGCAGCTTGCCCGCCCCCGCCCCGCTGCCGCCGCGATCGCGACGCTGACCGGGCATCACCGCATCGGCCGCGTCGCCGATACCTATCTGGACCTGTTCGACCGCGCCGTAAGCTCGGGCGCGCGCGGACGGCCATGACGTTCCGCAAGGCGATCTGGCGCACCGGCATCGCGCGGGCGGCGGCGGCGGACATCCTCCGCCACGGCACGCTCGACGACGTGCCGATCGTCTGGCTGCCGACCGGCCGCCGCTTCACCTTCCTCGCCGATCCGTTCGGCCTGTGGCGCGACGATGTGCTGCACCTGTTCGTCGAGGCATTCGAGTATCGCGACCGCATCGGCCGCATCGACGTGCTGCGCTTCGACCGCGATCTCGCCCTGATCGACCACCGGCCTTGCCTGGCCGAGCCGTGGCACCTCTCCTACCCGTTCGTGTTCGAGGCGGAGGGCGATACATGGATGATGCCCGAGGCGCACCGCTCCGGAACGCTGACGCTATACCGCGCCACCGACTTTCCATTCGGCTGGGAAAAGGTGACGGCGCTTCCGCTCGACACGCCGGCGGTGGACGCCAGCCCGTTCTATTTCGAAGGGCGTTGGTGGCTGTTCTACGCCGCATCGCATGGCAAGGCGGCGCGACAGAGTCACCTGCACCTGGCCTACGCCGACCGCATCACCGGGCCGTGGACGCCGCACCCCGGCAATCCGGTGCGGATCGACCGGGCCAGCGCCCGCCCAGGCGGCACGCCGCTATTGATCGGCGGACGGCCCGTGCTGCCGATGCAGGACTGCACGAAAAGCTATGGCGGTGCGATCCGCCCGCTGACCGTCACCTGCCTGACGCCCGACCGCTTCGCGGCAGAGGCCGGCGCGGCGATGTTGCCGCCGCCATCGGCCGCGCCGTTCGTCGACGGGCTGCACACCCTCTCCGCCTGTGGCGACGTGACCCTGATCGACGCCAAATGGTTCGATTGCTCCCCCGCCGGCCTGCTGGTGGATGTGCGCCGCAGGCTCAGGCGGCGACGCGGCTGAGCGCCTCGATCCGCTTGACCACCGCAAAGCCGGCGGCGGTGAACGCCGCCTCGCCGAACAGATCGAGCACCCGCGCACGGCCCGCCTGCCCGACGATCGGCAGCGCCGCCGGATCGCGCAGCGCCGCCACCATCGCCTCCGCCAGCGCAAGCGGATCGCCGGGCGGCACGACGAAGCCGGTGATGCCGGGCAAGATGCTGCACGGCAGCTCGCCCACCGCCGACGCGATCACCGGCAAACCCGCCAGCATCGCCTCATGCGCGGCGATGCACAGCCCTTCGGAACGGGAGGGCTGGAGGTACAGGTGCAAGCCTCTCAGGAACTCGCCCGGCCGATCGGTGAAGCCGGCGAAGCGGATCGCGACACCCGCCTGCGCCGCCTGCGCGGCCAGCCTGTCGCGCTCCGCACCGTCGCCGGCCAGCGCGACCTCGAACGGCGTCGACGGAGCAAGGCCCTGTGCGCGCATGTGGGCCAGCGCATTGATCAGCACGTCATAACCCTTCACCGGATGCAGCCGGCCCAGACTGCCGAGCCGCACCGGCTCGCCGCCACGCCACGGCCGCGCCTGCGGCAGATCGGTGCGGGCGGCGAAAAGCGGCCATGTCGCCAGCCGGTCGGGCGGGATCGCCAGCCGCGTTGCGGTGAGGCCGGTGACGGTGGCCGAATCACCGATCCACAGCAAGGATCGCTGCCGCATCAGGAGCAGCAGGCGCAGATTGGCGGGCTTCAGATAGGCGGCATGTTGCCAGCTTATCACCGGCAACCGCCGGCGCAGGCCGACAAGCTGACCGAGCAGCGTCGCGCGGGTCAATGACGTCCAGAGATGCGTCGGCCGGTATCGCGCGACCTCGCCATCCAGCCAGCGCACGGCGGCGAGGTGGCCCGGCCTGTCGCACACCCGCACGTCGAGGCCGGCATCCAGCATCGGCGGCAGGCCGCGCCCGTCGCGCCGCTCCAGCGCGAATATCGCGACCTCACACCCCGCCTCACGCAGGGTGCGCGCCACCGCCGGCACCGGGGCGGCGGCCCCGCCCCCTTCCAATGAGTTCATCACATAGGCGATCCGCATCCGGCTCATCCGGCCGGCGCGCGGCATGATGCGGCGGGTCGATCGCGGCTTTCGCGCCAGACGCCCCAGACGAGCAGTGCCGAGGCGAGGATCGCCTGCGCCAGTGCCTGCACCCCGGCACCCGCCAGCCCCATGTGCAGCATCAGCAGCGGCAGCAGCGGCAGCAGGCCGAGGCTGCTCGCCACGTTGGCGCCGACCGACAGCATCGGCCGGCCGAGCGCGACCAGCGCCGCGCTGCATGGCGGCGCCACCAGCAACACGACGCGCGATGCCGTCAGCCACGCCATCACTCCCGCCGCGCCGGCAAAGGCCGGGCCGCCCATCAGCACCGCGATCGGGCGGCCGAACAGCAGCAGGATCGCCAGCACCGGCAACGCGGATGCGAGCGCGATGGCGATGCAGCGTATCAGCGCGTGCCGCACCGGGCGACCATGCCCGCCGGCGGCGACCAGCCGGGCCAGCTCCGCATAGGCGGCCTGGCCGAGAATCTGGGCCGGCTGCGCGATCACCACCGTCGCCCGCTGGGCCACCGCATAGAGGCCGGCGGCGGCGGGCCCGAGCACCCAGCCGACCGCCAGCGGCGCGATCCGCCCGGCCAGCTCGCCAAAGGTGATGTCGGCATTCGCGCCGAGCATGAAGCTCCAGATACCGGGATTCTCCGCGACCGCGCCGTGTGGCCGGCCGAGCAGCCGGTGCCCCGCCAGCCGCCGCCGCGCGACCACCGCGCCCATGATCCACAT
>CAXTTS010000097.1:0-11226 GCA_964247265.1 uncultured Sphingomonadaceae bacterium
GGCCATCGAAAAAAAGCCACCGCTTCGACGATTTTCTCGGGCTGCAGGAAGCCTTCGTCGATTATCACCTGCGCAACACCTCCGACCGGTTCGACTTCGACTCCGTCCGCGTCGGCGTGCAGCCGTTCCAGGCGGATTTCCGCGGCTTCCTGTTCAACGACAACCAGCTTGGCATCCGCTTCTTCGGCAATCGCGACAATAACCGCTTCCAGTACAACCTCGCCGCCTTCTGGCGGATGGAGAAGGACACCAACTCCGGCCTGAACGACCCCACGCAGAAGCTGCGCAAGGATTATGTGTTCATCGCCAACCTCTATCGCCAGGATCTGCCGATCCCCGGTCTGACCAGCCAGGTGACGGCGGTGGTGAACGTCAACCGCGAGGATGCGGTGAAGATCGACGATAACGGCTTTCCCGTGCGCCCCGCTTTGCTCGGCCGGCTTGACGGACGGCATTATGACGTTGCCTATCTCGGCTACAATGCCGATGGCCGGATCGGCCGGCTCAATCTCACCGCCTCGATCTACGGTGCGCTCGGGCAGGATCGAAAGAACTTCTTCACGGGCCGCAATGCCGATATCCGCGCCTTCTTCGGCGCCGCGGAGGCGAGCTATGACGTAAACTTCCTCCGCTTCCGCGTGTCCGGCCTCTATGCCAGCGGCGACAAAAAACCGTTCGACAATAAGGAGACCGGCTTCGACGCGATCTTCGAAAATCCGATCTTCGCCGGCGCGGACACCAGCTATACGATCCGCCAGTCGATCCCGTTCGCCGGCGGCGGCCGGGTGATCTCGCTGACCGGACGCAATGGCATCCTGAACTCGCTGCGTTCCTCCAAAGAGCAGGGGCAGTCAAACTTCAACAATCCAGGCACGGTGCTGCTGGGCGCCGGCGTCGATGCGGACGTCACGCCGAGGTTCCGCATCTCGGCCAATGTCAATCACTTGTGGTTCGCACATACTCAGGTGTTGCAGGTGCTGCGCACCGAAGGCTCGATCCCCAAGGATTTCGGCTCGGACTATTCGGTGGCGACGATCTATCGTCCGTCGGCGATCCAGAACGTCGTCTTCCGCCTGTCCGGCGCGGTGATGGAACCGGGGCGTGGTTTCCGCGACCTGTTCGACACCGGGCCGGGATCGAAGCGCTATTATTCCGTCCTGTTCAACACGATCCTGTCATTCTGAGATGGTCATGGGGGCCGACATCCTGAAACTCCGCCTGACCCGCCCGATGCAGGCCGTGTTCGCGGTCGCGGCGGCGATCGGCCTGTTCGGTTCGGCCCAGCTGATCGCGTCGGAAGGCGAAAAGCCGCGCGACATCAAATATGCTTTCACACCCCCCGCCCCGCAGAACCAGAGCTGGGACGAAGCGGACGGCAAAAGCGCCGGCTGCGTGAGCTGCCACACGCAAAGCGACCGCAAGACGATGCACGACAGCACCGCCGTCGTGCTCGGCTGCGTCGACTGCCACGGCGGCGACGTGAAGGCGGTCGGCGATCCGGAGCTGCCGCACGACGCGCCGGCCTATGTCGCCGCGCGCGACAGGGCGCATGTGCTGCCGCGCTACCCGGCGACGTGGAACTGGCCCAGCTCCGCCAATCCGAAACGCAGCTACACTTTGCTGAACAAGGAATCGTCCGAATATATCCGCTTCGTCAATCCGTCCGACTATCGTGTCGCCCGCGAAAGCTGCGGCGCCTGCCACCTGGAGGTGATCGAGGCGGCCGAGCGGTCGCTGATGACGACGGGGGCGATGCTGTGGGGCGGCGCCAGCTACAATAACGGCATCGCGCCGTTCAAGAATTACGTTTTCGGTGAATCCTATACGACGCATGGCGAGCCGGGATGCATCATCTCCGCCGCTGACAGCTTCTCGCCCGCCGCCAAGATGAAGAACGGCAAGGATGCGCCATGCGGCCTCACCCCCAATCTCACGCCGGCGCAGACCGCGCGCGGCGCGCTCGCCAAGATGTATCCGCTGCCGACCTGGCATGTCATCCCGCCGGGCGACATCTTCCGCGTGTTCGAGCGCGGCGGGCGCAACATCAACACCCAGTTCCCCGAGATCGGCCTGCCGAACAGCCTCGGGCTGATCCAGCGGCTGGAGGAGCCGGGCCGGCCCGATCTGCGCCAGTCCAATCGTGGCGCCGCCACCGGCCTGCGCGTGGCGATCCCCGTGCTCAACATCCACAAGACGCGCCTCAACGATCCGTTCATGTGGTTCATGGGCACGAACGACCAGCCGGGCGACTATCGCAGCTCCGGCTGCGCGGGCTGCCATGTGATCTATGCCAATGATCGCGAGCCGACGCACAGCCTGGTCTACGCCAAATATGGCCGCGACGGGCAGACCGCCACGGTCGACCCGACGATCGCAGACCTCACCGAGCGCGAGGGCGCGCATGGCGAGGGACACAAGGTCAAGGGCGGTGGCCATGACGAGCCGGCGACGCACGCCGTCGATGCGCATGGCGACGCTACCCCCGAGATGGGCGGCGGCGCGAACACCGTCGCCCATCCGATCGGCGTGGCTGGCGTCAAGGAGAAGGGCCACCCGATCCAGCACGCCTTCACCCGCGCCATCCCGACCGCGCAGTGCATGAACTGCCACATGCACCAGCCGAACATCTTCCTGAACAGCTATCTCGGCTACACGATGTGGGATTATGAGTCCGACGCGCCGTTGATGTGGCCCAATCCCGAAAACCGGCTGAAGCCACGACCGGGCCTGGCTGCCGACGCCTATAAGAAGCAGAAGTACCCAACCGCCGCCGAAGTGCATGAGGTGCTGGAGCGTAACCCGGAGGCCGCCTCCGCGCGCGGTCTGTGGAGCGACGTGGAGTTCGTCCGGCGTGTCTATGACGATGTGAACCCGAAGGCGACCGACACGCAGTTCGCCGATTATCACGGCCACGGCTGGAACTTCCGCGCTATCTTCAAGCGGGACCGCGCGGGCAATTTGCTCGATGCCTCGGGCAAGATCGTCGACCCCAAGGATCCGGAGAAGTTCCGCCTCTACCGCCGCAATGCGCAAGGGCAGTTCATCGACGAGCATGGCGCCGCCGTCGATCCCGCCGATCCCGAACTCGACACCAAGGCGAAGAAGCTGTTTCCCGATGTCGGCGAGCAGGCCGGCAAGGCCGTGCATCTGATGGACATCCATGCCGAAAAGGGCATGCAGTGCGCGGATTGCCACTTCGCGCAGGACAGCCACGGCAACGGCCTCATCTATGGCGAGGTCGCCAATGCGGTGGAGATCGGCTGCAAGGACTGCCACGGCACCGCCGACGCCTTTCCGACCCTGCGCACGTCCGGCCCGGCAGCGCGGCCGAATGGCACCAATCTCGAACTGCTGCGCAATCCGGACGGCCAGCGCCGCTTCGAATGGAGCACGGATGCCAGTGGTGAGCGCGTGCTCATCCAGCGGTCGATCGTCGATCCGAAGCTGGAATGGAAGGTCAGCCTCGTGCGCGAGTCGGTGGATCGCGGCAGCGCCCACTTCAACCCGCTCGCCGCCCGCGCCAAGACGATGGCGAAGAGCGCGGCGGACACCGGCAAATACGCCTGGGGGCCGGGCGTGGCGATGGACGATCGCGCGCACAAGGACCCCGACATGGCGTGCTTCACCTGCCATCTGTCGTGGACGACATCGTGCGGCGGCTGCCACTTGCCGATCGAGGCGAACTGGAAGACCAGCAGCCACAAATATGACGGCATCGAGACGCGCAACTTCGCTACCTATAATCCGCAGGTCGCGCGCGACGACATGTTCCAGCTGGGCAGGCACCAGACGACCAAGGGCAACCAGATCGCGCCGATCCGCTCCACCTCCGCGCTGGTACTGAGTTCGACGAACATCAATCGCGAGCGAATCTACATCCAGCAGCCGCCGATCTCGGCACCCGGCTTCTCGTCGCAGGCCTTTGCGCCGCACTTCCCGCATACCGTGCGCAAGACCGAAACCAAGACCTGCTCAGACTGCCACCTGTCGGCGGCAAACGACAATAACGCGATCATGTCGCAGCTGCTGCTGCTCGGCACCAACTTCGTCAACTTCGTCGGGCTGAACGCCTGGACCGGGCAGGAGCATGGCTTTTCCGCCATCCGCGTCACCGAATGGGAGGAGCCGCAGGCGGTGATCGGCTCCTACCTCCAGAAATATGCCTATCCGGACTATTGGAAGCAGCATCAGGATCATGGCCGCGAACTGATCGACTGGCGGCGCGGGCAGACCTTCGACAAGCGTTTCTCCGGCGAGACCAACGCGATGGAGGAGTTCGCGAACACGCATCAGGCGACCCCAGGGGCGGCGCGATGCCTGCAATTGCGCGGCGAATATATGTTCGTGGCCGAGGGCAAGGGCGGCTTCCGCGTCTATGACGTCGCCTCGATCGCGAACAAGGGCTTCTCGGAGCGGATCATCACCGCCCCGGTCTCCCCCCTTGGGCAGGATACCCATGTCGCCAGCACGGACGCGACCTGCATGGCATTGCCGACGATGCAGGCGATCGCACCCTTGCGGAATACCAAGGCGATGCGTGACGCCAATCAGGAACAGGCGTTCGACGCGATCTACCATTATGCGTTCGTCACCGATGCGGTGGAGGGGCTGATCGTCGTCAACGTCGATACGATGGCCGATGGCGATCCGCGCAACAACTTTCTGAAGCGCGATGCCGTGTGGAACCCGAACAATGTGCTCAAGGGAGCGCGCCACATCACTCTGGCCGGCCACTTCGCCTACATCACCACCGATGCCGGCCTCGTGACGGTGGACCTTACCGATCCGATGAAGCCGCTACTCGCCTCCGTCGTGCCGCTACGCGATGCCCGCGCGTCGGCCATGCAGTTCCGCTATCTGTGGGTGACGACGGCGGATGGGCTGCAATTGCTCGACGTGACGAAGCTGTCCGCGCCGCGCCTGATCCCGGAGGCGACGGTGCCGCTCGCCGATGCGCGCCGCGTCTATCTCGCGCGCACCTACGCCTATGTCGCGGCCAAGGGCGACGGGCTGGTGATCGTCGATGTGAAGAACCCGGAACGGCCGGCGATCTACCGCAAGGTGACGTTCGACGGGAAATTGAACGACGCCGAGGACGTGATCGTCGGCACCACCAACGCCTCGCTCTTCGCTTATGTAGCGGATGGGCGGAACGGGCTGAAGGTGATCCAACTGACCAGCCCGGCCAGCCAGCCGAACTTCTACGGCTTCTCGCCCGCGCCGATGCCGGAACTGATCGCCTGGGCGAAGACGCCGTCGCCCGCGCTCGCTTTGTCCAAGGGGCTGGATCGCGATCGCGCGGTGGACGAGACGGGCGGGCAGATCGCGGTCTTCGGTCGCCTCGGCTCGCGCCCGTTCACCCGGCCTGAGATGGAACGCATGTTCCTCAACAGCCGCGGCGTGCCATATAAGGTTGTGGACACCCCTTCTTTCGCGGACTGGGTGCCGGCGCGGACGGCCGCGGCGCGCTGACGCGCCTCCGCCGCTCCGCTCCAGCGCGCGCGGCTAATCGTCGTCGCGCGTCGCGGCGGGCGGGCAATCCGGGCGAGGCCTGGCCTTGCTCGTCTTACGAACGATTCGCGTGGTCGCGAACTCGGCCGGCGTCAGCGTGGCCGAACGATCGCCGTCCGCCTTGCCGAACCGCTCGATCGTCTTGACGGCATATTCCTCAAAGCTCAGCCGGCCATCGCCATTGACGTCGAGCTTGGCAAAGGCCTTGCGCCGTGCGGCCAGAAACTCCTCGCGTGCGATCGCGCCGTTCTTGTCCTTGTCGTAGCGGGAAAAGCGCTTCTCCTCCCGCGTCTTCTCGCTCGCGGCGGGTGGCTCGGGCAGGTCGGCCGCCGCCAAAGGGATGATCGGGGTGCCCGCAGGCGCGGACGGGATCGGGCTCTCGACGCGCGCGCTGCCGCTCCACCAGACCACACCGCCGGCCGCCAGCAGCAGCGCCGATCCGGCACCCAGTACGAATTGCTTCATCCACCCACCCCCTTGTCGCTCAGGATCAGCGGCCGCTGATCGCATGCCATAATGCCCGTGCCACCCGCCTTGGCGATCCCTTCCCGCTTTCCTGATGCGCCAGGCCGTCGCGCGCCAGCACCACCAGGACGCCAAGGGCGCGCAGCGCACGCGGCCAGCGCAGGGCGGCGACCACGGCCGTTCGTTCGATCGCCAGCCGGCAAGCGGTCGCCCGCTCCGATCCGTCAAGGGTGGCCAGCGCCCAATATCCGCCGGCGGCACGTACGTCGGTCTCTCGCGCGCCGCCCAGCAACGTTGCGCCGGCCGCGAACAGGCCGCCACCACGTAAGCTGGCGTGGCGTTCCACGCTCGCCGCCTCGTCCGTCTCGCCGTCGATCAGGGCGTCCCAGCCGGCGGCGATCGCCGCAAGATCGGCGCCGCTCACGCCAGCGGGCAGCAGCTGCTCGCAGATCGCGCGCAGCAAGGGTTCGGGCGGAGGCGGAGCGGTGTCGAGTTGCTCCAGCGCCTCCCGCCACCAGGCCAGCTTGATCGCCACGATCGGCTGGTTCGGCTCGCGCACGATCGCCCCCAACCGCTCGTCCAGCAGGAACAGCAGCTCGAACGCGGCGCGCGAGGCGCGGGGCACGTTCGCCAGCACCAGCGCCATTTCCGGATCGCGGAGCGTGCCAACGGTCATCGGGCGAGTCTAAACTGCCCATCCCCGCCGTGCCAGACCCCTGTCGTCGCAGGATTAATCGAAATTTAGCCGCCGCTTGTCATAGAGGGGCGGAGTGGCAGGCTCGGTGCCGTCGCGATTGCGGGATTTGGGTTGGATGATCGGGCGCAGCTCTGATGGATCGAGGGCGGTACGGCCCTTCCTCTCGCGGCTGGCGAACGACACGGGCGGGAACGTGCTGGCGATCGTCGGCGCGTCGCTGATACCTTTGCTGATGATGCTCGGTTCCGCTGTCGACATGACGCGCGCCTACATGGCGCAGGCGCGTTTGCAGCAGGCGTGCGACGCGGCCTCCCTGGCCGGCCGGCGCGTGATGAGCGGCGGTGTCGTCGACAGCAACGTCACCAGCGAGGCGCGCAAATTCTTCAACTTCAACTTCCCGCAGCAGACATGGGGCACCACCGCCTTCACCCCGGTCATCACGCAGGGCAATGATGCCACGGTGGTGGTGACGGCCAGCACCACGATCCAGACGCAGATCATGCGGCTGTTCGGCTTCACCTCCCTGCCGCTGGACGTGACCTGCAACGCCAAGCAGGATTTCGTGAACACCGACATCGTGCTCGTGCTCGACACGACCGGCTCGATGGCGGACCCTGCCACCTCAAGCGATACGGACAGCAAGATCGTCGCGCTGCGCAAGGCGGTGCTGGCGCTCTACGATCAGCTTTCCACCGTGCAGACCCGGCTGGAAGGCGCGGGGCTGCGGCTGCGCTACGGCATGGTCCCCTTTTCGAGCGGCATCAACATGGGCGCCGCGATCCGATCGATAAACCCGAGCTACATCGTCAGCGATACCGACACCTACCAGTCGCGCATCCCCAACTATTCCCATGTCGAGACCGGCACCACCGCGTCCTATTGCTCCGGCAAAGGCGGGCGCACCAGCAACAGCAGCGGCTCGGGATCGAACACCCGCTACACGTGCAGCTATTCCGACAACACGGCGACCGGCGGCACCTTCACCAGCTGGACCTACCAGCCGATGACCTACGATATGTCCGGCTATGTCACGGGCGTATCCACCGCGACGCCCAACCAGTCCAGCGACCAGACGCGGCCCTATCTTGGCCCCGGCGTGACCAAATATTCGAAATGGGCCGGCTGCATCGAGGAACGCCAGACCGTGTCCACGATCACCGCCTCCTCCGGCTACACGATCCCTGCCGGCGCCTACGATCTCAACATCGACATGATCCCCACATCCGACTCCGCAACCAAATGGGGGGCCTATTGGCCCGAGGTGGAGTTTCGCGGTGATGGCGCCACCTACGACAGCTATCAGGCCCAGGGGTATAACGTCTCGTCCAAGCCGCAGGTCGCCTGTCCCACCGCCGGTCGCCGGCTTCAGGCGTGGACCCGCGCGGACCTCTCCGCCTATCTCGATACGCTCGACCCCGACGGCGGCACCTATCACGACAACGGCATGATCTGGGGCGCCCGGCTACTGTCACAGAACGGGATCTTCGCGGTCGATAATCCCACTACTTACGGCAACATGCCTATCTCCCGCCAGGTCATCTACATGACGGACGGCATCATCGACACCGGCGCGACGCTCTACAGCACCTATGGCGAGGAAAAATGGGATAAGCGCGTCACTGGCGGCTACACCACCGATGACGATTCCGATTCTCGACACGATCAACGTTTCAAGATGATGTGCGCGGCCACCAAGCAGATGGGCGTCTCTATCTGGGTGATCGCCTTCGCCTCGAGCCTGTCCGACTCGCTTGCCAGCTGCGCGACGAGCGCATCGCAGGCCTCCGTGTCGGCCAACTCGGCGGGGCTCACCGCCAAGTTCGTCGAGATCGGCAAGAGCATCGGTGCGCTGAGGCTTACGCAATGATCCGCCTCGCGCGCTTCGGCCGGCGCCTGCGCGGCGATCGGCGGGGCGCCACGATGGTGGAGTTCGGCTTCGTCATACTGCCGCTGACCGTGATCTTGCTGGCGCTCACCGATTTTGGCTACCGCATGTATCTCGGCGCCGTCGTGGAAGGCGCGCTGCAACGGGCAGCCCGCTTCGCCACGATCGGCAACCAGACGCCGACCCAGATCGATACCTACATCCGGGGCCAGTTGGTCGCGTTTCAGCGCAACGTCACGGTCACGATCGACAAGCGCAGCTACTCGCAATTCTCAGGTGTGGGCAAAGACGAGAAGTATATCGATTCCAACGCGAACGGCGTCTACGATCAAGGCACCGATTGTTACTACGACGATAATGGCAACGGCCGGTGGGATCCGGCAGCCACTGCCGGTCGCACCGGGCTCGGCGGATCGGACGATCTGGTCTATTATACCGTCACCGCCAATTTCCCCCGCATCGTGCCGCTCAGCCGCTTTCTCGGCTGGTCGTCGGCGGAACAGGTCGTCTCGAACATGGTGCTGCGCAACCAGCCCTACGGCTCCCAGGCATTCCCGACATGCAAGAAATAACCCGCCGCCTGCTGCGCGACGATCGCGGCACGCCGATGATCGAGTTCGCGCTGACCCTGCCGGTTCTGATCCTGATGGGGCTCGGCGGGCTGGAGGCCGCGAACTACGGCATCGCCTGCCTCCGGATAAGCCAGATTGCGATGACGGCGGCGGACAATGCGGCGCGAGTGCGCGACCAGATTACCGAGGGCGACATCAATGAAGTGATGACGGGCGCGAAGTTCGTCGGAAACGGCATCGACTTTGCCGCCCATGGCCGGATCGTCATTTCCAGCCTGGAAGCGCGCACCGATGTCACCAATCCCGCGACATCGACCAGCCCGATCCTCCAGTGGATACGCTGGCAACGCTGCGCCGGCGCAAAGAGCTTTTCATCCAACTACGGCACGCCGAAGACCGCTGCCGGCGCTACGATCAGCGACGGAACGGAGGCGTTTCGCACAGACGGCGTAACCGCCAGCGCCTCGCCATCGAACCAGGCGAACTCGACGCCGACCAACGGCACCGCCACGACTACAGCCGGCATGGGACCGGATACCTCGCCAAAGATCCAGGCAGCCGCCGCAACGGGGACGGCGGTGATGGTGGTGGAGGTCAGCTATGATTATCAGCCGGTGGTCGGCCCCGGGTGGATCAGCCCGACGACGATCAGTGCCGTCCGCGCCTTCAACGTACGACAGCGCACCGATCAGGTGCTGAAGTTCGGCACCGTCGCCTATGCCGACATCGCCCGTTGCAACAAGTTCACCGCATAGGCGTGAGCCGGCCCGCTCCGGCTAGCGGTAGCAGACCTTCTTCGCTGTCGCGATCACATCGTCCACCTTCAGCAAGGCCGCTTTCTCCAGATTGGCGGCGTAAGGCAAGGGCACGTCGACATTGGTGACACGCAGCACCGGCGCGTCGAGATCGTCAAAGCCTTGCTCCATCACCACCGCCGCGATTTCCGATGCGATCGAGCAGGTCGGCCAACCTTCCTCCACCACGACGATGCGGTTGGTCTTCGCCAGGCTTTTCAGCACGGTGGCGGTGTCGAGCGGGCGCAGCGTGCGCAGGTCGATCACCTCGGCCTCAATGCCTTCCGCCGCCAGCTTGTTCGCCGCGTCGAGTGAAACGCCCACGCCGATCGAATAGCTGACGAGCGTCACGTCCTTGCCCTCGCGCACGATCCGCGCCTTGCCGATCGGCAGCACATAATCGTCGAGCTTGGGCACCTCGAAGCTCTGGCCGTAGAGCAGCTCGTTTTCGAGGAACACCACCGGATCCTCGGATCGGATCGCCGCCTTCAGCAGGCCCTTGGCATCGGCGGCGCTATACGGCGCGATCACGATCAGGCCGGGCACGCTGGCGTACCAGGGCGCGTAATTCTGGCTGTGCTGCGCGCCCACCCGCGCCGCCGCGCCATTCGGCCCGCGGAATACGATCGGGCAGCGCATCTGGCCGCCCGACATATAGTTGGTCTTGGCGGCGGAATTGATGATGTGATCGATCGCCTGCATCGCGAAGTTGAACGTCATGAACTCGACGATCGGCTTCAGCCCGCCCATCGCAGCTCCCGCGCCGACGCCGGCAAAGCCCATCTCGGTGATTGGCGTATCGATCACGCGGCGCCCGCCAAATTCGTCGAGCAGGCCCTGCGTGACCTTGTAGGCGCCCTGATATTCGGCAACCTCCTCGCCCATTACGAACACGCGGTCGTCGCCGCGCATCTCCTCGGCCATCGCATCGCGCAGCGCCTCGCGCACGGTGGTCTTTACCAGTTCGGTGCCCTCCGGCACCTCCGGATCGTCAACCGTCTTGGTCACGGAGTCGACAAGATCCCGCGCGCCCGTTTCCATCTGGTGCGGCGTGGCCGATTCCGGGATGGGCGGCGCATTCTGATCCGTGGGGGCTTCTTTCGGCTGGGCGTTGGCGGCATCGCCCGAACGCTCCACCTTCGGCTCCGACGCAGGCGCTTCCGCATCCTCGTCGTCCGCCGCGATCATGGCGATGACGGTGCCGACCTTCACGCCATCGGTGCCCTCGGCGACGAGGATCTTGCTGATCGTGCCCTCGTCGACCGCCTCGAACTCCATCGTCGCCTTGTCGGTCTCGATCTC
>CAXTTS010000098.1:0-11216 GCA_964247265.1 uncultured Sphingomonadaceae bacterium
CGACTGGGTGCAGTCGATCCATCCCGAGGCGCAGACCACCTGGATCGCCGGCTTCTCGTTCGGCGCGTGGATCGGCATGCAGCTGCTGATGCGCCGGCCGGAGATCAAGGGCTTCATCTCGATCGCGCCGCCCGCCAACATGTATGATTTCACCTTCCTCGCCCCCTGCCCCTCGTCCGGCATCATCATCCAGGGCGAAAGCGACGAGGTCGCTACCCCCTCCGCCACCCAGAAGCTGGTCGACAAGCTGCGCACCCAGAAGCACATCACCATCCACCACGACACGATCCCGAAGGCCAACCACTTCTTCGAGCACGAGATGCCCGACCTGATGAAGTCGGTGGACAATTATCTGGACATGCGGCTGGCGGGGGATCGGTAAGGACGTGGAGACGGGCGGCTCGCTGGCCTGATCGCCGAATGTCCGCGATTGGTGGGTAGCTGCCATTCCCTTCGGGCGGCACATAAAGCTTCCCGTCGCCCCAACCGGGAGGAAGGTCCAAGTCATATTGGCCCGCGTAGGTCAGGTTTCCCGACGTGTAGAGGTCGCTTCCCATTAGCTCGGAGTTGACGGACTTCATTGCCAACATCAGCGCCTGAACACCATCGACCCCACAGGCGTAGCGTTGCTGAAGCCGGTCAGGCCACAGGATCGCCCATCGGCACCGATACTCGCCGCCCGGAGCTAAAATGGGCTGGAAGAAGTGGGTGGTGATGATGTCGTCGCCACTTTCAAAGGTGCGCTCTCGATGAAGGGGGCCTCGCTCATTCGTCATTAGTGGCACGACGACGGAATGGCCGCAAATGGGCGACAGCTGCCAATTCACATACGCGCTGTCCTACGCCCCCATCCGCGTGGCATCGTCGCGCCGTGCCGCGTCCATCCGCTCTTTCAACCGTCGCATAGCCAAATCCGCTGATGAGGTGATTTTCACCCCCTCATAGCGTGGCTTTCATGGCTTTCGTTGGAGAAGTCCGACGATTCGTTCATCTTCGTCGCAGCCTGCCTGCCCGGCGCAGCTACATCGGCCAAGTCAAAATCAACACGTTTCCCAGCAGCACCGCTGCCGCCACCAGCATCAGTACCCCGCGCCGCCGGTCCGCCACGCGCCGGCGGATCAGGTACACGCCGCCCGCCACCAGCGCGAACACCGCCAGCATCGCGATCGTCAGGAACAGGGATGTATTGCCCGCCGGCACGCGGATCAGGTCCCGCCGCGCCTATTTCTTGCGGGTGAAGTCGACCGAGACGACGTTCGATCCGTCCTCGATCGGCTCGGCGATCGGCGCGTCGTTGCCGGCGCTCTCCGCCTCGGGCGCGTCGTCCTCGCCCTGCGCCTGGAATTGCAGCGCGAAGTTCACCGCCGGATCGACGAAGCCCGTCACCGCCGAGAAGGGCACGATCAGCTTCGACGCCACCTGGTTGAAGCTCAGCCCCACCTCGAAGCCGTCCGGGTTCACCTTCAGATCCCAGAAGCGGTTCTGGATCACGATCGTCATCTCGTCGGGGAAGCGATCGATCAGGTGGCGCGGTATGTCCACGCCGGCAGCACCCGTCTTGAAGGTGATGTAGAAATGGTGCTGGCCGGGCAGCCCGCCATTGCGCTCCACCTCGCCCAGCACGCGGCCGACGACGGCGCGCAACGCCTCCTGGACGATCTCGTCATAGGGAATCAGGCTGTCGGGCGCGGTGTCGCTCATTCCCGCTAGGTGGACGCTGGGGGTTTGCCGGTCAAGCGCGTTGCGCCGTGGCGCGGTGGCGCTATACGCCGCGCCATGCGCAGCGCCTCGATCCACCGCAAGACGAGCGAAACCGATATTTCGGTGGAGGTCAATCTCGATGGCACCGGCACGTACCGCGTGGCGACCGGGATCGGCTTCCTCGATCACATGCTGGAACAGCTGTCGCGCCACTCGCTGATCGACATCAGCCTCACCGCCACCGGCGATCTCCACATCGATCAGCACCACACCACCGAGGATTCGGCGATCGCGCTCGGCGATGCGTTCGCCCGGGCGCTGGGGGACAGGCGTGGCATCGCCCGCTTCGGCCATGCCTATGCGCCGATGGACGAGACGCTCACCCGCGCCGCGATCGACATTTCCGGCCGCCCCTTCTCAGTGTGGCGGGTGCAGTTCACCCAGAGCAAGCTCGGCGATTTCGATACCGAATTGTTCGAACACTGGTTCCATTCCTTCGCGCAGGCGGCGGGGATCACGCTGCACGTCGAGAATCTCTACGGCCGCAACAACCACCACATCGTCGAAAGCGCGTTCAAGGCCGCCGCCCGCGCGCTGCGCGCCGCGATCGAGATCGATCCCCGCAAGAGCGATGCGATCCCCTCCACCAAGGGTACGCTGGGCGGTTCCGGCGGCGGCCATGCCTGAACGCATCGCGCTGGTCGATTACGGGGCGGGCAACCTCCGCTCGGTCGAGAATGCGCTGCGGGCGGCGGGCGCGGAGGGCGTGATCGTCACCGCCGATGCGGCCGTGGTGCGCGGCGCCGATCGCATCGTGCTGCCGGGCGTCGGCGCCTTCGCCAATTGCATGGCCGCGCTCTCCGCCATCCCCGGCATGGTCGCCGCGATGGGCGAGGCGGTGAACGGCGGCGGCCGCCCCTTCCTCGGCGTCTGCGTCGGGATGCAGCTGATGGCCGATGCGGGTGAGGAACATGGCCGCCACGCCGGGCTCGGCTGGGTCGGCGGCACCGTGCGCCGGCTCGCGCCTGCCGATCCCGCGCTCAAGGTGCCGCACATGGGCTGGAACGATGTGGCCCCTGCCGCGCCGCACCCGCTGATCGTGCCGGGCGAGGCCTATTATCTCCACAGCTACCAGTTCGATGCCGCCGATCCGGCCGATCTGGTCGCCACCACCGATCATGGCGGGCCCGTCACCGCCGCCATTGCCCGCGACACGATGATCGGCGTGCAGTTCCACCCCGAAAAGAGCCAGGCCTACGGCCTCGCCTTCCTCCGCCGCTTCCTCGACTGGCGGCCATGAAAGTTTCGGCATGAGCCTGATCGTCTACCCCGCCATCGATCTGAAGAACGGCCAGATCGTCCGCCTTGCCGAAGGCGACATGGATCGCGCCACCATCTATGGCGACGATCCCGCCGCGCAGGCCGTTAAGTTTGCCGAAGCCGGCGCCGACCACCTCCACGTCGTCGATCTGGACGGCGCCTTTGCCGGCAGGTCGGTGAACGGCGGCGCAGTCGAGGCGATCGTCAAGGCGTTCCCCGGCAAGGTGCAGGTCGGCGGCGGCATCCGCGATCGCGCCGGCATCGATCGCTGGCTCGCGCTCGGCGTGTCCCGCGTCGTGATCGGCACCGCCGCGCTGGAAAACCCGGCGCTGGTCAAGGAGGCAGCGCGCGATCTGCCCGGCCGCATCGTCGTCGGCGTCGATGCGCGTGATGGCTTCGTCGCCACCCACGGCTGGGCGGAGGTGTCCGATCTGCCCGTCGCCGATCTCGCCGCGCGCTTCGCCGATGCCGGGGTCGCCGCCCTGCTGTTCACCGATGTCGGCCGCGACGGGATGCTCAAGGGCTGCAACATCGTCGCCACCTTGAAGCTCGCGCGCCACACCACGATCCCGGTGATCGCCAGCGGCGGCGTGGCCGACACGACCGACATATTGCAGCTGGCCCGCCACCATTCGGACGGGATCGAGGGCGTCATCACCGGCCGCGCTCTTTATGACGGCCGCCTCGATCTCGCCACCGCCATCCGCATCGCCCGCGGCCGCTGATGGCCGCCGCCCCGCCCTCTCCCCGAGCGAGGTCGAGGGGCCGCGACCTCTGCGTGCCGTTCATGCCCCAGAGCGTACCTCGACTGCGCTCGGTACAAGGGTTGGCGGCCAGCCGATGACCGTCCGCGTCCGCATCATCCCGTGCCTCGATGTCGCTGGCGGCCGCGTGGTGAAGGGGGTCAACTTCGTCGATCTGGCCGATGCCGGCGATCCGGTGGCGCAGGCTAAAGTCTATGATGCCGCGCAGGCGGACGAACTCTGCTTCCTCGATATCACCGCCAGCCATGAAGGACGCGGCACCATCCTCGATGTCGTCGCGCGCACGGCCGCGGTCTGCTTCATGCCGCTCACCGTCGGCGGCGGCGTCCGCACCGTCGAGGATGGCCGCGCGCTGCTGCTGGCCGGCGCGGACAAGGTGGCGATCAACTCCGCCGCCGTCGCCCGGCCCGAACTCGCCGCCGATCTGGCCGAGCGGTTCGGCAGCCAGTGCGTCGTCGGCGCGATCGATGCCCGCGCCACCGGCCGGGGCAAGTGGGAGATCTTCACCCACGGCGGCCGCAAGCCCACCGGAATCGATGCCGTCGCGCACGCCACCCGGCTGGCGTCGCTCGGCGCGGGCGAGCTGCTCGTCACCTCGATGGACCGGGATGGCACGCGCGGCGGTTACGATCTCGCCCTCACCCGCGCCATCTCCGATGCCGTGACGATCCCGGTGATCGCCAGCGGCGGCGTCGGCACACTCGACGATCTCGTCGCCGGCATCACCGAAGGGGGCGCCAGCGCGGTCCTCGCCGCCTCGATCTTCCACTTCGGCAAGCATAGCGTGGCGGAGGCCCGCACCGCGCTGGCCGCCGCCGGCCTGCCCGTGCGCTTGACCGACGCCCCCGGCGCCACTCTATAACGCCCAATGTTCGAGACGCTGAAAATCCTCGAGGCGACGATCGCCCGCCGCCGCACCGCTGACCCGGAAACCTCCTATGTCGCGCGCCTGTTCGCCAAGGGCCGCCCCAAGATCGCGCAGAAACTCGGCGAGGAAGCGGTGGAGACGGTGATCGCCGCCATCCGTGGCGATCGCGCGGAGGTGATCGGCGAGGCGGCCGACCTGCTGTTCCACCTCGCCGTGCTGCTTGCCGAACTGAAGATCCCGCTGGCCGAGGTGATGGCCGAACTCGATCGCCGCGAGGGCATTTCGGGCATCGCCGAAAAGGCCGCGCGCACCCCATCCTGAGAGGCCTGCTATGCCGATCGACGCCACGGCCCCCTATGACGACGGCAACATCTTCGCCCGGATCCTGCGCGGCGAGATCCCGTCCACCTGCGTCTATCAGGACGATCACGCCTTCGCCTTCCACGACATCGCTCCCCAGGCGCCCGTCCACATCCTCGTCATCCCCAAGGGGCGCTACGTCTCGTGGGACGATTTCTCCGCCAAGGCGGGCGACGCCGAGATCGCCGGCTTCGTCCGCGCGGTCGGCCATGTCGCCCGCGAGGCGGGGCTGGTGGAGCCGGGCTACCGCCTGCTCGCCAATATCGGCCGTCACGGCCATCAGGAGGTGCCGCATCTCCACGTCCATATCTTCGGCGGACGCCAGCTGGGGGCGATGCTGCCGGCTTGAGCAAGGCCTGCGCCGCATCCAGCACGCCGTTTGGCTCGAGCCGGTCGAGAACCAAGCAGCGTCGGACGAAGCGGTGACGAGCACGCCCGCCCCGGGCTTGCGTGACAGTGATATGTCTTTAGGCTCAGCGGATTGAAGGCGCGCCGCGTAAGGCCGCCCAGTCGGGGGAATGCGCATGATATTCGATCGCGTGAAATCGCTCGACGCGATATTGGCGACCGCCCAACGGAAAAGCCTGCACCGCACGCTCGGCGCGTTCCAGCTGACGATGCTCGGCGTCGGCGCGGTGATCGGCACCGGCATCTTCGTCCTCACATCGGAGGCGGCGCAGAAGGCGGGGCCGGGGATGCTGCTCAGCTTCATCGTCGCCGGCTTCGTCTGCGCCGTCGCGGCGCTGTGCTATTCCGAACTGGCCTCGATGGTGCCGGTCTCGGGCTCCGCCTATACCTATACCTATGCCGTGGTGGGCGAGTTGTTCGCCTGGATGGTCGGCTGGGCGCTGATCCTGGAATATGCGGTCGGCGCCAGCGCGGTCGCGGTCGGCTGGTCCAATTATGCGGTGGGGTTGCTGCGCAGCGGCCTCGGCATCGATTTCCCCCATGTGATCGCCAATGGCGATGCGCTGATCGCCCATATCTCGCTGCTGTTCGGCGCGGCTGCGACGCCCGATCTCGTCAAGGCGATGGAGGTCGGCGGCTGGTTCAATCTGCCGGCCGTCGTGATCTCCGGTCTCGTCACCTGGCTGCTCATCATCGGCACGACCGAAAGCGCGCGGGTGAATGCCGTGCTCGTCGCGATCAAGGTGACGGCGCTCACCCTGTTCGTGATCCTCACCATTCCGGTGCTGAAGGCGGACAATTTCATCCCCTTCATGCCCACGGGCACCACCGGCGTATTCGGCGCGGCGGCCTCGATCTTCTTCGCCTATGTCGGCTTCGATGCCGTCTCCACCGCCGCCGAGGAGACCAAGAACCCGCAGCGCAACGTGCCGATCGGGCTGATCGGCAGTCTGCTGATCTGCACCATCTTCTACCTCGTCGTGGCATCCGGGGCGATCGGCGCGATCGGCGCGCAGCCGGTTACAGGCGTGGGCGGCGTGCCGCTCGCCCCAGGTTCGGCCGAAATGGCAGGCCGCTGCGCCTCCATCGTCGCCGGTGGCGTGACGGAGCCGCTGGTCTGTTCGAAGGAGGCACTGGCGCATGTGCTCCGCTCGATCGGCTGGGTGAAGCTCGGCAACCTCATCGGCCTTGCCGCCTTCCTGGCGCTGCCGTCGGTGGTGCTGATGATGATGTTCGGCCAGACCCGCGTGTTCTTCACCATGGCGCGCGATGGCCTGCTCCCGGAAAAGCTCGCCTCGGTCCATCCGAAGTTCAAGACGCCGCACGTCGTCACCCTCGTCACCGGCGTCGGCGCGGCGCTGGCGGCGGCGATCCTGCCGGTCGGCAAGCTCGCCGACTATTCGAACTCGGGCACCCTGTTCGCCTTCCTGATGGTCGCGGTATCGGTGATGGTGCTGCGGCGCACCGATCCGGGCCGTCACCGCCCGTTCCGCACGCCGATGGTCTACGTCATCGCGCCGCTCGCGATCGTCGGCTGCATCGGCCTCTATCTGTCGCTGCCGCTGCTGGCGATCCTGGTGCTGCCGATCTGGGGCGGGATCGGGCTGCTCGTCTATTTCGGCTACAGCCGCAAGCGCAGCCATGTCGGACGCGGGCTGGATGGTGACACGGCGGAGGCGGAGGCAGCCGGTCTGTCGCCGGCACCGCCGGCCACGGGGCGCTGACCGATCGGCGCCGGCGGTTGCGTCGCCGCCGCCGCTTCGCCATGAGGGAAGGATGCAGGGCGCCCGCATCCTCCTGATCGTCGGCGGCGGCATCGCGGCCTACAAGGCATGCGAACTCGTCCGCCTGATCCGCAAGGCCGGCGCCTCGGTGCGCTGCGTGCTGACGGAAGGCGGCGCCCATTTCGTCACGCCGATGACGCTGGCGGCCCTGTCCGAACAGCAGGTCCACACCAGCTTGTGGGATCTGAAGGACGAGGCCGAGATGGGCCATATCCAGCTCAGCCGGCAGGCCGATCTCGTCGTCGTCTGCCCCGCCACCGCCGATCTGCTCGCGCGCATGGCCGCCGGCGTGGCGGACGATCTCGCCACCACCCTGCTGCTCGCCACCGACAAGCCGGTGCTGGCCGCGCCCGCCATGAACGTGCGGATGTGGCAACACGCCGCCACCCGCCGCAACGTCGCCACGCTGCGCGCCGATGGCGTCACGGTGCTGGAGCCGGACGAGGGTGCGATGGCCTGCGGCGAATATGGCCCCGGCCGACTGCCCGATCCCGCCGCCATCGCGTCCGCGATCGAACGCGCGCTCGGCGGGCACGGTCCGCTCGCCGGCCGCCACGCCATCGTCACCGCCGGACCGACGCACGAGCCGATCGATCCGGTGCGCTACATCGCCAACCGTTCGTCCGGCAAACAGGGCTTCGCCATCGCCGGCACGCTGGCCGCACTCGGCGCGCGGGTGTCGCTCGTCGCCGGCCCGGTCGCGCTGCCGACGCCGCCGGGCGTGACCCGCATCGACGTGGAAACCGCGCGTGAAATGGCGGCGGCGGTCGATGCCGCGCTGCCCGCCGACCTCGCCGTGATGGTCGCCGCCGTGGCCGACTGGCGAGCCGCCGCCGATGCCGGGCAGAAGATCAAGAAAAAGCCCGGCACCGCCCCGCCGCCACTCGTCCTTGCCGAAAATCCGGACATTCTCGCCACGCTCTCCACCGATCCCCGGCGGCCGACGCTGGTCGTGGGCTTCGCCGCCGAGACGGAGAACGTCGTCGCAAACGCGCAGGCCAAGCGCCTCCGCAAGGGCTGCGACTGGATCGTCGCCAACGATGTGTCGGGCGGCGTGATGGGCGGCGCCGACAATGCCGTCCACCTCATCACCGCCACTGGCCTGGAAAGCTGGGAGAATCTGCCCAAGGCCGATGTCGCCGCGCGCCTCGCCGCCCGCATCGCCGATGCGCTCGGACCCTATGGCCAGGCTCCGCGTTGACACTGCCTACCCCGCGCAAGGATTACACGATGGAAACCGACAAGCCCCTCGGCAAGAGCATGGCCAAACACGCCGCGATCGGTGCCCTCATCGCGATTCCGGTGCCCTTCGTCGGCCCGATCATCGGCGCCGCCGCCGGCGCCGGTTATGCCTGGTACAAGGCGAAGAAGCGCGGCGGCTAAGGGTCAGCCGGGCAGCGTCTGCGTGCCGATCAAGGTGAGCGTTTCGGCTTTGGCATCAAGCGCATAGCATGCCTCGCTCTCGGCTCCCTGAAGGAAGCAGAAGGCCGGCTGGGCCCACTTCCGCAACTCCTGGTAGCGGGCGCGGCTGATCAACGGCTCCGGGTGGAACAGCATGTCCCCCGCCTTCGGCTCCTCCGTGCCGGCTTCCCAGGGCGGCAGATCACGCGTCGTTCGACCGGCCGGTTGCCTGACCCACTGGCGCAACGCCGCCGTCATCAGGGCCGGGCTCGCCGCCTCGGCGAACAGCAACGGCAGATCGGCCGCCGCTGAGGCAAAGGTGAGGAGAACCGCCCCGGCGGGTGCCCTGATCGTCAGCGTCACATTGGCGCTGGCGCATGTCCGCCCGGTCGCCACCGCCGCCACCCGGTACGTTCCGCCGGCCACGGTCCAGCCGGCGGCCACCACCGATCCGCAACCCGCCGCGGCCTGGTCCGCCTGCGCGACAGCCGGTCCACCTGGCAAGCCGAGTGCAAGCGCCGCCGCGACGACAGTCACGAGCATTCGACAAGGCGCTCTCATTCGCCTTCGTCCGACCCGGACCCGATCAGCGCCCCGTCGAGCAATATGTCACGCCGCTTTTGTTCGGACGCGGCGTCCAGCTTCTCCGCCTTTGTCCGGCCGTGGACTGCGCGGTTGGTCGCCGCCGTCTTCGCCGCCTCCGCGCGCGCCTTCGTCTTGCGTGCTCGTCGCAGGTTGATGATGTCGCCCATATCGTCACCCTGTGCGCTGTTCTCCTGCTTGTCGATAACATCGCGCGCCGCAATGCTCGGCCCGTCGCACCGCTCGGGGCAACTCGCCGCTCGCCTGCGCGCCCGCGAGACGCTAGGCGGGCGCTGATGAGCAGCGACGCCCCCTCCGTCTGGATCACCGCCGCGCTCGGACGCGCGCCGGACGATCCCTCGCTATATCTCCGCGCGCTCACCCACGGCAGCCACGGCGCCGAGACCTATGAGCGGCTGGAGTTCCTCGGCGACCGCGTCCTCGGCCTCGTCGCCGCCGCCTGGCTGTACGAACGGTTTCCGCTGGAACCGGAGGGCGCTCTCTCCCGCCGCATCAACATGCTCGTCAGCCGGGAAAGCTGCGCGGAGGTGGGCCGTGCCATCGGCGTGCCCGCGCATCTGCGGCTAGGCAAGCAGGCACGTGACGATGGCGCGGTCGGCAGCGACAATGTGGTCGGCGATGTCGTGGAGGCATTGATCGGCGCGCTGTTCCTCGAAGGAGGTCTCTCCGCCGCCACCGCCTTCATCCGCCGCAACTGGATCGGCTTCGTCGAAGGGCAGGCGCAGGCGCCGCGCCACCCGAAGTCCGCCTTGCAGGAATGGGCCGCCGCGCACCGCTGCCGCCCGCCGGTCTACACGATGGACGCCCGCACCGGCGCGCATCACGCCCCGCGCTTTACCGTGTCCGTCACCCTGCCCGGCCGCGCCGACGCTACGGCCAGTGCCGAGGGATCGTCGAAGCAGGAAGCCGAAACCGCCGCCGCCAGGGCGCTGCTGGAGAAACTCTCGTGACCGAACCGCAACCCGCCCCGCCCGAGGCAACGCAATTCTGCGGCCT
Organism: uncultured Sphingomonadaceae bacterium; assembly: GCA_964247265.1. Taxonomy (GTDB): domain Bacteria; phylum Pseudomonadota; class Alphaproteobacteria; order Sphingomonadales; family Sphingomonadaceae; genus Alterirhizorhabdus. The sequence continues at coordinate 10,206 of CAXTTS010000098.1, forward strand.
CGTCGCCGTCGTCGGCGCACCCAATGCGGGCAAGTCCACCTTGGTCAATGCGCTGGTCGGCCAGAAGGTCGCGATCGTCAGCCCCAAGGCGCAGACCACCCGCGTCCGCCTGATGGGCGTCGCGATCGAGGGTGATGCGCAGATCCTGCTCGTCGATACGCCCGGCATCTTCGAGCCGCGTCGCCGGCTCGATCGCGCGATGGTCGCGGCCGCGTGGGGCGGGGCGAGCGATGCCGATCTCATCGCGCTGGTGATCGATGCGAAGGCCGGCATCAAGGCAAAGCTGGAAACGCTGATCGAGGGGCTCGCGGATCGCAAGGAACCGCGCATCGTCATCCTCAACAAGGTGGACGTCACGCCGAAGGAAAAGTTGCTCGAACTCGCCGTCCGGTTGAACGAGGCGCTGGCGCCGGAGGAGATTTTCATGGTCTCCGCCGCCACCGGCGATGGCATCGCCGCCCTCAAGACATCGCTCGCCCGCCGCGTGCCGGCCGGTTCGTGGCACTTCCCCGAGGATCAGGTCTCCGACGCGACCGACCGGATGCTCGCCGCCGAGGTGACGCGCGAACAGCTTTACCTCCAGCTCCACGCCGAACTCCCTTATGCAAGCGCGATCGAGACGGAGAAATATGAGGAGCGCAAGGATGGCTCGGTCGTCATCCACCAGCAGATCCTGGTCGGCCGCGATACGCAGCGTGCGATCGTGCTCGGCAAGGGCGGCGCACGCCTGAAGGAGATTGGCAGCCGCGCACGCGAGGAACTCTGCACCCTGCTCGATCGCAAGGTCCACCTGTTCCTCCACGTCAAGGTCAAGCCCGATTGGGAGGAGGATCGCGGCCTCTATCGCGATATCGGGCTCGACTGGGTGGACTGAACCGGCCGCTGCGATCATGGTGGCGCGATGATAGCCCGCATTTTCATCCCGTCGCTCGATGCCACCCCGCGCGATTACGAGTTCCGCGTCTCCCCCATCGTGGGCGACATGATCCACATCGAGCATGACGAGGATGC
>CAXTTS010000099.1:0-11069 GCA_964247265.1 uncultured Sphingomonadaceae bacterium
GCTGGCGGCCGAGATAGACGCCGTCGATATAGATGCCGACGCCCTGCTCGCGCGCGGGCTGGTTGGCGTCGAGCGGCACGATGCCGCGGATGCCGATCGTCAGCGCGCTCTGCCGCGCCTCGAACGTGGCGACGCGCAGGCTGGGCACCGCGCCGTCGGCCAGATCGTACAGGCTCTGGATGTGGCGGTCGGCGATCGCCTGGGTGCTGACGACGTTGATCGCGATCGGCGTGCGCTGCAGGTTCGTCTCGCGCTTGGTCGCGGTGACGACGATGTCGCCGAGGCCGGTATCGTCCGCCGCCGTCGTCGTCGCGCTGGAAGGCGTCGCGCCGGTCGGGCCGGACATCGCCGCGTCGGAGGGCGTGCCCGCCGTGGTGCCGGCGGTCGTCGCATCGGCGGGCGTCGCGCCGGTTTCGACCGGCTGGGTGGCCTGCGCGTAAACCGTGGCCGGAAGCGCCATCGCGGCGATCGCGCCGCAGCCGGCCAGCAGGCTGGCGCGGACGCTCATGTTCGTCTTCATGATTTCCCCTTTGAAGAAGGCCGTTGCCTTGGGGAGCGCGCTAGGCGGTATCGGGGTCACGATCGTTACGCGACGAAGTCGATGCTGGCAGCAACCTGTCATGTTCAGTTCATCTTGGCGGCCGAACGGCGCCTGCGGGAGGCCGCGATGGCAGAAGCCGCGGCTCGCATCCCGTCCACTGTGCCATGCCGGGACGCCGCTAACCTGGTCTTAACTCAGGTCAGCGCGGCACGGGCCGATGCGAGCATCCCGATTCGGCAGACGATCAGCGCCAGAAACGCTTTTCGTCCATCAGCCCCTCATGCGCCTCCTCTGCATCGACGAGCAGCTTGCGCGCCGGCTTCCGCTTGGCCGCGACCAGCAGCGTCTCGGCATCGGCGATGCCGAGATGCTCGAGCAGTTCGCGCCCGCTCGCCAGATCGTTCAGCTCGCCGAGTGCGGTCTGGAGCTTCTCCAGCAGATCGAGGAAGCGGGCGCGCCGCCGCGCGGGCTTCTTGCCGGGGAACAGGCCGGCGAAGAACTCCGCCGCATAACGCAGTTTCTTGCCGACGATGCGCACCTCGTGCCGCTCCGCCTCGCCGAGCCGCGCCAGGTGGGCGCCGCGCCGCTTGAGCTGCCGGCGGAGCCGCTGGAGCACGTCATGCGCGAAGATCCGCGCCGGTGTCTCGCGCACCTCCGCCAGCGCCGGATCGTCCCGCCACGCGCCGACAGTGGTCCATTCGAGCAGGTCGAGCACCAGCCGCCGCATCCGCTGCGATTCCAGCGCCTCGCGCAATTCGGCATGGCCGCACTCGCGCGCCTCGCGCAGCAAGGCGGCGGCGGGCTCGTCCACCTGCGGGATCAGCACGTCGATGTTGCGCACCTCGCCGAGCAGGCCCGATATCCAGCGCAACTCGCCGCGCAGCTGCTCATGCTCCGCGCCCGCCAGCATCGGCTTGAAGATCGTCAGCGCCGACCGCAGCCGCCTGAGCGCCACCCGCGCCTGATGCAGCGGCTCGGCCTTGCCGGTCGCGAGCAGCAGATCCTCGTTCAGCCGGTAATGCCGCAGGCATGCCGCCGCCACCGCCTCGAACAAGGCGGCGGCATCCATGTCGGCGGGCAGCGCGATCGGCTCGCTCTTATACGCCTTGCGCTCGCCGCCGGCATACAACGCATAGCCGCGCTCGGACTTGCTGCGCACGCCCAGCCGCAGCGGCACCCGGTCGGCCAGCGTGCGCGCGAAGCCGAACAGCGCGCGCCGGTCGCCCGCCAGCAACTCCAGCTCGATCTCGCAGATCGGCTCCTCGCGATCGCCGGCGATGATGCGGCCCTGGTCCGCCACCAGCTCGATGCGGCTGCCGCCCTCGTCGCGCACGATCGCCGATCGGCGTGCTTCCGCCACGAACACCGGCTGCACCGCATCGGGGATCGTCGCCAGCGGCAGCGCGCCGCCGGCAAGGTCCGGCGTGTCGCCGGCGATATCCTGCTCCCATTCCTCGCGCGCGAACAGGCTCGCCGCCGTCGCGCTCTCCGCCTTCACCGTCTGGATGCGGCGATCGCCGATGCGGCGCACGCGCAGCGACAGGCCGGCCTCGTGCAGCGTCAGGTCGGCGGTGTCATGATAGGTCGATACCTGCTCGCGCACGGTCGCTTCGCCGAAGAGGGTGGTGTCGGCCAGCAGCGTGGCGATGCCCTCCGGCGAGGCGGCGAGCTTCAGTTCGATTTCCAAGGCCGGCGGCATGCGGCGCTCCCTTCATGGTGTCACCCCACCCGCGAACCGACCGTTTACCCAAACCGGCGGCATCTGTCATCAGCGCCGCATCAGCCCCCAGGCGCGCAGCAGGAACCAGGTGCCGGCGGCCGTGCCGAGCGCCAGCGTGATCGCGATCAGCGTGCCGAGCCGCGTATGTTCCAGCGGGAGCCCGCCGGTGTTCATCCCGAAGATCCCGGTTATCAGGGTCGCCGGCAGCATCAGCGCCGTCATGATCGACAGCACGTACAGGTTTGTGTTGGTGCGCTGCACCTCCTGAAGGTCCAGCTCCTCGCGCACCAGCCGCAGCTGCAGCTGCACCGCCGCGATATCGCCGTTCAGCCCGCCCAGCCGCTGCGACAGTTTCTCGACGGAGGGGAGCAGCGCGGCGGGCAGATCCTCATCCTCCTCCAGCCGCACCATCACGCCGTGCAGCCCGTCCGCCTGCCGGTGCAGTTGCGCCAGCCGCCGGCGGATGCCGATCAGGTCGCGCGTGGCGGGCGCATCCCGCTCGTCCAGCAGCCGGTCCTCCGTCGCCTGCACCAGCGCGGCGAGGGTGCGCAGCAGACCGGCCACGGTGGCCGAGATCGCGCCGGCGACCAGATCGAGCGCGGCCGGGGCGCCGGCCAGAGCGGGTCCGCGCATCAGCCGGTCGCGGATCACGTCGGCGGAGATGATCGGATGATGGCGGGCGGTGACGATCAGGCCCGGCGCCAGCACCAGCCGAAGCGCGCCGACCCGCGCGGTATCCACCACGTCGAAATCGCGCTCCACATCGTGCAGCACGCAGGCCACCACATCCTCGGCGATCAGCGCGCGCTGATGCGTCTCGGGGGAGAGCAGCAGTTCGACGATCTCGGCCGGCAGCCCCGCTTCGTCGATGATCCAGTGGTGCGTGCCCTGATCGGCCAGGTTCAGGTGCAACCAGCGCAGGCCCCGCCCGGCGCCCTGCCCCGCGCTTTCGCCGCACCGATCGATCGGGCGCGGCGGATCGGCGGCGAGATCGAAGCCCCAGATCAGGCCCGGCCGGGGTGCCAGGCCGATCAGGGGCTCGTCCGCCGCTATCTCAGAAGATCCGCGAGAAGATGGCGTACAGCGTGCCCGCCAGCAGGATCGATACCGGCAGCGTCAGCACCCAGGCCACCGCCAGGTTGCGGATCGTGCTCATCTGCAAGCCGCTATGGTTGGCCGCCATCGTGCCGGCGACGCCGGACGAAAGGACGTGGGTGGTCGATACCGGCAGGCCCAGCGCATCGGCCGAGAAGATCGTGCCCATCGCCACCAGTTCGGCCGAGGCGCCCTGCGCGTAGGTCAGGTGCGTCTTGCCGATCTTCTCGCCCACGGTGACGACGATCCGCCGCCAGCCGACCATCGTGCCGAGGCCCAGCGCAAAGGCCACCGCCACCTTCACCCAGGTCGGGATGAAGCGCGTGCCCTTGTCCAGCGCCTTCTTGTAGGTATCGAGCGTCTTGTTCTCCGCCTCGCTGAACCCGGCGCCCTTCTCCTTGGCGAGGTGCTTGATCGCCTCCGACGAGAGATACATGTCGTTGCGGATATTGCCGACGGCGCCGGCCGGCACGTTGGCGAGCGTGCCGTAGCTGCTCACCTTCTGGTCGACATCGCTGACGAGCGCGGACAGCGCCGGCAGCGTGGCGGGCGAATACGCCTTGTCGGCGATGTACGTCGTCACCGCATGGCGCGCCGCGGCGGGCGCGGGCAGGGTGACGGCGCCGCCCTCGCGGGCACGCAGCAGATTGGCGGCGGCGACGGAACTGGTGTGGAACTCGGCCACATAGCTGGCGGGCACGGCGCGGTTCAGCGCATAAGCGGTGGGCACGGTGCCGATCAGGATCAGCATGATGAGGCCCATGCCCTTCTGCCCGTCATTCGATCCGTGGGCGAAGCTCACGCCGGTGCAGGTGAAGATCAGCAGCGCGCGGATCCACGGCGGCGGCGGCACGCCGGTCTTCGGCTCCTGATACAGCGCCTCGTTGCGGATCAGCACCTTCATCGCGACGAACAGCAAGGCCGCCAGGCCGAAGCCGATCAGCGGCGAGAACAAAAGCGCCTGGCCGATCTCGGTCGCCTTGCCCCAGTCGACGCCCGACGTGCCGCTCTTGCCGTGCAGGATGGCGTTGGACACGCCGACGCCGATGATCGAGCCGATCAATGTGTGCGAGCTGGAGGAGGGGATGCCGAGCAGCCAGGTGCCGAGGTTCCACAGGATCGCCGCGATCAGCAGCGCGAACACCATCGCGAAGCCCGCATCCGAACCGACCTGGAGGATCAACTCCACCGGCAGCAACGAGACGATGCCGAACGCCACCGCGCCGGTGGAGAGCAGCACGCCGAGGAAATTGAAGAAGCCGGACCATACCACCGCCACGTTGGCCGGCATCGCATTGGTGTAGATCACCGTCGCCACCGCATTGGCGGTATCGTGGAAGCCGTTGACGAACTCGAACCCGAGCGCGATCAGCAGCGCGACGAACAGCAGGATGAACGGCAGATAGGTCGTCGCGACGACGCCCACCGCGCTCGCATCCGCATAGACGCTGTAGGCGACGTAGAGGATGGCGGCGACCGTCGCGGCGGCGAAGCCCAGCTTGCCCGCCGTCCCCAGTCCCCGGTCGAGATCGGGTCGCGCGGTGGCGTGTCCCATCGCTAATGTGGCGTTCATGCTATCGGCTTCCTGCGGTTTGGATGGCCAAGCCTACGCCGGCTTGATGACAGGCATGTTTCGCCGGCATGTTTTGGTTGCCAAATCGTTACCGCGGGTGTCTGTCGGGGATATCTGCCGGGCGGCGTGAATGGCGATGGCGTCGCACGCCGGTAACGCGGCGGCGTCATCATGCCGGCACACAGCAACAGGAGATCCGCCATGCCCGGGTTCCAGCACGGCCATTCGCCCCGCCTCGCCGACATGCGCTTCCTCGCGCCCGCCGCGGCCCCGTCGCTGGCGCCCGAGCCGGGCATCGTCGCCGCCGCACCACGCGTGACGCCACCCGATGCGCTGGCCGATCGCACCGGCTACGCCGCCGATTTCCTTGGCGATCTCGTCGTTTCTTTGCCCGAACCCGGCGCGGACCGGCTGGACGATGTGCTCCCCGTCGACGGCAAGGATGATGGCCGGCTCGATTACCTGCACTTCTCCGTCGTCATGTCCCGCTCGCGCCGGATCGCGATGTTCACCGCCGTCAACATCGACGGCGCCGCCGGAGTCGCTGTGCCGCGCACCGCCGACAAGTGGGCGCTGGACGGCCGCATCCCGGCCGACGCGCAGGCCGGCGAGGATCTCTACGCCGGCAACGGCCTCGATCGCGGCCACCTCGTCCGCCGGCAGGATCCCGATTGGGGGCCGGATGCCGCCAAGGCCAATGAGGATACGTTCCACTTCACCAACTGCTCGCCGCAGATGGCGGCGTTCAACCAGAAGACCTGGCTTTCGCTGGAGGATTATATCCTCGGCAACACGCAACGTCTGCGCGATCGCGTCACCGTCTTCACCGGCCCGGTGTTCGGCGAGGATGATCGGGTCTATCGCGGCATCCGCATCCCGCGCGCCTTCTGGAAGGTCGTCGCCTTCCTGTCCGATGCGGGCGCGCCGTCGGCCACGGCCTATATGATCGATCAGGATGTCGAACTCGGCGAGCTGGAGATCATGTTCGGCGCGTTCAACACCTACCAGCGCAGCATCCTGCGGATCGAGGCGCTGACCGGCCTGAGCTTCGGCGCGCTCAGCCAGTATGACGGCTTCTCGAACGAGGAACGCGCCGGCCGCACCCGGATCGAGGCGGTGATCCGCGGCCCTGCCGACATCCGCGTCTGATCGCTCGCCCGCCCGGCGCCGTCCGCGCCGCCCAACGCTAGGAAGTCGCGCCGTCGCGCCTATATCGGCCGGCGACCTCGCCGCGCGCCCGCTTGCCGACCGCGAACAAATCTGGAACAGAAGATCCTATGCTGACCCATATTTCCGTCCGTGGCGCGCGCGAGCACAACCTCAAGGACGTCTCCGTCGACATCCCGCGCGACAAGCTCGTCGTCATCACCGGCCTGTCCGGCTCGGGCAAGTCGAGCCTCGCGTTCGATACCATCTATGCCGAGGGGCAGCGGCGCTACGTCGAGTCGCTCTCGGCCTATGCCCGCCAGTTCCTCGAACTGATGCAGAAGCCCGATGTCGATCATATCGAGGGCCTCAGCCCCGCCATCTCGATCGAGCAGAAGACGACCAGCCGCAATCCGCGCTCCACCGTCGCCACCGTCACTGAAATCTACGATTATATGCGCCTGCTGTGGGCGCGCGTCGGCATCCCCTATTCGCCCGCCACCGGCCTGCCGATCAGCGCGCAGACGGTCAGCCAGATGGTCGATCGCGTGATGCAGCTGCCGGAGGGCACGCGCTTCTACCTGCTCGCGCCCGTCGTGCGCGGCCGCAAGGGCGAATATCGCAAGGAAATGGCCGAATGGCAGCGCGCCGGCTTCACCCGCGTCCGCATCGACGGCGAGATCCACGAGATCGAGGAAGCCCCCGCGCTCGACAAGAAATACAAGCATGACATCGAGGTCGTCGTCGATCGCCTCGCCGTGCGACCCGATATCGAGACGCGGCTGGCGCAGAGCTTCGAGACGGCGCTGAAGCTGGCCGAAGGGCTGGCCTATGTCGATCTGGCCGACGATGCCGTCGTCCCCGGCCGCGAGGTGGAGGCCGGTGGCACCAGCAAGAAGGGCGCGGCCAAGGGATCGGCGGCGGCCGGCGTCGGCGGCGTGCCCGCCAACCGCATCACCTTTTCGGAAAAGTTCGCCTGCCCCGTCTCCGGCTTCACCATCGCCGAGATCGAGCCGCGCCTGTTCTCGTTCAACGCGCCGCAGGGCGCCTGCCCGGCGTGCGACGGCCTCGGCGAGAAGCTCTATTTCGATCCGCAGCTGGTCCTGCCGAACGAGCATCTCTCGATCAAGAAGGGCGCCGTCGTCCCCTGGGCGAAATCGAACCCGCCGTCGCCTTATTACATGCAGGTGCTGGCATCGCTGGCCAAGCATTTCGGCTTCTCGCTCGACACCGCCTGGAACGAGTTGGACGCCGAGCATGTCGAGGCGATCCTCCACGGCACCAAAGGCAGGCCCGTCACCCTGCGGTTCATCGACGGCCGCAAATCCTATGAGGTGTCCAAGCCGTTCGAGGGCGTCATCGGCAACCTCGAACGCCGCATGCTCTCCACCGAAAGCGCGTGGATGCGCGAGGAGCTGGCCAAGTACCAGTCCGCCGCCCCGTGCGAGGTGTGCGGCGGCGCCCGCCTGAAGCCCGAGGCGCGCGCGGTGAAGATCGCCGGCGAGGATATCTCCATGTCCACCCGCCGCGCGGTCGGCCCGGCGCTGAAGTTCTTCCGCGAGATGCCGCAGCACCTCAACGACCAGCAGAACAGGATCGCCGAGCGCATCCTCAAGGAGATCGTCGAGCGGCTCGGCTTCCTCGACAATGTCGGCCTCGATTACCTCAACCTCGATCGCACCTCCGGCACCCTGTCCGGCGGCGAGAGCCAGCGCATACGCCTCGCCAGCCAGATCGGCTCCGGCCTGTCGGGCGTCCTCTACGTGCTGGACGAGCCCTCGATCGGCCTCCACCAGCGCGACAATGACCGGCTCATCGTCACCCTCAAGCGGCTGCGCGATCTCGGCAACACCGTCATCGTCGTCGAGCATGACGAGGATGCCATCCGCACCGCCGATTATGTGATCGACATGGGGCCGGGCGCCGGCGTGCGCGGGGGCGAGATCGTCGCCCAGGGCACGCTCGACGAACTGCTGGCCGACGAGAACAGCCTCACCGCCGATTACCTCACCGGCAGGCGGGCGGTGCCGCTGCCGGCCAAGCGCCGCAAGGGCAATGGCCGCAAGCTGACCGTCACCGGCGCCCGCGCCAACAACCTCAAGAACGTGTCCGCCTCGATTCCGCTCGGCACCTTCACCTGCGTCACCGGCGTCTCGGGTTCGGGCAAGTCCACCTTCACCATCGACACGCTGTTCGCCTCCGCCAGCCGCACGCTCAACGGCGCGCGGATGCTCGCCGGCCACCACGAAAAGATCGAGGGGCTGCAATATCTCGACAAGGTGATCGACATCGACCAGTCGCCGATCGGCCGCACCCCGCGATCGAACCCGGCGACCTACACCGGCAGCTTCACCAACATCCGCGACTGGTTCGCCAACCTGCCGGAATCGCAGGCGCGCGGCTACAAGCCGGGCCGCTTCAGCTTCAACGTCAAGGGCGGCCGCTGCGAGGCGTGCCAGGGCGACGGCGTGCTCAAGATCGAGATGCACTTCCTGCCCGACGTCTACGTCACCTGCGATGTCTGCCACGGCGCCCGCTACAATCGCGAGACGCTGGAGGTGAAGTTCCGCGACAAGTCGATCGCCGACGTGCTCGACATGACGGTGGAGGATGCGGTCGAGTTCTTCCGCGCCGTCCCCCCGATCCGCGACAAGATGGCGATGCTGGCGGAGGTGGGCCTCGGCTACGTCAAGGTCGGCCAGCAGGCCACCACCTTGTCCGGCGGCGAGGCGCAGCGCGTGAAGCTGGCCAAGGAACTCAGCCGCCGCGCCACCGGCAACACCCTCTACATATTGGACGAGCCGACCACCGGCCTCCATTTCGAGGATGTCCGCAAGCTGCTGGAGGTGCTCCACGCCTTGGTCGAGCAGGGCAACAGCGTCGTCGTGATCGAACATAATCTGGAGGTCATCAAGACCGCCGACTGGCTGATCGACCTCGGCCCCGAAGGCGGCGACAAGGGCGGCGAGATCGTCGCCGTCGGCACCCCCGAGCAGGTGGTGAAGGAACCCCGCAGCTATACGGGGCGGTATTTGAAGCCGTTGTTGGGGAAGAAGGCAATTATTAAAGATTAGTCAAACTGTCACTAACAAGCGGCAGTATGTCTTTATCAAAGTCTGATAAGAACAGGCAACCGTTACTTAAAACGTTAGCAACGTCATGAGTGTCTAATCCGCGTGTCGCAATCCCGACGACTCGCCCAACAGCGTCGAACACAGGGCCGCCGCTATTTCCCTTCACTATCATTTGAGAAATCTTAAAGTAAGTCAAACCATTCAACTGTAATCTTCCAGTTACCGAGCCTGGATTAAGGCTGAACTCCTCTCCGACAAGGTAACTTGGAAATCCAGCGAGCCAAACCGATTGTTCTTGCGTAACTGGCTCAAAGGAGATCGTTGGTCGTACTTTTGACAATATTTCTAACCACGCACTTTCTTTGGGTTTCAGGATTGCAAAGTCTCTTGTTTTATCTAACTCCACAACAGAAACCGGTATGTCATCCTTGATGTGTCCCGGAAAGCGAACAATAATCTCTGGCATAACAAAGTCACCATGTATGATATTGTGAGCATTAGTGACAATATACCCGTTACCGATTAAAAAGCCGGAGCCTTGTAGATATTCCATGAGGTTATCGTTTCCACTCTCGATAACGCAAACCATCTTATCTATATTAATCTTCCAGTCGAGAAGATACTCATATTCAATGTCCCTGTACGCTCGTGGTTCGAGACTGTTGAATTGAGAAACGATATTGGCGGTCGATGCATCATTCTCTCCTCTGATGTGAATGAGAAATGCGACCTTTCCCCGGAGACTTCCCTCAAAAGACTTTGCTTTCCGCCAATTATGCTTATCGTTCCACTCCGCCTCTGCTTTTTCAAGGCCGAATGTTCTCCAAGCATTTATCATGCCTCTAATTTGCCGGCGCAGGCGGCGTCTTGGACTCAGAACCTCGTTTGTAGTTATGCCACAGACCTCTTGGCGGTCACCGCGCGTGAGTACACGCGTCTTAGTCTCATTAAGAATGAACCCACTTTTTGCGCAAACGGCCGATAGCTGTTCACCAGCAACATGCTTAATCTTGCCGTCAGTCACTTTGCAGACTACTAGACCTGAAGGAAAGCTCAGACGGTGCGTCGAGAATGTAATATCATCCGCATATCTAGTGTAGTAACATCCATTATCCTTCGCGAGGGATGCTAGATCATAGTCCAGCGTCGAGGACAGCATATTAGCGATTACGGGAGAGGCCGGTGATCCTATCGGTAGTGCGCCATCAAGGGTGCAGAGTTTCGCAATCGTGGTCGCAACTTCGTTGGGCAAACTATACGGTCTAGCCATGAGTCTTCGTCTAATGCGCCCAATGTGAATTGATCCAAAGTAATCCTTTATGTCTACATTAAGTATGAGTCTTTTATTGACGTGAGAAGACGCGTTTCTCCTGATGCCCCGGCCCTTTATAAAGCCGTTCGCTCGACTTGATGGACGGTAAAGCTCAACCAAAAGGTCGGCTACACGCTTTTGCATAAAGCGTAGCTGCCAGTTAGGCGCATTTATCTGCCGGACAGAACCATCACGTTTAGTATCTAAAATAAGATTATAGAGGGACTTTTGGTCGCTATGAAATGCTCGAGCCATAAGAAGTTCATAAGGAAGCCCGATAGCTACCGCCAATGCTTGGCGGGTCTTAATCGAGCTTAACCGGCTTACGACCAGGTTTGAAGCCGCGTCCAGTTCAAACCCCCTCAAACATCACATCGCATCATCTCAGCGGCTGAGCATAGCGGCATTGGGTCGGTACTCGAAACATGCGCAGGATCAACGCAAACAGCAACATGGACGCGGCTGTTGCCTAATGATGAACCCATACTGCTGTGTCAATGCTCGTACTGCTCGTAAACGATCAGGGGTACAGGGCCAATTGCACGCTAATCTAATCCCCTCCGCCGCCTTGCCATAATCGCCTTCGTCATTATCACCCTGTCCTACAC
>CAXTTS010000100.1:0-11018 GCA_964247265.1 uncultured Sphingomonadaceae bacterium
ATCGCATCAGCCGGATGTTCACCGATGCGCGCATCAGCCGCATCTTCGCCGGCACGTCCGAGATCATGAAGGAGATCATCGGGCGCGGCCTCGGCCTCGACGAGCGCAAGATGGCCTGACATGGCGGACGCGATCACCTCCCGCCATCTCGTCGATCCGGAACTCCTGCCGGCGCTGGAAGCATTTCCGGCGATGGATCTGGGTGAGGCCACCATTCCGGCGCTGCGCGCGCTGATCGGCCAGATGAGCGGGGCCATGCCGCTGCCTGCCGGCGCCGCCGTCAGCGACGTGACGATCCCCGGCGGCGATGCGACGGACGTGCGCGCGCTGCTGATCGTGCCCGATGAACGCGCTACGCCGGCGCCGGCGATCCTGCACATGCATGGTGGCGCCTATGTGCTGGGTCAGCCGGAGATGGACCTGCCGCGGCTGGTGGGCATGGCGGTGGAGCTTGGCTGCGTCATCCTTTCGGTGGATTACCGGCTCGCACCTGAAACCCCGTTTCCCGGTCCGATCGAGGATTGCTACGCTGCGCTCGGCTGGTTTCATGCCGAGGCCGGGCGGCTGGGGATCGATCGGCAACGCATCGCGGTGATGGGCGAGAGCGCGGGCGGCGGGCTTGCCGCATCACTGGCGCTGCTGGCGCGCGATCGCGGCGAGCATGGAATCGCCTTCCAGCTGCTCGACGCGCCGACGCTGGACGATCGCTCCGCCGTCGGCCCGCTGCACCCCTTTGCCGGTCAGCTGATCTTCACCCGCGAGAGCAGCCTGTTCGGTTGGCGCTCCCTGCTCGGCACGGAACCGGGTGGTCCGCATGTTTCGCCCTATGCGGCAGCGGCACGGGCGGAAGACCTCTCCGGCCTCCCAGCGACCTTTATCGCCACTGGCGCGCTCGATCGGCTGGTCGACGAGGACATCGTCTACGCGCAGCGCCTCGCCCGCGCCGGCGTGCCGATCGAGCTGCACGTCTACCCCGGCTGCCCCCACGGCTTCAGTCTTGCGGCTGATGCGACCGTCGCGAAGAAGGCGGCGCAAGACAAGCTGGACGCGCTGCGCAAGGCGTTCGCCACTTCATAGGCCGTCCTGGATCGCGTTCAGGACGGCGCAGGTGTACCATCGCCTCAGCTACAGCCCACCACTCCGCCATCCACGGGAATCTGCGCGCCGGTGACATAGGCCCCGCCGCGCGAGCAGAGGAACACCACGATCCCGGCTATGTCGTCGGCCCGGCCCAGCCGCTTCAGCGGTATATGCGCGAGCAAGGTCGGATCGACCGCCTCGTCCGCGTCGCGCATGTGAGCGGTCATCTTCGTCGGGAAGAAACCCGGAATGACCGCGTTCACCGTGATGTTGCGGTCGGCCAGATCGCCCGCCAGATCGCGCGTCATCATGTGGACGGCGGCCTTGGACGCGGCGTAGCTGTACGCGCTCAGCCGCTCCGGCCGCATGCCCGCGACCGAGCCGATGTTGATGATCCGGGCGGGATCGTCGGCGGTGCCGGCAGCGGCGAGTTCGGGCAGCAGTTCACGCACCATCGTGAAGGGCGTCTGCACGTTCACCGCCATGACTCCGGGCCATGCCTTGTCGGGAAAGCTGTCGATCGTGCCGCCCCATGTCTTGCCGGCATTGTTGACCAGAATGTGGCAGCCGCCCACCGCCGCGCGGTAACGTGCGACGAGATCCACCGCCGCCTCCGGCGTGGAGAGATCGGCCGGCAGCGGAATGCAGCGGCCCAGCGTCGCCATCTCGGCGGCGGCCGCTTCGCACAGCTCGGCCTTGCGGGAGGTGATCGCAACGGTGGCGCCGGCCTGCAAAAGCCCCTCGGCGATCATCCGGCCGAGCCCCTGCGCACCGCCGGTGACGAGCGCATTCTTGCCGGCGAGGCTGAACAGGTCGGCCGAAATCACATCGTCACCACGATCTTGCCAAAGGAATGCTGATCCTGGAGGTACAGCAACGCCTCTTTCGCTTGCGCCAGCGGAAAGGTGCGCTCGATCACGGGCTTGATCTGGTGCTTGGCGGCGAACGCCAGCATCTCCTGAAAATCCTGCGGATCGCCCACCTGGCTGCCGACGATGCTGGCGCTCTTCAGGAAGATATCGGTGGCGTTGAACTTCACCTCGTTGCCGGCGGTGGAGCCGTAGATCACGATGCGCGCGCCGGGGTTGATCGCGCGGACATAGTTGGCGAAGCTGGGCGACGGCGCGCCGTCCAGCACCACGTCCACGCCGCCGGTGAGCTTGCCGACCTGGCGGCGCCACTCGGGGTCGGTGAATAGCAGGCCGCCCTTGGCCCCCATCTCCTTGGCGCGGGCAAGCACCTCCTCGCTTTCGCCGGTGACGTACACGTTCGCACCCAGCGCCACCGCGAAGGCGAGGCCGAAGGTCGCCACGCCGCCACCGACGCCGCTGATGAGCAGCGTTTCGCCGGCCTTGAGCTGGCCCTTGAACATCAGCGCGCGCCATGACGTCAGCGCGGTCAACGGCATCGCGCCCGCTTCCTCGAAGCTCATGAAGGCGGGCTTGGGCGCAAGGTTTTCCACCGGCACGCAGACATATTCCGCAACGGTGCCGGCAAAGGGCATGCCGAGCAGGCCGAAATCCGCGCCCGGCGCGTGGCGGTTGCCGCCCCAGTTGCGCGCCGGATACAGCACCACCTCGTCGCCCACGGCGGCGCCGGTCACGCCTTCGCCCACCAGATCGACCACGCCGGCGCCGTCGCAGCCCATCGTCGTCGGCAGGGTCATGCCCGGATACTGGCCGCGCGTGATGAACATCTCGCGGTGGTTGAGCGATGCGGCCTTGACCGCCACGCGAACCTCGCCGGCCTTAGGCATCGGCGTCTCGACATCCGCGACGCGCACGCTGTCGACGCCGTCGGCTTGTTCGAGGTACAGAGCCTTCATGGAGAGCCTTTCCTGATATTCACCGGCAGGGCCGATAGGATGCCATCGCTTGGCCGCCGGCGCCGCCACCGGAACCTGTCAATCGGTAGGCCGCCGCCGCGCGGTGGCGGGCAGAGCCTTTCCGACGGAAGGTAAGCTCGCGCGGGTGTCCGCTAGGGTGCGGATGACGATCGACCCGGCCGGACGGCACCAGCGGAGAGACCATGCGCGACACCTATGACTATATCATCGTCGGCGCGGGTTCCTCCGGCTGCGTGCTGGCCAATCGGCTTTCGGCCGATCCTGCCGTGTCGGTGCTGCTGGTGGAGAGCGGTCCGGACGATAAGAGCCCGCTCATCCGCATGCCGCGCGGGATCGGCAAGCTGCTGGCGCCGGGCAATCCGCATGTCTGGGATTATCAGGTCTCGCCCGGGGGCAACCGGCCGGAAGAAACGTGGCTGAAAGGCCGTGCCATCGGCGGATCGTCCTCGATCAACGGCATGGTCTATGTGCGCGGAGCGCCGATGGATTATGATGGCTGGGCGGCGCTCGGCTGCCCCGGCTGGGGCTGGGACGAGATGGGCGCCCGCTTTGCGGAACTGGAGGATCATCCGCTTGGCGCCGGGCGCTGGCGCGGCACGGGTGGGCCGCTCAGGATCACGATGCATCCTTCCGGCAATCCGTTGTGCGAGGCGGTGCTGGATGCGGCAAGCGAGATCGGGACGCCGCGCACCGCTGACATGAACGACGTGGATACCGTTCGCGACGGCGGCATGGGCTATCAGCCCACCACCACCTGGCGTGGCAAGCGGTTCAGCGCGGCGCGCGCCTTCCTCTCGCCGGTGCGCGATCGCCCGAACCTCGACGTACTGCCCGAAACGGACGTGTTGCGCGTGGAATTCGCCGATCGCATCGCCACCGGCGTGCAGTTGCGCAACAAGGCCGGGACGCGCAGCGTGGCGGCCGATCGCGAGGTGATCCTGTCGGCCGGCGCGATCCAGTCGCCCAAACTGCTCCAGCTTTCGGGCATCGGCCCGGCCGTGCTGCTGAAGGCGCATGGCATCCCGGTGGTCGCGGATTCGCCCAACGTCGGGCGCAACCTGCGAGAGCATCGCTACCTGTCCACCCAGTATCGCGTGAAGGGCGGCAGCCTGAACGCCAGCTTCCAGGGCCTCGGCCTGCTACGAGCGGCGCTGCGCTATCTGCTGCGCTCGGCCGGTCCGCTCACCCACAGCGCGCATGAAGTCGGGGGCTTCGTCAAGACGCGGCCGGAACTGGAACATGCGGACGCGCAGATCGGCATGGGCCTCTATTCCGTCAATGCGACACCCAAGGGCGTGGCAATCGATCCCTTCCCGGGCCTGACGATCCTCGGCTATTTCACGCGCCCGGAGAGCGAGGGGGAATTGCGCATCCAGTCGGCCGATCCCGACGTGAAGCCGATCATCGAGGCGAACCATTTCGCCGCCGAGATCGATCGCATCTCCGCAGTATCCTTGTTCCGCTGGTTGCGCGAACTCGGCCGGGCACCGGCGCTGGCGGACTGGATCGTCGCGGAAACGCTGCCCGGCCCGTCGATCGAAACCGACGAGGATATCCTGGCCAACGCCGTTTCGCTCGGTGGCACGGCCTACCACATCTGCGGCACGGCGCGGATGGGATCGGACGAGGCGGCAGTACTCGATCCGCAGCTGCGCGTGCGCGGGGTACAGCGGCTGCGCGTGGTCGACACCTCCATCATGCCGACGATCGTCTCCGGCAACACCAACGCACCGGCAATGGCGATCGGCCTGCGCGCGGCCGATCTCATCCGCTTCGGGCGCTGAGGTTCAGCTCCGGACGGTCATCGTCTCACGAAAGCTGGCCAGCAGCGCATCGTCGATCCCCGCAGCGGCGAAATAGCCGTCGATGGAGCCCCACTCACGCGTGACTGCCGTCATCGCGGCGGCCAGGAACGCCTCGTCCACGCCGATCATCGCATCGATCAGCGATTCGCTCGGCCGAAAGCCGAAGGTCTGCTCGAACTGTTCGGGTATCCCCCCGCGTACGCGGAGATTCTTGGCGAACACGTCCGATCGCTGGTAATCGGCCACTACGACTTCCCGTGGCACCCGCAGCGCCTGCAACAGCAGCGCCATCAACACGCCGGTGCGATCCTTGCCGGCGGTGCAGTGGACCAGCACCGGCGTCTCGCCCGCGACGATCGCCTCGATCAGTTCGTACAGGTGCGGCAGGATCGCGCCGGGAATGGCGGCGTAATTGTCCGTGAGCGCCTTGCGCGCGGCGTCAGGCGTGGGATCGTCCTTCAGCGTCATCCAGCCGTCATTCGTCTGCACGCGCAGATCGGCGGTCACGTCCAGATTGAGCAGCCGCGCCGTGTCGCTCCAGTCGTTGGGATCCTTGCTCCGCTCGGTATCGGCGCGCAGATCGCAGACGAGCCTGATCCCCAGCGCGCCGAGTTCCGCACGGTGGATCGCCTCGAAGCTGGCGGGTCCTTCCGATCGGTAGATCAGGCCGGGCTTCAGGATGCCGCCATCGTCGGTCGGCATGCCGCCCACATCGCGGAAGTTCAGCTGGGAGAGAGCTTCGGTCATGGCGGGATCGCTTTCTGTTTCGGGTGATCCGTGCATCGCACGAGGAGGTTACGGCTATACGGCGATCAGCAGCTCAGCTGCCCGCCATCCACCACCAGTGTCTGGCCGGTGACGTAAGCGGCCGCATCGGAGGCCATGTAGAGAACGGCGGCGGCTATATCGGCCGGCGTCCCCTGCCGTCCCACCGGCGGCATGAAGGCAGCGATCTGCTCGGGCGGGAAGCTGGGCCCGGTGGAGGTCAACTGGCCCGGCGTTGCCGTGTTGCCGGGGCAGACGGCGTTAACCGTGATGCCGTCCTTCACCACCTCCATCGCGGTCGATCGGGTCAGGCCGACGACCCCGGCCTTCGACGTGGCGTAGGTCAGCAGGCTCGGCGCCATCGCGTGAAACGCGCTGTTGGAAGCGATGTTGACGATCCGCCCGCGCGTACCGTCCGCCCGCATGATCCGCACCGCCTCCCGCGTGGCGATGAACGGGCCGCGCAGGTTCACGTCCATCATCATGTCCCAGAAAGCGACGGAGGTTTCCTCGATGAAGTTGCGGTGCTGCAAGCCCGCGCAGTTGACGAGGATGTCGAGCCTGCCGAACGCCGATCGCGCCGCGTCCATCAGCGCCACGATCGAGGCTTCGTCCGCCATATCGACGCGGTAACCGCGCGCGGTGCCGCCGGCCGCCACGATGGCGCCGGCCACCGCATCGGCCCTGTCCCCCTGCACGTCGGCCACGACAACCGACGCGCCGACATCGGCGAACAGCTGCGCGATCGCCTCGCCCATGCCCTGCGCGCCCCCGGTGACCACCGCCACCTTGCCGGCAAGGCCGAAGATCGTGCGCAGGTCATATGGCATCGGCACCCTCCTTGTTCCCCGCAGGAAGGCTATGGCCGCCGCTACGGCTCACCTGCCCGAAGGCGGGTCGGTGCTGCGCCCTCCCCCGATATGCGGGGCCGGAAACGGGAGAATGACGATGGCGGACAAGCTTCGGGTCGGCGTGATCGGCGCCAATCTTCAGGGCAGCTGGGGCGTCGGCGCGCATCTGCCCGCACTGGCCGCGCTTGACGGCATCGAAGCCGTCGCGGTCGCCACGTCGCGGCAGGAGACGGCCGACGCCACGGCACGACAGTTCGGCATCGGCCATGCGTTCGGCGATCCCGCCAGCCTGATCGCGCATCCCGATGTGGACGTGGTGGCGATCTGCGTGCGCGTGCCGGCGCACCGCGACCTGGTTTTGCAGGCCATCGCGGCCGGCAAGCATGTCTATTGCGAATGGCCGCTTGCGCGCGACACGGCGGAAGCGCGGATGCTGCTGGAGGCGGCGGAGAAGGCCGGCATCGTCCATATGATCGGCCTCCAGTCGCGCAGTTCGCCCGTGCTGAACCATGCCAGGGCGCTGATCGCGGCCGGCGAGATCGGCACCGTGCGCAGCGCCGGGCTGGTCCATTCCAGCGACTGGATCTCCACGGTCTATCCCGGGACGGAATATCTTCAGGATCGCACCAGCGGCGCGCACTTCCTCAGCATACCCGGCGGCCACAGCATCGATGCGCTGACCTGGCTGCTCGGCCAGTTCGGCCGCCTCACCTCGGTGGTGGAAACCTCGCTCAAGGATCTGACGGTGCTGGGCAGCGGCGCGCCGATCACCCGCACCTCGGCCGACCAGATCCTCGTCGCGGGGGTGCTGGAAAGCGGCGTCGTCGCTTCGGTCCGCCTGTCCGGCGCCGCCTCTCCGGGCACCGGCGTGCGGCTGGAGATCAGCGGCGACAAGGGCGATCTGGTGGTGATGGCGGCGCCGGGCGGGCGCGGCATCCAGATGTCCGACCTCAGCCTGCATCGCTCCACCGGCATGGGCGAGCTGGAACCGGTGGAGGTGCCGGCCCAGTATTTCCACACCTCTGCATCGCTGCGCGCGAACCCGCCGATGAACGTGGGCGAGGCCTATCTTCAGCTCGCCGCCGCGATCGCCGGCGGACAGAAAGCGAGCCCGGATTTCGCCGATGCGGTGCGCCTGCACGAACTGCTCGACCGTGTCGAAGCCTCCGCGCGGACGGCCTGATCCGATGCGGATGATCGCCTCGGGATTGCGCCTGCCCGAAGGCCCGATCGCCATGCCCGACGGCAGCTTGCTGGTGGTCGAGGTGCTCGGCGGCCGGCTCAGCCGCATCGCGCCGGATGGCACGCGCAGCACGGTCGCCGATCTTGGCGGCGGCCCCAATGGCGCCGCGATCGGGCCGGACGGGCGCTGCTACGTCTGCAACAATGGCGGCTTCGATCATGTCGAACTGGAAGGCGGCGCCCTGCTGCCGCAGGAGGCGCCGATCGATACGCCGCCGGGCATGATCCAGGTCGTCGATCTGGCCACCGGCGCCTTCGAGACGCTGTACGCGCATTGCGACGAGACTCCGTTCTGGGGGCCGAACGACATCGTGTTCGAGGCGGCGGGCGGTTTCTGGTTCACCGATTTCGGCCGTGATCGCGGGCGGGCGCGGATGCGCGGCGCCGTCTATTACGCGCAGCCCGATGGTAGCGCGATCCGCGAGGTGATTGCGCCGCTCGATGCGCCGAACGGGATCGGTCTCTCGGCGGACGGCAGCACGCTCTACGTCGCGACCACCTATGACGGCCACCTGTGGCGCTTCGCCTTGTCGGGGCCGGGCCGGATCGATGTTGCCGCGGGGCAGATGCCGAACGGCGGCACCATCGTGGGCCGCGCCGGGCCGGGCGACTATCTCGATAGCCTGGCGGTGGACGCCGCAGGTCGCATCTGCGTCGGCTCTCCGGGCAACGGCGCGGTGCTGGTCTTCCCGCCGGAGGGTGGATCGCCGACGCGGCTGCCGATGCCGGATAGGATGGCGACCAACATCTGCTTCGGCGGCCCCGGCCTGCGCACGGCGTTCGTCACGCTCGGCTTCACCGGCCGTGTCGCCGCGTTCGACTGGGACGAAGCGGGGCTGAAGCTGGCTTACTAGCACGCCTGCCCGCTCGGCCTCATCGCTTCGGCAAGGCGTAGGCGATCAGTGCGTCGCTCTCGCCGGACAGCATCGCGCCATGTCCGCCGGCGGCGATCACCACGAACTGCCGTCCGCTCGCGTTCGACCAATAGGTCGATGGCGTCGCATTGCCGCCCGCCGGCAGCCGCCCACGCCACAACTCCCGCCCGGTCGCCACGTCATAGGCGCGGATCGCATGTTCCTGCGTCGCGCCGACGAAGGCGAGGCCGCTGCCGGTCATGATCGACCCGCCGATATTGGGCACGCCCATCGGGATTGGCAGGAAGGTGGGAAGCGCGATCGGCCCGCTATCGCGCGAGGTGCCGAACACCCGGCTCCACACCAGCCTGCCGGTATGCAGATCCACCGCGCTGATCCGGCCATAAGGCGGCTGCTGGCACGGGATCGCGAGCGGCGAGAGGAACGGCGTGATCCATGCGGCATAAGGCACGCCCGCCTGCGGCGCCGGTCCGCCGACATCGCTCATATGCGCGGCCGTCATCGGCTTGGTGCCGAGCTTGTCGGCCTCCGCCCGCGTCATCAGCCGATTATAATTGGCCACCTGATTGTTGTTGACGATCATCAGCCCACGCCGCGCGTCCACCGATATGCCGCCCCAGTCGATCCCGCCGAGATAGCCCGGCCAGGTGATCGTCGGTCGGTCGACGGCCAGCGGCGTCATCGCGCCATCGAAGCGCGCCTGGCGGAAGCGCAGGCGGCACATCGCCTGATCGATCGGCGTCAGCCCCCACATGCCGCGCTCGCTCGGCGGCGGGCCGCCGAACGAAGGCAGCCCGGCGGAATAAGGCTGGGTGCGCGCCAGCCGCTCGCCCGGCACGCCGCCCTGCGGCACCGGCCGCTCGACCACCGGCGCGATCGGCCGGCCGGTGACGCGATCGAGGAAGAATATCTCGCCGCGCTTGGTCGGCTGCAGCAGGCCCTTCACGCCGTTCGGCAGATCGACGAGGGTCGGCTGGCTGGCGACATCATAATCCCACAGATCGTGATGCGTCGTCTGGAACGACCAGCGCACCGCGCCGCTGGCGGCGTCCAGCGCCACCACGGAACTGGAGAAGCGCTCATCCTGGGGGGTGCGATGGCCGCCATAATAATCCGGCGTGGCGTTGCCTGTCGGCACGTAGACCAGGCCCAGCGCCTCGTCCGAACTCATCGGCGCCCAGCTGTTGGGCGTGCCGCGGGTAAAGCCCTGCGGCGGCAGGCCGTGGGCGTCGGGCCGGCCCGTATCGAACGCCCAGGCGAAGGCGCCCGTAACGGCATCATAGGCCCGGACCACACCGGACGGCTCGCCGACATGCTGGCCGTCCGTCACCCAGCCGCCCAGCACCAGCCGTCCACGCACCAGCGCGGGCGGCGAGGTGACGAAATAATAACCCTTCTCCACCGTGCCCATGCCGGCCAGCAGGCTCACGTCGCCACCTTGTCCGAAGCCGGCGCAGCGGGTGCCGCTGGCCGCGTCGATCGCGATCAGCCGTGCGTCTACGGTGGCGACATAGATGCGCTCGGCGCATGGTCCGGTCGCGCCCGGCACACGGTAATAGGTGACGCCGCGGCACACCGTTCCGTAGATGCCGTGCGAATCGGCACGGGGCCGGAAGCGCCACACTTGCCGGCCGGTTTCCGGATCGAGCGCGATCACGTCGTCATAGCCGGTGCAGATATACAGCCGGTTGCCTACCTTCAGCGGGTTGACTTGGAAGGAAGGCTTCGCCAGCGACGATGGCAGCGGGCCGGTGTGAAAGGTCCACGCCTTCTGAAGACCACCGACATTGGCCGGGGTGATCTGGCCGAGCGGCGAGTAGCGCGAGCCACCGCGATCATTGCCATAGGCCGTCCACTCGCCCTGCACGGCCGACGCCGGTGCCGGGCCGTAACCCGGATCGGTCGCGCCAGGCGTCCGGTCGATCCAGAACAGCGCCCCCACCCACAGGACGACAGCGAGACCCAGGCCCGGCCACAGCAGGCGGCCGCCCGGCAGCGGCGCCGCCAGCCCGACGCGGCGACGATACCACGGCGTCAGCATCCACAGGCCTAGGCAGAAGGGCATGATGAGGCGCGGCGCCAGCGCCCAGCCGTCCAGCCCCACCTCCCACAGCGCCCACACAAGGTTAGCGGCAAGAAAGCCCCAGAACAGCCAGACGGAGAGCATGCGCCGGCGCCGCCCCTGCCAGGCCGTCACGAGCATCACGACGCCACTGAGCAGATACCAGGGCGAACCGCCGAGCAGCGCCAGCCGCCCGCCCAGCCACACCAGCGCCGCACCGGTCGCGGCGAGGATCAGCAGGAAGGTGACGTTCAGCGCACGGGCAAGGCGGTGGTCGCGCACTCGGTCATCTCCGCTTTTATCTTGTCACGGCCTGATCGCCGGTTGGCTCGCGGGCGGTGCCTTTCGAAAGGTAGGTTCGGCCGCGCGGCGTCGCGGCCCAGAAGGTGCCGACGCCGAGCCCGGCACCATCCACCGCCCGCAATCGACGAGCGGCCGACAGGAGATCTTCATGGCCCTTCCCGCATTCACCGAAGCCGATTTCGTCCTGTC
>CAXTTS010000101.1:0-10991 GCA_964247265.1 uncultured Sphingomonadaceae bacterium
GAATGCGGGCCACACCGACGAGGAGGCGCATGTCTATTCCGAAGGCGTCCGTCGCGGCGGTACGCTGGTGAGCGCGCGGGTGCCCGATGCGCTGGTGCCCGAGGCCGAGGCGGCGCTGGCACGCAACCGTTCGGTCGATGCGGCGACGCGCGGCACCGCCTATCGCGAGAGCGGCTGGACGTCGTTCGACGAAGGCGCCCCCCCTTACACCGGCGATCAGGTCGCCGCGGAGCGCGATCGCTACCGCATCGATAGCCGCACGCTGTAAGCCATTGTTGCGGCACGCCCTCGGGCGTGCCGCAACATCCTTGAGCCCGGTGTGATTTAGCTCGCTGTGGCGGTGCCGTGGCCCAGCGTGAAATGCTCGGCGAAGGGGCCGCCCGCCGTGTCGATCCGGCCGGCCTCGCCATCCAGCAGCGCGATGCCGGGCATCAGCAGGATCTGGCGGATCGTCTCCGGGATGATCGCATAGGCGACGAACTGGCCGAGGCATTCGTGCGGGCCGAAGCCGGTATGCAGATAGGCCGTCCGCCGGCGTGGGTGGAACGCGTCCGGATCGGTGAACACGCCCGGATCGAACATCGCCGAGCCGATGCCCACCGCCACCGTCGATCCAGCCGCGATCGCGGTCTCGTGCGGGCTGCCGGGCGCGAGCACCGCCGGTTCGGCCGCTACCCGCGCCACGAAGGTGGTCATCGGGTTGAACCGCAGCGCCTCCCACACGATCGCGTCGAAGGCGTCGTCGTCGCCGGCGCCCGCCGTCTCGATGGCGCGGGCCTTGATGTCGGGGCGGAGCAATATCTGTTCGGTCGCATTGGCGATCGCCTGCGACGTGGTTTCGATCGCGCCGACCAGCAGGCCGCAGATGTTGCTCACCACCTCCTCGGTATCGAGGCCGGAAAGCCCATCCGCCGTCATCCGCAGCAAACGCGACACCGTGTCGCCGCCCGCCGCCGCGTGCCACGGCTCGCGCCCGGCGAGAAAGGTGCGGACCCAGGCGCGCATCTCCCTGCCGGCCCGATTGCAGGCGTCGAGCAGGCGCGGATCGCTCGTCGGGTTGTGGAACATGTCGGCCTGCGTCGCCCATGACCAGCGCAGCATGGTGGCATCGTCCGGCCCCGGAAAGCCGAAGCTCCGCTGCACCACGCGGAGTGGCACCAGCCGGGAGACGGCCTGCACCACATCGACCGTCGGCGGCGGCGCGGCGGCGAGCGCATTGCGGGCGGTCGTCGCGGCCAGCGCCCGGATGGCGGGCACATCGTCCCACCGCAGCAGGGCGCGCATCACCGATTTGTCGCGCCAGTTCTGCACCGCACCGTCGCGCGCCAGCATGAACGGGCCGACCGAATTGTCCATGTGCGGCGGGTAGGGCACCCGGAACGTCTCGTTGCGGGAAAGCACGTCGACCACATCGGCCCATCGCGCCAGCACGGTGAACGGCGCCAGCGGGAGGATCGGCCGGTCGGCGCGCAATTCGCCGAACAAGGCCCGCCAGTCACGCCGGAGCCATTCGTAGAATAGGCCGGTCCTGGCGAGGCCGGTCGCCGGCAAGGCATCGAACGCTTCGAGAAAAGCCACGTCGTCATTCCTTGTCGCTTGAGTGGCGGCAGGCCGCGCCGGCCAGTGTCAGAATACCGGGTCGGTCGGCGGATGCGCGGGATCCTGGGCCTTGATGTTGACCAGATAAGCCAAGGGCCGCGTGGTGATGACCTGGAAACGGCCATTGGTGATGCTCACCGAGAAGAGACCGGCACCGAGCCCTTTGGGCGGCACGCACGCCTTCGTCTCGCCGACGCGGCGGGTGTTGGTGTCCACCGTCCTGAAGATGCTGTGCCCAAAATCGATGTTCGCCTTCGACATGCGCGCGGTGCCGACAGCGGCGCCGAAGCCGGCTTCCGAATCTTTGACGCAGGCACCGTGATTGCCGACCTTGCGCGAGGTGACGTCTTCATAGTGGCACGAGCCATCGCGCGACTTCGCCCACATCTTGTGGGCATATTGGAACACGCCGTCCTTATAGTCGATGAAGGCCAGCGCGAGGCATTGATAATGGCCGGCGATGCGCTTGGTGCGGGCATCGACGCTGCGCACCTCGCCATAGTAGACCGGATCGGAGGCGTCCTGCGACCAGAAGCGGAGCTTGGACGCGATCTCGTCGGGCTTCGTGACGGTCTGGGCGGCAGCGATCGACGGCAGCCCCAGTAACAGCACGAACGTCGCGATCGTCTTGGGCATGATTCTGGCCTTTCCGTTGATGGCTCGTCTGCCGGGTTCGCACTTTCACAGCGTCTTGAGGAACTCGATCAAGGCGAGCCGCTCCTGCGGGGTGAGGAAGCGGCCGATCGTTCCGGGCCGGGCCTGTTGCCCCGGGGCCGGCGTTTCGAACAGGTGCCCGCCATTGCCGTTGCCGCGCACGAACTGGCCGTTGGCATCCACCGCCACCAGCCTGAAGCCGCCCTTGATCGGATCGGTGCGATAGCCGACCTTGACCGGATCGAACTCGCGATTGCCGAGCCAGAAGTTTTTCGGCCGCTCCGTCCACGGCGAGAGCAGATCGTAGAGGGTGGGGACGGATCCGTTGTGCAGGAACGGCGCCGTCGCCCACACGCCGTTCAGCGGCCGCGCCTTGTAGACGGGGCGATCGACCCCATCAGGCCCGCGGATCGCGTCGCGGATGCCGTTCGGCCTGAAGCCGTCGATCCGCGCGCGATCGGCCGGCGATGTCGGCGGCGTCTGGCCGTCATACCAGCGATAGATGACCTTCTCGACGACGTCGCCGAGTGCCGGACCGTAGGCATAGACGCCGTTCGCTCCCTCGCTCGCGACCGGCGCGGTCTTGAGCTGGTAGGCGAGCGGAACACGGACCTTGCGGCTCCGCATATCCTCCGCCTGCGCCGGATCGGTGCCGATGTCGGCTACGGCGAGCGTCTTCAGGCGAAGGTAGCGTTGGCCATAGGCGTTTGCCGGCTGCCAGGCGGCGTCCGTCCAGAAAGCGGGCTCGTCCGTCGCCGGCAGGTGGCAGCCGGCGCAAAGCTGGCGGTAGAGCGTGCGCCCCTGCTCCTTCAACGCGACGTTGATCGGCGGCAGGACGGCGGCCGGCCATGCGGGCGAGCGCAGGCCGCCGAACGCACGCTGCTCCGCCGGCTGGGTCGATCCGGCCAGCAGCGTCTCCATCTCGTGCAAGGCCGTGATCGATACGGTGGAGGTGAAGCGCGGCGTCTGCGGCGAGGTGAAGTTGATGAGCGCCCGCACGCCCATCGCCTCGCCCGCATTGCGCACCATCGGCTGCTGGATCGAGCTGTTATACTGCACCCAATCGTACCACGCCGTATCCCAGATGTGCGGATAGGCGACCGGCGCGCTCAACGCGGCGGTGTTCGCGGGCTGCTGCATCTGATCGGCGAACACCTCGTTGCCGATCCGGTTCAACGCATCGAGCCGGCCGAAGCCCTCGGTCAGCGAACCGGCGGGAGTGGGGGTCTTGAAGCGGGCGATCACCGCGCCGGCCACCGTGCGCGCCACCTGATTGTGCAGATCCAGCCCGGCGCCGAGGCTATGGCCGGGGCCGAGCACGCGGTCGGCGAAACGCTTGAAGCGGGGCGGGGAGAGCGAGGTCATCGCCAGGGCATCGGCCAGCCCCTTGCGGAACTTGCCGAGCTCGATCATCGCCGGGCCGCCATCGAAGAAGATTTGCGTGCCCCGGTAGCTGATCCGGCCGGTGTGGCAGGCGGCACAGGTGAGCCCAACCTGCTCGAACGCCTGGCCGTTGGACGGATTGACGCCGCGCGTGACGGCGAAGCCGACCGGCAGGCCGCTGGGATTGTCCGCCGATCGATCGCCAGGGATGAAGCCGAAGCGATCGAGATAGGCGGGATCGCTGAACAGCCCGCGCGCGCTGAGCGAGGGGTCGGGTTGCTCCAGCGCCATGAACCACGTCACCGGCACCGGCAGGGTGGCCGTGCCCTGCGACAGATGGTGGTAGCGATCGCGCTGCGCCGGCGTCCAGCCCTGTTCCAGCCACATCGCCGCGCCTTCCCGGCCGTAGGACGGGATGTCCGGCTTTTCCGGGGGAGCGGCGATGGAGGTCGATCGCGGCAGCGATGCGCACGCGGCGATGACGAGACAGGCCAAGATCGTCGGAAAGCGCCATGAGCCGGCCACCGCAGTCTCCAAGAACTGAATCGGCCTTTATGTGCGCTCATCGCGATCTCGAGTCCAGAGAGATGCTGATTAAGCCTCGCGGCACCACGATCGTACCTTCCGCATATTCGCGGAGCGGTGTCATGGAGCGGTCGTTGTTTCGTGTTGTTCTGCCAGCCCGGCTGGTGACTGCGGCTTTTGATCACGGCAGGGCAGGCGGAAATTGCCTCGATCGATGGCTACACCTGCTCGACGTTCACTTCCGAAATCTCGAACTTCGCCCACCTGTCGACCGAGACCCTGAACTCGACATCCCGCAGGTTGCGATCGGTGGTGAACTCGCAGGAGAGCCGGCCGTCGGCTATGTGGGACCGCCGGATGCGCTGCCGCGACAGGATCTCGCGGTTGCCGCCCGCGACGACCTCCATGAAGGACCATCCCGGCCAGTTGCCCTCCGGGATGATGAGGGAGATGCGGTAGGAACCGCGATGCAGGTTGGTATAGGGCCCGTAGAGCAGATGCCCCGCCTTGGCCGCGGTGCGAATCCCCCGATCACCCACGATCCCCACCTTTGAATTCATCCGGGGAGAAGAGGCTAGGAAGGATTGCTGCTGATGATCCTTGAAGTCGGGCGATCGTCTGGCGATCGTGAGCGCGCTGACCGAGATCAGATCGATGCCGTAGACCGACGTGACGACTTCGAAATCTACGCCCTTGTCGATGTTGACCTCGAACGGCACCTCATAGTCGTTCGCCATGTCCGCGCCGACGGTGAAATGCTGTTCGGCGAGCAGTACGCGCCCCTCGTCCAGCGTGATCTTGATCTCGATCGTTCCCGTTCCCTCGACGAACGGCACCTGCACCGTCGCCAGATACTCGCCGCGCGGCAGCGTGTCATAGGGCCCGTGGAGGAGGACGCCATTGGCGTGGGAGGCGACGATCTCGCCATGATTGCGCTGGCCGATCTTGGTGGCCAGCGCCTGCGCCGGAAACCTGCGCGGGAAGGGTATGGCCTCGGGCTGCGTGGCCGCGATGCGCTTCCCTTCGAGGATCTCGCGCCTGGCGGTGCCGGTGCACAGCGCCATCGCTGTCCAGTCCTGCGGGGTGACGCAGTGCAGTGCCTTGGCGGGATTGTCGAAATCCATCCGGTATTTGTCGAACACGCAGTTCGCCGCGACCAGATCGCAGACCACGAAATTGTCGACCAGCAGGTCCAGCGTCAGGTCAATCGATGTGCGATCGTTATGATATTCCAGCACCAGCTCGGGCACGAGCTTTCTGAAACAATGGTAGAGGATATGCTGCTCCACCGCGCGACGCGGGACGATCACGCGCTCGTCTAGGGTGGAATCCGGCACGCATTTATGCGTCTTGTACCAGGTCGCCTCGGCATAGGTCATGCGCGGCACCGCCCAGATCTGGCGCACGTCTTCCAGCAGGCCGAAATGGAACCAGTCGCTATAGTGCAGCGGCATGCGTTCGTAGGTGAAGGGATTGAGCGTATAGAGCGTCGAGATGAGAACCCGCGACGCGAATACCGCCGCCTTCCCGCGCGGCATGGCGACGCCGGCGAGGTACTGGTCGATGAACGCACGATCGGAGAAGATCAGGTCGCTCCTCACCCGCAGGACATAGCGCCCGGTCGCCGCGGCCAGGCCCGCCTGTGCGGCGACGATCTGGAGGTTGGCGTTGTTTGAAGCCGAGGAGATCGTCTTGATCGGCGGCAGCGGCAGGGCGCCTTCGGACAGGATGATCGTGTCGCAACTCGCCTGGATCTGGCCGAAGGCCGAATGGAAGTGGCTGTTGTCGCGAAAGGCGCGGGCGAATGGCGGATTGACGAGCACGCCTGGGCGCACGCCGCCGGCGAACAGATCGCTGACGGAAATCGCCAGCACGATCTGCGCGGCGGGAAACAGATCGCGCCAGTGGCGGCAATGCAGCGCGGTTTCGGTGATGTTGCCGCCGAACAGCCCGCCCTGAACGACGATGCTGAGCGTGCCGGGCTCATCCCAGTCGATCGTCTCGCCGGCGCGCGACTTCACATCCTGCATTATCGACATCGATGGCTTCTCTGGTCTGAAGGGAGCGGAGGTCAGGGCAATGCGCCGCCCAGCGCCTGATATTCGGCGGGTATCCCGCAGAACACGACGTCGGCTGCATCGATCTGGTGATAATGGACGGTCTGTCCGCTGCGGATCAGGTGGTTGTAGAGCGGGGCGACATAGAGTTCCGCGTCATGCGCCAGCGCGCGCTCGGCGGCGAGCGCATCGCGGAAGGACGCGGCGCTCGCGAAATGATACAGGCCGGTGCAACAGAGATCGGAGATCGGCCGCTTCTCGGCGACCTCGACGGCGACATCCGGTGCCGCTTCGCTCGGCCGGACATAGGACCAGTTGGCCCCGCTGCCGACGAACACCTCCAGATACCCGGCGGAGGTGGCGAACCAGTCCCGACGCGGAAGGGCGAAGCCGGCGCGGAACGTATCGATGTTGAAGATGGTGAGCGGCGTCTCGCCGGCCACGTCGATGCCGTCGATGCCGAGCGCGACCGTCTCCGCCTGCCCGGCGGTCTCACCCCCGAGCGTGACGATCTCGAACGATGCGATGCCCAGGTCGCGGCATCGCTGCGCGACGAACGCGGCCGTATCCATCACGTCGCGCACGATGAAGAGGAACGGCAGCGTCTCGAAATAGCCGGAGAAGCCCGCGACCGCCCGATCGAACACCGGCGCGCCATCGAGCGGCAGCATATATTTGGGCAGCGTATAGCCCGCATCGGAGAAGCGGCGGGACAGGCCCGCCATCGGAAAGACGATCAAGCCGCTGGCTCCTCAAACAGGCGATGCGATACGGTCATCCTCGCCTCAGAACCGCTCGGCATAGAGGCGCATGGCGTTGGCGATGAAGGCGGTCTGCCGATCCGGACGATCGGAGTGCAGCGGGAGCATCGACAGGAACAGGCCGGTCATGATCGCATGGACCTCGTCGCTGCCCAGCGTCACACCGTCGACTGCGATGTCCGAGAAGGCATCGCGCAGCCAGGCCCGGATCGGTGTCTCCTCGAAATCGATCGATACGTTGGTGCGCGGCGTGCCGGTGCAGCGATAGCGGCCGGCCAGGATCTGATCGTAGCGCCCGATCACGGAATGGGCGAGCTTGGCGACATCGTAGCGCAGATCGCCATAGGCGCTCGTCACCTTGGCTTCGACATAGCCGCGCGGATCGATCACCCGCACCCGCCGGGCGCGGGAATTGTAGAAGATGTTGCTGAAGCAGAAGTCGCCATGCATGATGTTTTCGAGGCGACCGCTGTCGAGATTGATCGCGGCCTGGAGATCGGTCGCGATCGTGAGCAGGCAGGGGAGCGCGCGGCCGTTCAGCCGGGTAGGGGCGGTGATGTCGAACCCGGTCTCGCGCGCGAACCGTTCCAGCCGCTCGACAGTCTTCTCCACGGTCAACTGGCGCAGCAACCGGTCGCCGGACCCCTCGCGCTTGATCGCCGCGCAGGAGCCGAGAAACTCCGTGCAGGCGGATGCGATACGGCCCCACCCGGCCTTGCCGATGGCGCCGAACAGGTAAAGCTCCGACAAGGTGAGCATATACTCATATTCGGTCTCGTAGAACGGGCCGAACGGACCCTCGCCGGCATCGAGGACGCGGCTGCAATAGACCTGGAGCGATGGCGGCGCCGAGCCGAGCCAGGATGCTTCGGCGCGAATCTTGTCGCCATCGGCCACGCTGGATTTGCGCACGGCGATGCGGCCGACCGTCATCTCGTTGAAGATGCGGGTGGTGGTGACCGTCCGGCGCGACTGGAAGAATGTCTGGAGATGCCCGAAATCAAGCCACTCGCTCACCTGTGCGGCACGGAGATCGCGCATGTTGGCATAGGCGCTGACACCCGCGATGAAATCGCCCTTCGCGTAGATGATCGAGCGCACGAGCATCGTCGACGAGGAGCAGGCGAAATAGCCGCAGGCGGCCGTGCGGTGGATCGCCCCGCGATCGCCCACCTCGGTGTGGATGCGGCTGACGTTGCCGTCCTCGATGTCGACGTCCGCCCAGGCATATTCGTCCGTGCTCTCGGCCACCGCGAGCACATCCGCCCCGGTCGGCAGATCGCGGATCAGCGTATCGCCGTGCAGGATGCGGAGATCGCGATCGGACGCGCCGATGAAGTTCAACGCATAGACGATCGCGGTGCCGAGCGAGAGATCGGCCGGCAGCGGAACCACGCCGACGCCGCGCTCCCGCAATCGTCGCGCATCCTCCTCCGGCAAGGCGAACGTCTCCGGCAGCACGATGTAGATGTCGGCCGGCAGCGGCACCGTCGCCAGTTGCAGTTCGTAGAGCCGCGCGTGGCCGATCGGGATCATGGTCGGCGGGATCAGCCCGATCTCGGCCCCCAGTTCCTGCCCGACATAGGCGCCCGACATGATGAGCCAGAGCGGCAGCTGCGTTTCGGCGGCCCACTTCGCGGCAGGCACAGCGGCGGCGATCATTGGCCGCGCCCGATCAGCGCGTGGATCTCGTCCAGCGAAAGACGGGTGAACTCATCCGGGCGGATCGCACGATCATCGACGTAGAAGCCCTCGGTTCCGCACCAGGGCTTGGCGACATGGATCTCGTCATATGGCACGTCATGCACCTTCAGCCACTCAAGAATCACCGGCAGCGTGGTGGCAGTGATCTTCCCGACGGAATTATTGTGGGTGCGCATGTTACGCGCCGTCTGGATGATGATCTCGAACCCGTCGGCCGCATAGTCGCGCAACCGAGCGATCAGTTCGAGATTCGGCTCCTTGGCCCAATAAGGCCGGCCGGCATCATCTATTGTGATGGTTCCGTCGAGGTCGACTACCAAACGCTTCAAAACTTGCTCCACTTCCGTGCCAAAGCACGAATGATACGCGCAGCTACGCCCACCGCGGCCTTACCGCGGAAAACGATGACCTGCTCTCCGTCGCAAATCGCTAAGCCGGTTATAACCCAGGTTAGCTTTTCTACATCGCTCTAAGCATATAAGCTATTGATTGTGCGTCAATTGGCGCGACGATAGCGTCTCGATACAGGACTTGGTTCTAACATGGGATAAGGCGCGGCCTTTTTATCTTCCGGATTGCCGCATGAATTCCAGGCAATGCTTCCATAGCCGAAACGAGAAGATTGGCGACGGGGATGGGCTTCGGGAACGGGCGGCCCGCCGATGCGTTTGCGATCCCGTTGAATTTGGAGGCCAATATGTCGATTATCGATAAAGTCGTCGCCGCGGTGACGCCACCTGAGAGCGACGAGGCCAGGCAGGATGCACGCCGCCGGGCGGAGGCCGCCGCCAGGCCCGGTGACTGGCTCTCACAAATCCTGACCCATCACCGTGCGATCGAGGCGCAGTTCGCCGCGGTCAGCGCTGCCAGCAATGCCGGCGCGCGGGTGGCGGCTCAGAAGAAGCTGGGATTGCTGCTGACCGGGCACTCGATCGCCGAGGAGGTTGCCATTTATCCGGCGCTCGCCGGCGAGCATCAGATCGGCCACGCCGAACTGGCCTATCAGGAGCAATCGGCGGCGAAGATGGAGCTCGGCCTGCTCGAAACGCTCGATCCGATGAGTCAGGACTATCAGGACAAGTTCGAGCATATCCGCGGCGCGGTTCTGCACCACATCTATTCCGAGGAAGGAACCTGGTTCACCAAACTGGCCGAACAGGCCGGTGCCGCTGACCAGGCGAGGATCGGCGCGCGCTATCGCGAGGAATATGAGCGCTACATGGGCGCCGATGCCTGAGGGCGGATAGCGGCGGCGGATAGCGGTGAGATCGTGTGGTTGCGGGCGTGTCGAACACGCCCGTTCCCTCAGGCTGATCGGGTGCCTGTTCTATCTTGACCGGCTGGTGAAGGTTGGGGTCGCGGCCTACTCAGTCGGCTGATGCTCCATCGGCGGTTTTAGTCAGATACGGTAACGTCGAGCAGCCTAGCCGAATCCGCTTAGCAACTTCCCTTGAACGGCAGCATAAGAGGATCGGTCGCCAGCCCGACGGCAGCATTGCGCTCGATACAGCGCCGTGCAGATGCGCTGCCAAGCCAGCTTTCGAGTTTATCAAGCAATCCGTCTACTTCAGCGGGCGTGATACGGGTCGTCTCACTGGAAAACTCACTGATGAGTATACGCAATTTGCGGATGTTCGAAGCAGCTTTGTTGGCAGATGGCATCATCGATCCCCTATTGCGCCGGCACTGAGTCGCCGTCTGTTTGTCGAACGATATGTATCGGCCGGCGGATTATCAAGAAATTGAGCGGCTTAAGACCGTTCCTGATGATGAAAAGCCTGTTAACGATAAAGTTGGTATATTTTGCCGTCGACTATCTCGCTCCGGCGCATGGGGCTTTATGAATATACCGCGCTTTTACTGTTCGAATGCCGTGAAAGGGTGGGCTGCGCTGCTCGAACGCACATCCGGCACCGCTACATTGCGGAAACCGGTAACAACGGCTGGCGTTTCAAGCACCGCAGCTGAACGCGATGCAATAAGACGGTAACAGCCCCCGGTGCCAGACCTGGAATAGAGTTCCAGATCTGGCGCAATAGACTTATGGAAAGCGGAAGGTGCGGGGACGGGACGCGGCGCTGTCCCTTGCCCAGATCGTGGCGGCGGCAATCGACCTTCTCGATCGCGACGGGGAGACCGGCCTCACCTTACAAGGCGCTTGCGGAGCAACTCGCCACCGGCGCGATCTACCACCATATCGTCAGCAAGCGGGACTTGATGGCCGCCGCCGCCGACGCGGTCGCGGCCGAGATGCAGCGCACCCTTGTTACGATGCCCGCTACGGCAAACGCCGTGCTGGCGAGATGGA
>CAXTTS010000102.1:0-10986 GCA_964247265.1 uncultured Sphingomonadaceae bacterium
CCACCGCGCGCTCGCGGCGCTGCCGGTGCGCGGCGCCGGCGACGAGCGGCTGCTGCCCGAAGGCGATGTCGCCGCCGGCCTGATGCTGCTGCTCGATATGCCGGAGGGGGACGATGCGCTCGAAGGGCGGCTCGTCACCGGCGCCGCCGGCCGCCTGCTCGATCGCATGCTCGGCGCGATCGGCCGCGATCGCGCCTCGGTCTACCTCGCCACGATCCTCCCGGCGCGGCCCGCCGGCGGGCAGGTCGATTCCGCATCGGCCGCCGCCGCCATCGCGCTCGCCCGGGATCATGTCGCGCTTGCCGCGCCCCGCGCGCTGCTGATCTGCGGCGATGCCGCCTGCAAGGCCCTGCTCGGCACGGCCATGCTCGCCGCGCGCGGGAAGGTGCACATCGTTAATCATGGCGGGGTAAGCGTTCCCGCCGTCGCTACGTTCCACCCGTGCCGGCTGCTCGATCATCCGGCGCACAAGGCCGGGGCCTGGGCGGATCTGCGCTTGCTGCTGGGGGTATCTGGATGATCCGCAACCTGATGATCGGCGCGCTGCTGCTGGGCGCCTCCGCTCCGCTGCTGGCCGTGGCGCCCGTGCCGGCCACACCCGCCGAGGCATCGTCGGCCCCCGGCGCGATCCCCGCCTTGCTCGACGCCAAGGCGCGCGACGATTACCGCGCTGTCTTCGCCGCGATGCGGGCCGCCGACTGGACCTCCGCCGCCGCGCGGCTCGATGCGATCCCCGATGGCCTGCTCACCTCCTTCGCCCGCGCCGAACTGTTCCTCGCCAAGGGATCGCCGGCGGCGGACGCGGAGCCGCTCGTCGCCCTGCTCTCCACGGCCCCCGATCTTCCGCAGGCCGCCCGCCTCGCCGCACTCGCACGCAAGCGCGGGGTCGATAGCCTGCCGGCGCTGCCGATCGAGAACGAGCTGAAGCGCATGTCCGGCGCGCCCCGCCGCCAGTCCGCCCGCTCGATCAAGAGCGACGCGGTGGCGATGGCGCTCGGCGCGCAGATCACCCCGCTCATCAAGGACGATCGGCCCGCCGAGGCCGAGGCGCTGCTCATCGCCACCGAGCCGACGCTTTGCGCCGAGGCGCAGACCGAGTGGCAGCAGCGCGTCGCGTGGTCCTATTTCCTCACCGGCGACGATCTGTCTGCCCGTCGTCTCGCCGATCGCGCGCGGGTCGGCATGGGCGAATGGGCGGTGCAGGCCGATTGGGTCGCCGGCCTCGCCGCCTGGCGCCAGAAGGATTACGAGGCCGCCACCCAGGCCTTCGCCAACGTCGCCGCCCGCGCCCGCGATACGGAGATGACGGCCGCCGGCCTGTTCTGGGCCGCCCGCGCCGATCTCGCTGCCGGCCATCCGGAAAAGGTGCAGTCCCGCCTGCGCACCGCCAGCCGCCTGCCGGAGACCTTCTACGGCCTGCTCGCCGGTGGCGCGCTCGGTCAGGCATTGCCGCAGCAGCAGAGCGGCCCGCAGTTCATCGCCGCGGACTGGAGCGCGCTGTCGCAGCGCCGCAACATCCGCGTCGCCACCGCGCTGACCGAGATCGGCGAATATGCGCTGGCCGACACCACCCTGCGCCATCAGGCGCGGATCGGTGCGACGCGCGATCACGAGGCCTTGCTCCACCTCGCCGCCCGGCTGAACCTGCCGTCCGCGCAGATCTGGCTGGCGCAGAACGGCCCCGCCGGCACCAGCATGTCGGCCGGCTCGCGCTACCCCGCCCCGTCGTGGAGCCCGCGCAGCGGCTGGCGCGTCGACAAATCGCTCGTCTTCGCCCACGCCCTCCAGGAATCGCAGTTCCGCTCCGATGCGATCAGCCCGGCCGGCGCGCGCGGCCTGCTCCAGCTGCTGCCCGGCACCGCCCAGCTGATCGATCGCCATCGCGGCTCCAGCTTCGGCAGCAACCTCAACGATCCGCAGACCAACATCGAATATGGCCAAGCCTATATGGAGGAGCTGCGCGACGGCGCCGGCACCGGCGGCCTGCTGCCGAAGGTGATCGCCGCCTATAATGCCGGCCCCGGATCGGTGGTGAAATGGAACGATCGCCGGCGCGATGGCGGCGATCCTTTGCTGTTCATCGAGACCATCCCGTTCGCCGAAACCCGCGGCTATGTCGCGGTCGTGCTGCGCAATTACTGGATGTACCAGCGCCAGGCCGGCGTGAAGTCGGATAGCCTGCGCGCGATCGCGCAGGGCATGTGGCCGAAATTCCCCGGCCTTCCCGGCCGCACCGCGATCCGGCTGGACGGCATCGGCGGCATCGCCGCCGCCGATTGAACCGGCCGTCATGCCGATCGACCAAAGCCGCAACTTCCTGCCCGTCCACATCGCCGCGCTGACCGTATCCGATACACGCGGCCCGGCGGACGATCGCTCCGGCGACACGCTGGTCGATCGCCTCACCGCCGCCGGCCACATCCTCGCCGATCGCGCGGTCGTGCGCGACGACATCGACCTGATCGTCGCCCGCCTCCACGCCTGGATCGACGATCCGGCGGTCGACTGCATCATCACCACCGGCGGCACCGGCGTCACCGGCCGCGATGTCACGCCGGAGGCGCTGGCACGCGTATGGGACAAGGAGATACCAGGCTTCGGCGAGCTGTTCCGCTGGCTCAGCTACCCCAAGCTCGGCACCACGACGATCCAGTCCCGCGCCACCGCCTGCGTCGCGCGCGGCACCTACATCTTCGCGCTGCCCGGATCGACCGGCGCGGTGAAGGACGCCTGGGACGGCATCCTCGTCGCCCAGCTCGACAGCCGCCACCAGCCCAGCAACTTCGTCGAGTTGATGCCCCGCCTGCTGGAGCGCTGATCCCGGCGTCTCGCCGCGGTCCTTGCCGCTGCGTTCCATATATGTTCTATTCTGAACATGCGAATCGATGGCCGTGGCGCAACGAGGAACCAGGGCAGCAGCCGCTTCAACCTGCCGGGCCGGGAGGATGACGGGGACTGGCTGGACGACCGCGCCGCGATCGACGGCGCCGCCCCCCGGCTGCGCACCACCGTCACGGTCGAACAACCGCGCACGATCATCACCCGCAACCAGTCGCCCGACATCGGCTTCGATCGCTCGATCAATCCCTACCGCGGCTGCGAGCATGGCTGCATCTACTGTTTCGCGCGGCCGACCCACGCCTTCCACGATCTGTCGCCCGGCCAGGATTTCGAATCGAGGCTGTTCGCCAAGGCCGATGCCGCCGACCTGCTCCGCGCCGAACTGGCCAAGCCGTCCTACCGGGTGGAGCGGATCGCGCTCGGCACCAACACCGATCCCTACCAGCCGATCGAGGGGGACTGGCGGATCACCCGCGCGATCATCGAGGTGCTGGCCGAAACCCGCCACCCGCTGACGATCACCACCAAATCCGATCGCGTCGTCCGCGACATGGATCTGCTCGCCCCGATGGCGCGGGACGGGCTTGCCGCCGTCGTCCTCTCGATCACCTCGCTCGATCCCGCCACCGCCCGCACGCTGGAGCCGCGCGCGCCACACCCTCGCCGCCGCCTCGCCGCGATCCGCGCGCTGAGCGAGGCCGGCATCCCCGCCTTCGTCTCGCTCGCCCCGATGATCCCGAGCATCAACGATCATGAGATGGAGGATATCGTCGCCGCCGCCGGCGAGGCGGGCGCACGCGGCGCCTTCTTCCTCCCCGTCCGCCTGCCGCACGAGGTGGCGCAGCTGTTCCGCGCCTGGCTGGACGAGCATCACCCCGATCGCGCGGCCAAGGTGATGGCGATCATCCACTCGCTGCGCGGCGGGCGGGACAATGATCCGAACTTCCACACCCGCATGAAGGGGCAAGGCCCGTGGGCGGATCTGATGCGCACCCGCTTCCGCATCGCGTGCCGCAAGGCCGGCATCGGCGGCGCCGGGATCATGCTGCGCAACGACCTGTTTCAGCCGCCGGAAAAAGGCGGGCAGATGCGGCTGTTCTGACTTGCCGGTGCGAGCAGGCGTCAGGCCACCAGCTTCAGGTCCGGCTTCACCGCGCCCAGCCGCACCACCACCCCCGGCACCCGCTCGATCCGCGCGGCGAGTTCCGCATCCAGCAGGAAATCGCGGCCCAGCAGCAGATGCGCCTCGCCGCCCTCGGGCAGCAGCGCCTTCAGCCGCATCTCGCCCTTGCCGCCGCGCACCGCCCCGACGATCGCCGCGATCCGTTCGATCGCTGCCGGATCGCGCGTCTCGATATCCAGCCGCAGCTTCGCATTGCCGGCGAGCGAGGCGAACGGCTGCACCCGCCGCACCGTCACGCGCGGCGTCTCGTCGCCCTCGCGGCGATCGAGTTCCACCGACAGCAACGCGCATTCGCCCAGCTTCGCCGCCGCCTCCAGATCCTCCGACACATCGTCGTCGAAACAGGTGGCGATGAACTGGCCGCTCGCATCGCTCAGCGTCGCCATCAGATAGCGCCGACCCTTGGCGGACGTGCGCCAGTTCGCCGCCTCAACCAGCGCCGACATCGTGACCAGCGGCGCCGCCGGGCGCCCGCTCGCACTCCATTCCCCGCGCGGCTCGGGCGCAGCCACCGGCAGCGTCGCCAGATCGGCGAAGCGGACCGCGCCGTGTCCCGCCGCCAGATGCGCGTAGCGGTCGGTCGGATGCGCCGAGAAATAGAAGCCGAACGCCTCCTTCTCCGCCCCCATCCGCTCGGCGATCGTCCAATGCTCGGCCTTCGGCAGCCGAATCGCCGCCGTGCCCGCGCCCGGCTCGCCGAACAGGCCGCCCTGCCCGCTCTCGCGCTCGTTGGCGGCGCTTGCGGCATGGGCGAGGATCGTCTCCGCCCCGGCATATACCGCCGCGCGGTCGGGATTGATCCCGTCGAACGCGCCGCCGCCCGCCAGCGCCTCCAGCTGCCGCCGGTTGAGCAGTCGCGGGTCCACCCGCGCGGCGAAATCGTCGAGGTCGGCGAACGGCCCCTTGGCGGCACGCTCCGCCACCAATTGCTCCATCGCCTTCTCGCCGACACCCTTCAGCGCACCCAGGGCAAAGCGCACCGCGCCGTCCTGCACGCAGAACTCCGCCTCGCTGGCGTTGATGCAGGGCGGCAGAGCCGGCACGTCGCAGCGGCGCATATCGTCCACCCAGACCGCGAGCTTATCGGTCAGCGTCATGTCGTAGCACATCGATGCCGCGAAGAATTCGGGCTGGTGATGCGCCTTCATCCACGCCGTATGATAGGCGACCAGCGCATAGGCCGCCGCATGGCTCTTGTTGAAGCCGTAGCCGGCGAATTTGTCGATCAGGTCGAACAGCTCGTTGGCCTTGCCCGCCGGGATGCGGTTCACCGTCGCGCAGCCCTCGACGAAGATCTGGCGCTGCGCGTCCATCTCCGCCTTGATCTTCTTGCCCATCGCGCGGCGCAGCATGTCGGCGCCGCCCAGCGTATAGCCGGCCAGGATCTGCGCCGCCTGCATCACCTGTTCCTGATAGACGAAGATCCCGTAGGTCTCCTTCAGGATCGGTTCCAGCAGCGCATGCGGATAGGCGATCTCCTCCTGCCCGTTCTTGCGCCGGCCGAACATCGGGATGTTGTCCATCGGGCCCGGCCGGTAGAGCGAGACGAGCGCGATGATGTCCTCGAAACAGGTCGGCTTCACCGCCGCCAGCGTGCGCCGCATCCCTTCGGATTCCAGCTGGAACACGCCCACCGTATTGCCGCTCTGGAGCAGTTCGTAGACGGCGGGATCGTCCCACTCCAGCGTATCCAGCTCCACCGCCACGCCACGCGCGGCGAGCATCTGCACTCCCTTTTGCAACACGGAAAGCGTCTTCAGGCCGAGGAAATCGAACTTCACCAGTCCGGCGCCCTCGACATATTTCATGTCGAACTGCGTCACCGGCATGTCGGAACGCGGATCGCGGTACAGCGGCACCAGCGCATCCAGCCGCCGGTCGGCGATCACCACGCCCGCCGCATGGGTGGAGGAATGGCGCGGCAGCCCCTCCAGCTTCATCGCCAGATCGAGCAGGCGCGTCACCTGCCGGTCGTTCTTATATTCGGTGTGCAGTTCGGCCACGCCGTCGATCGCGCGCTTCAGCGTCCACGGGTCGGTCGGGTGGTTGGGCACCAGCTTGGCCAGGCGGTCCACCTGCCCATAGCTCATCTGCAGCACGCGGCCGGTATCCTTCAGCACCGCGCGCGCCTTCAGCCGGCCGAAGGTGATGATCTGCGCCACCTGGTCGCGGCCATATTTCTCCTGCACGTAGCGGATCACCTCGCCGCGCCGGGTTTCGCAGAAGTCGATGTCGAAATCGGGCATCGACACGCGCTCGGGGTTGAGGAACCGCTCGAACAGCAGGCCCAGCTTCAGCGGATCGAGGTCGGTGATCGTCAGCGCCCACGCCACCACCGATCCCGCGCCCGATCCGCGCCCCGGGCCGACCGGAATGTCATTGTCCTTCGCCCATTTGATGAAGTCGGCGACGATCAGGAAATAGCCGGGAAATCCCATGCCGACGATCACGTCGATCTCGAACTCCAGCCGCGCGAGATAGACGTCGCGGTCCGCCTGCCCCGGCATCCGCGCCAGCCGCGCCTCCAGCCCGGCGCGGGCATCGGCGCGCAGCGCGGCGGCCTCGGCCTCGCGATCGCCGGCCAGGCTCGGCAGGATCGGCTTGCGGGCAGGCGCGGCAAAGGCGCAACGCTGCGCCACCACCAGCGTGTTGGCGATCGCCTCCGGCACATCCTCGAACAGCCGCGCCATCTCGTCGGCCGGCTTCAGCCAGGATTCGGGCGAGGAGCAAGTGCGCCCCTCCGTCTCGAGATAGGAGGAACTGGCGATGCACAGCATGATGTCGTGCGCGGGGTGGAAGTCGGGCTCGGCGAAGCAGGCCGGGTTCGTCGCGACCAGCGGCAGGTCGCGCGCATAGGCCAGGTCGATCAGCGCTTCCTCGGCCTTCTCCTCGTCGGCATCGCCGCGCCGCGCCAGTTCGATATACAGCCGCTCCGGGAACAGCGCCTCCAGCCGCTCGACATAGGCCGTTGCCGCATCGGCCTGCCCGGCCGCGAGCAGGCGGGTGAGCGCCCCCTCCCCGGCGGCCGTCAGCGCGATCAGCCCCTCGGTCCGCCCCTTCAGCTGCGCCAGCGAGACATGCGCCTCCTCATGCACCGGCCGGTCGAGATGCGCCGCCGATACCAGCGCGCAGAGATTCTGATAGCCCGCCTCGTCCTGCGCGTAGAGCGCCAGCCAGTCGAGCGTCAGCGTTTTCGCATCGCGGTCGCCGCCGCCGCGCGCCGGACGCGCCACCGCCAGCAGCGTGGCGATCACCGGCTGCACGCCCTCCTTCTTCGCGCCGTCCGAAAAGGCCATCGCGCCGTACAGGCCGTTGCGATCGGTAATCGCCGCCGCCGGAAAGCCTAGCGCGCGGGCATGCTTGGCCACCGCCTTCGGGTCGATTGCCCCCTCCAGCATGGTATAGGCCGAAAAGATGCGCAGGGGGACGAAGCTGGCGTGGGGCATGGCTGGTTTATGGGGCGGCCGGCGCGTCAGGCCAAGCCGCTTCGGTCGCAAAACTGGGGATGGTTGCGGTAGAGCGCGTCTTATCCGCGCAGAAAACGCACCAGATCCTCCATCCCGCCGGCCGACACCGGCAACAGCAGCAGCAGGAACATCAGCAGCAGGATCAGCCGCGTCAGGATCTTCTCGCCCGGCGCGCGGGGCGGCGGGATCGGGCGCTCCGGACGGTCGGCGCGCGGCGGCTGGTTGAAGCCATCGTAGAACATCGCCGCATGATGCGCGCTTTCGCCGCGCCTATCCAGCGGCCGATCGGCGTTTCAGGCGCGATCAGGCCTGCCGCAGCACCACCCAGGTCGGCACATGATCGCTGGCTTTCTCCTTGCCGCGCACCGCCTTGTCGATGCCCGCATCCACCAGCCGGTCGGCGGCGGCCGGGCTCAGCAGCAGGTGATCGATGCGAAAGCCGGCGTCGCGCTGCCATGCGCCCGCCTGATAATCCCAGAAGGTATAATGCCGCCCGCCTGGATGTCGCGCTCGGATCGCGTCGGTCCAGCCCTGCGCCAGCAGGGTGCGGAAGGCGGCGCGAGTTTCCGGCTGGGTCAGCGCGTCGCCCGCCATCGCGCGGACGGAAAAGGTGTCCTCGTCCTGCGGGATCACATTATAGTCGCCGGCCAGCACCACCGGCCGCTCGCTCTCGAACAGGCCGGCGGCATAGGTGCGCAGCCGCTCCATCCAGGCGAGCTTATAGTCGAACTTGGGGCCGGGCTGCGGATTGCCGTTGGGCAGATAGATCGAACCGATCGTCACGCCGCCCACCACCGCCTCGATATAGCGGCTGTGCGCGTCTTCCGGATCGCCGGGCAGGCCGCGCCCGGTTTCCTCCGGATCGCAACCGCGCGCGAGGATGGCGACGCCGTTGAACCCCTTCTGCCCGTGCCACACCGCGCCATAGCCGGCATCCCGGATCTCCGCCTCGGGGAAGATCTCGTCGGCGCATTTCAGCTCCTGCAGGCACGCGACGTCGGGCTCCGCCTCGCCTAGCCATTCGAGCAGGCGGGGCAGGCGGGAGCGGATGCCGTTCACATTATAGGTCGCGATCTTCATGGCGCGACGTTAGCGGCGTCGGACAGGCCGGGCCAGCCCGCCGACGATCAGGAAGGCCTGGCCTGCTGGCGCTGCGCCGCCTTCTTCGCGGCGGCCTGCTTGGAGTAATAATGATGAGTGGCGATGCACCCGGCGGCGGCGCCGGCCACCGCATGGCCCTTGCCGACATAATGGCCAGCGACCCCGCCCGCGACCGCGCCGCGGATGCAGCCCTTGGCCAGCACCGGGCTGGCGCCCAGCACCGCGAGGAATGCGAAGGGGACGACGAGGATCGGACGCATCGGTTTTCTCCGGTTTCAGACGACGACAGGACGCGCGACCACGGAATCCCGTTCCGCCGTCGTCGCATGTCGATTGGTCAGGTCGATCTGTTCAGATCGAGAAGCTGGACCCGCAGCCGCAGCCCGATGCCGCATTGGGATTGGTCACGCGAAACGCCGCGCCGCCCAGCGACTCGACGAAATCCACCGCCGCGCCCTGCACCAGATCGAGGCTCATCGGATCGACCACCAGGGTGACGCCATCGCGCACCGCGACCATATCGTCGCTCTCCACCATCTCGGCCAGACCGAAACGGTATTGGAAGCCGGCGCAACCGCCGCCATCCACCGCCAGCCGCAGGATCGCGGGCTTGCCCTGCTTCTCGGCGATCGCGGCTACGCGCTTCGCGGCGGAGGGGGTCAGATCGATGGCGCTGTCTGGCATGGCGCGAAGATAGGCATGGAAAAGGCCGCCGGCAATGCCGGCGGCCCCCCTCCTCTCCCGTTTTCCGGGTATTCAGTCGGCGGCGGTATCGGGTC
The DNA here is from genome assembly GCA_964247265.1 of uncultured Sphingomonadaceae bacterium. GTDB lineage: Bacteria > Pseudomonadota > Alphaproteobacteria > Sphingomonadales > Sphingomonadaceae > Alterirhizorhabdus. Next base: position 9,372 of record CAXTTS010000102.1, read on the forward strand.
CGCCCAGCGCCAGCGGCGCGCTGATGCGGGGGCCGCGATTCTGCATCGCCACCAGATAATCGGCCGATTGCAGATAGGGCACCGGGTTCACCGCGTGGCCATCCAGCCGCACCTCATAATGGAGGTGGCTGCCGGTCGAGCGGCCGGTCGATCCCATCCGCGCGATCACGTCACCACGCTTCACCCGGTCGCCGGCATGAACCAGGATCGCCGAGAGGTGGCCGTAGCGCGTGGCGATGCCCCGTCCATGATCCAGCTCGACGAGGTTGCCATAGCCGTTCGCCCATTCGGCGCGGCCCACCACGCCATCGGCGGTCGCGTAGATCGGCGTGCCGATCGGGCCGGCCAGATCGATCCCGGCATGCATCGCGGCACCACCACGGAACGGATCGGACCGCACGCCGAAGCCGCTGGTGAAGGCCACGCTCGTGCGGATCGGCTTGGCCGAAGGGATCGAGATCGTGCCCTGCTGGATCATGCCGGGCTGGAAATTGTCCTGCTTCTTCCATGACAGGAACAGCGAGCGGAACTGCGGATCGGCATTGTCCGCCGGGGTGGCGGCGACCAGCGACTCATACGGGCCGCCCTCGGCCAGCACCGTCTTCGCCTTGGCGGCGGAATGGTGCGAGACGGCGTAGGAGCGATGCCCGCGGGCCTCGGCCGCATCGGTGGCGGCGATCAGGGGAACCAGCGTCAACAGCGATGCGATGATCGCCGGCTTGAAGATGCGGCGGAACTTCTCGACCAGTCCGGCTTTTTTGATGTGAGCCGTGTCGGCATCGGTAGCAAACGTCATCAAGTCCCCCAGCGACCGGGTCGGTCTGGCGCCATCGCCAGGAGGCGTTGGTGCCGTTGGTGTTCAGGTCGGCTGCGAGATTTGCCCTCCCCGCTGCGACATGGGAGCTTGGTGCTTAACGGCGTCCATCAGGGCAAGCGCCGTGTGGTAATCATGGGTCAGACCGGCAGCGAGGCGGGCTGAGTCGTTGAACGGCGGCTTAACCGCTCCGCGAAATCCCTCCGCCACCAGCCGCTGCCACGTCTCCGCCGGCGCGATCCGCCGCAACGCACACAGTGATTCGAACGCGCCAACGCCGGCCGCGACATGGCCGATCTCGTCCGCTAATATCCGTCGGAGCACCCGCGCGGAGATGGCGTCGCCGGCCGCTTCGAAGCGGGTAATCATCGCCGGCGTCACATCCAGCCCGCGCGCCTCCAGCACCATCGGCACGATCGCCAGCCGGGCCAGCGGATCGTCGGCGGTCGTAGCGGCAGCCTCCCACAGGCCGGAATGCGCCGGCAGATCGCCATACATCCCACCCATCTCCCGCAGCCGCCGGGCGATCAGCGCGAAATGCATCGCCTCCTCCGCCCCCACCCTCAGCCACCGATCGGCAAAGGACCGGGGGAACAGCGCGCCGAACCGGCCGACCAGATCGAACGCCAGATCGATCGCGACATATTCGATGTGGGCCACCGCATGCAGCATCGCGAAGCGGCTCCGCTGGCTTCCCGCCCGCCCGCGTTTCGGCATCCGCGCCGGCGGCAGCAGCACCGGCCGTTCGCCGCGTGCCGGCGTGGCCGGCATCGCCACGTCGAACGCCCAGCGGAGCCGCCC
>CAXTTS010000103.1:0-10510 GCA_964247265.1 uncultured Sphingomonadaceae bacterium
CGCGACCTGAACCTCGCCGCCGCCCAGATCGCCCGCGACGCCGCCGACACGGCCGAGGCGGCGGATGGCCGCCCGCGCTTCGTCGCCGGCGCGATTGGGCCGACCAACAAGACGCTGTCGCTCTCGCCCGATGTCAACGATCCCGGCTACCGCGCGATCGGGTTCGACGAGCTGAAGGATGTGTATCGCGAACAGATCGACGCCCTGCTCGATGGTGGCGTCGATTTCATCCTGATCGAGACGATCTTCGACACGCTCAACGCCAAGGCCGGCATCATGGCCGTACTGGAAGCGGGCGAGGCGCGCGGCGCGGACATCCCGATGATGATCTCGATGACCGTCACCGACATGTCCGGCCGCAACCTTTCGGGCCATTCGGTCGAGGCGTTCTGGGCCGCCATCCGCCACGCCCGGCCCGTCACGGTGGGGCTGAACTGCTCGTTCGGCGCGCCGCAGCTGCGGCCGCATGTCGTCGCGCTCTCGGCGATCGCCGATACGCTCGTCATGGTCTATCCGAATGCCGGCCTGCCCAACGATCTCGGCGCCTATGACGAGGAGCCGGACACCACCGCCGCCTTCATCCGCGAATGGGTCGATACCGGCCTTATCAACGTGATCGGCGGCTGCTGCGGCACCACCCCCGGCCACATCGCGGCGATGGCGCGCACTGTGCGCGGCCACAAGCCGCGCGTGCCGGCCAAGCCGCCCGAGCGGACGATGCTCGCCGGGCTGGAGCCGATGATCCTGGCGGCGTAGCTCCGCCCTGAACGGGCGTCATCCCGGCGCAGGCCGGGATCTCGTCGAACGTGGCACCCGGCCCCAACGAGATCCCAGCCTGCGCCGGGATGACTCGGGCCGCGGTTGATGAATAGGATTGAACAAGTGGCCACCGCACCGATCATTCCCGCCGACGACGACACGCCCGCCGCGTCGCGCGCCTCCTTCGTCAACATTGGCGAGCGGACCAACGTCACCGGCTCGGCGATGTTCAAGAAGCTCATCATGGCCGGCGATTATGCCAAGGCGGTCGAGGTCGCCCGCCAGCAGGTGGAGAATGGCGCCCAGATCGTCGACGTGAACATGGACGAGGGGCTGCTCGACGCCGAGTTCGCCATGACCACCTTCCTCAAGCTGATCGCCGCCGAACCCGATATCGCGCGCGTGCCGATCATGGTCGATTCTTCGAAGTGGAGCGTGATCGAGGCGGGGCTGAAATGCGTCTCCGGCAAGCCGATCGTCAACTCGATCAGCATGAAGGAGGGCGAGGAGGCGTTCCTCACGCTCGCCCGCAAGGTGCGCGCCTACGGCGCCGCCGTGGTGGTGATGGCGTTCGACGAGGTGGGCCAGGCCGACACGCGCGAGCGCAAGGTGGAAATCTGCGCCCGCGCCTACGATCTGCTGGTGGCCGACGGGTTCGAGCCGCAGGACATCATCTTCGATCCGAACATCTTCGCTGTCGCCACCGGCATCGACGAGCATCGCCGCTACGCGATCGACTTCATCGAGGCCTGTCGCGACATCCGCGTCCGCTGCCCGCGTGCGCACATATCGGGCGGCGTCTCCAACCTGTCGTTCAGCTTCCGCGGCAACGAGCCGGTGCGCCGCGCGATGCACAGCGTGTTCCTCTACCATGCGATCCAGGCGGGGCTCGACATGGGCATCGTCAATGCCGGCCAGCTCGACGTGTATGACGCGATCGATCCGGAACTGCGCGAGGCGTGCGAGGATGTGATCTGGGACCGGCGCGACGACGCCACCGATCGCCTCATCACATTGGCCGAGCGGTTTCGCGGCACCGATGCGGTGGCCGAGAAGCAGGCGGAGGAATGGCGCAGCTGGCCGGTGGTGAAGCGGCTCGAACATGCGCTGGTGAAAGGCCTCGACGCCTATGTCGTCGAGGATACGGAGGAGGCCCGGCAGGGCTTCGCTCGTCCGATCGAGGTGATCGAGGGGCCGCTGATGGATGGCATGAACGTCGTCGGCGATCTGTTCGGATCGGGCAAGATGTTCCTGCCGCAGGTGGTGAAGTCGGCTCGCGTGATGAAGAAGGCCGTCGCCCATCTGCTTCCGTTCATTGAGGCGCAGAAGGAGCAGGGCGCCCGCGCCAAGGGCCGCATCATCATGGCGACCGTGAAGGGCGACGTGCACGATATCGGCAAGAACATCGTCGGCGTCGTGCTCCAGTGCAACGGCTATGAGGTCATCGATCTCGGCGTGATGGTGCCGTGGACGACGATCCTGCAATCCGCCGCCGACAATGATGCCGACATGATCGGCCTCTCCGGCCTCATCACCCCCTCGCTCGACGAGATGGTGACGGTGGCGGCCGAGATGAAGCGGGCGAACATGACGATGCCGCTGCTGATCGGCGGCGCTACCACGTCGAAGGTCCACACCGCGCTGCGGATCGAGCCGGCTTATGATGGCCCCGTGGTCCACGTCCTCGATGCCAGCCGCGCGGTGGGCGTCGCCTCCACCCTGATGTCCGACACCCAGCGCGACGGCTTCGTCGAGAAGACAGCGGCCGACTACGAGGCGCTGCGCGTCGCCCGCGCCAATAAGGGGCAGAGCGATCTGGCGACGCTGGCAGAAGCCCGCGCCAACGCCTTCGTGATCGACGAGGCGCTGGTGCCGCCCGCACCGAAACAGCCCGGCGTGCATGTGTTCGACGACTGGTCGCTCGCCGACCTGCGCGAGACGATCGACTGGACGCCGTTCTTCCGCGCGTGGGAACTGGCCGGCAACTATCCGGCGATCCTCGACGACGCGATCGTTGGCGAAAGCGCCCGCAGCCTCTTCGCCGACGCGCAGGCGATGCTGGACACGATCATCGCCGAGAAGTGGCTGACGGCAAAGGGCGTCGCCGGCCTCTGGCCCTGCCGCCGCGATGGCGACGACATCGTGCTGGAGGGGGGCACGCGCCTGCCGATGCTCCGCCAGCAGATCCGCAAGCGCGAAGGGCGGGCCAATATGTGCCTCGCCGACTTCATCAGCCCCTCGGCGGACTGGATCGGCGGCTTCGCCGTCGGCATCCACGGCATCGACCCGCACATCGCCCGCTTCAAGGCGGAGCATGACGATTATCGCGACATCCTGCTCAAGGCGCTGGCCGATCGCCTGGCCGAGGCGTTCGCCGAGAAGCTCCACGCCTACGTCCGCACCACGCTCTGGGGCTATGCGGCCGGCGAGCAGCTGACCAACGAGGCGCTGATCCGCGAGCAATATCGCGGCATCCGGCCGGCGCCCGGCTATCCGGCCTGCCCGGATCACAGCCTGAAGCCGATCCTGTTCGATCTGCTGAACGCCACCGACCATACGGGCCTCACGCTGACGGAAAGCTACGCGATGCTGCCGACCGCCGCCGTATCCGGCTTTTATTTCGGCCACCCGCAGGCCGAATATTTCGGCGTCGCGCGTGTCGGGCGGGATCAGCTTGAGGATTATGCCGCCCGTCGCGACGCGGATCTCGACACCGCCGAACGCTGGCTGCGGCCGAACCTCGACTGAGCGGCGCGGGCATGATCCTGCGCACCGATCGCCTGCTGCTGCGCCGCGCGACGGCGGCGGACCTGCTGCCGCTGCACGCGATCATGTCCGATCCGCAGACGATGCGCTACTGGTCCAGCCTGCCGCATCCCGATCTGGCGACCACCCGGGACTGGCCCGCCGGCATGATCGCCGCGCCGCCCGACCAAAGCGACGACTGCATCGTCGAGCGTGCCGGCGTCGTGATCGGCAAGCTGGGCGCATGGCGGCTGCCGGAGATCGGCTTCCTGTTCGCGCGGGAGAGTTGGAGCCACGGCTACGCCACCGAAGCCTTGTCCGCCTACATCGCTTATGCGTTCGCCGGCCGCGCCGATCACCTGACGGCCGATGTCGATCCGCGAAACGGAGCCTCGCTCCGCCTGCTGGCGCGCTGCGGCTTTCGCGAGACCCATCGCGCCGCGCGAACCTGGCTGGTCGGCGACGAATATTGCGACAGCATCTATCTGCGGCTCGATCGCAAAGGATGAGTCTGGCTTTTGCGTCTGGCGGGATGCGCGTTTTAACTGCGGACTAACCATATCCGTGCCAGTCTCCATCCATGATGAGGACAGGATTCGGCAGCACCGTCGTGGCTGATGCGCCACGCCAGCGATCGCGCGGCCGCCGGCGATCGCCCTTCCATCTCGCTATGGCGCTGCTCATCGCCGTGCTGATGGTCGCCGGCCTGTCCTACGACGTGCCGAAATATGTCCTGCATCCGACCGTCCACCGCCCGTTGCTGCTCGGCATACATTCGGCCGTGTTCGTCGCCTGGATGCTGCTCTACGTCGCGCAGGCGGTGCTCGCTTATGTCGGCAGGCTGCGCTGGCACCGCACATTGGGCTGGTTCGGGCTCGGCCTCGCGATCGTCATGCCGCCGCTCGGCATCGCCACCGCGATCGTGATGCGGCGCTTCAACCTCGATGCGTTCCCGTCCGAGGATCTGGCGCGCGACATCGGCTTCCTCGCGGCGCCCTTCTCCGACATCGTCGCCTTCACCTCCTGCGCGTGGGCGGGCATCGCGTGGCGACGCCGGCCGGAATATCACCGCCGGCTGATGTTCCTGTCCACCGCCTCGATCGCGGAGGCCGGGTTCGGGCGGCTGCCGATCCCCGGCATGGCGACCTGGTTCTTCCTCGGCAACCTGCTGCTCTACGCCGCCGCCATGCTCAACGATCGGTTGACGATCGGCCGCGTCCATGCCGCGTTCCGCTGGGGCGTGCCGCTGCTCGTGCTGAACGAGGCGGCGGCGATGTACCTGTGGCTGGTCCACCCTGCCTGGTGGCTCGCGGCGAGCCGCTGGATGATCGGCCTGGGCTGACCATCCAGCGTATCGCCGCTCGCCGTTCAGGCGTCCACGGTCGCGCTGGCCGCAGGATAATCGGTATAGCCCTCTGCGCCCTGGCTGTACCAGGTCGCCATATCGTCCGGGTTGAGCGGCAGGTCCTCGGCAAAACGATGCGGCAAATCGGGGTTGGCCAGGAAGGTGCGGCCAAAGGCGATCGCGTCCGCCTCGCCGGCATCCAGCGCCGCCTGCCCGCTCGCACGGTCGTAGTCCGAGTTCAGGATCAGCGGGCCGGAATAGGCCTTGCGAATCACCGGATGCACCGGCGCCACCTCCGCCGTGCCGAACGTGCCGTCGAAGCCCGGCTCGCGCAGTTCGAGGAAGGCGATCCCGATCCGATCGAGCGCCGCCGCAGCTGCCGAGAACAACGCGTTGGGATCGCTGTCGTTCGCGCCCTGCGTATCGCCATTGGGGGACAGGCGCACGCCCACCCGCCCGGCGCCCAAGGTATCGACGAGCCGCTGCGTCACCTCGGTCAGCAGCCGGATGCGGTTCTCCACCGGGCCGCCATAGGCATCGTCGCGGAAGTTCGAATTGTCGCGCAGGAACTGGTCGATCAGATAGCCATTCGCGGCATGCAGCTGCACCCCGTCAAAGCCGGCCGCCTCCGCATTGCGTGCGGCCGTCGCATAATCGTCCAGCAGGCGCTTGATGTCGTCCAAAGTCAGCGGTCGCGCTTGGGTATAAGGCTGCTTGCCGTCATAGGTGTGCGCCTCGCCCGGTGCGGTCGTGGCGGATGCGGATACCGGCTGCGCGCCGCCCAGGAAGCTCGGATGCACGATCCGCCCCATGTGCCACAGCTGCACGGCGATGCGGCCGCCCGCCTCGTGCACCGCAGCCGTTACCGGTTTCCACGCCTCCACCTGCTCGGCGTTCCACAGGCCGGGCGCATAGGGCCAGCCAAGCCCTTCCCGGCTGATCCCGGTCGCCTCGCTGATGATGAGGCCGGCGCTGGCGCGCTGCCGGTAATAGTCGCGCATGATCGGCGTCGGCACATGCGCGCGCGTGCCCCGCGCCCGCGTGAGCGGCGCCATCAGGATGCGGTTGGGGGCGGCGATGGCGCCCAGCTGGATGGGATCGAACAAAGATGGCATTCAGGCCTCCTGATAGGTGCCTCGGCCAGATAGGGGTCGCGCCGCCCGGTTGCGATACGGATGGGGCCGCAGGAAAACTTCGCCGTCCGATAGATTGCGCGCTTCGCCGCTCAGTCGCGCCAGATGCCGGTTTCCATCCAGCGCAGCAGCGGCTTCAGCGGCATGATCCAGATGATGCCGACGACGAGGTAGACCGGCGCCTGCGCCAGCGGATGCAGCCGCTCGATCCACGGCGATGCCAGCAGCACCAGCGCCGCCCACAGGACGATCAGCAGCAGGATCAGCAATGCGCCGGCGGGTTTGCGCCAGCTGGGGCCGGGTTGCTCGATCACCCGCCGATCCATTCGCGTTCGGTGGCGATGCCGTGCAGCGGCACGTCCCACGCACCCGTCGGCAGCGCCTTCACCTCCTGCACCGACCAGGCGAGGCCGATCCGCCGCGCATCGGGCAGCCGCGCAAAGGCACGATCGTAGAAGCCGGCACCCTGGCCGATCCGGGCGAGCGAGCGATCGAACCCGACCAGCGGCGCGAGGATGAGGTCCGGCGCCAGTTCCTCCGCATCGCTGCGCGGCTGGAGCAGGCCGAACGCGCCCGGCACCAGCACGTCGCCCGGCTCCCAGCGCAGGAAGCGCATCGGTGCGTCCTTTGTCGCGACATGGGGCAGGGCCACTTCCAGCCCGCGATCGATCGCGGCGAACAGGATGGGGATCGCATCCACCTCCTCGCCGTCGGAAACATAGCCGGAGACGATCCGGGCATCACCGAAGCGGCGCGTCACATGATCGGCGACGAACAAGGTGTGGATCAGCAGATCCGCCCGCCAAGCCGGATCGGCGGCCAGCGCCGCGCGGCGGGCGCGCAGCTGGCGGCGAAGTTCAACCTTGCTCATCGGGCGGTGTCATGGCGCGGGTGGCGGGACCACCATGACCGTTTGCTAGAATATCCTCTGACGCCGTTAACGTCAGGTGGGAACCATATAAGTCGGACCAGGGTCCTATCAGGGACAGCTCCCATTGGAAGATGAATCGCCTCAGGGATGTTCATGTAGCTCGTATCGGGCAGTACCCGCCGATGCCTATCTAGGCGTTGGCGGCCGGAGTCTCAAGCCCGGCAGATGCGGCCTGGTCCAGCGCCGCGCCGATCGCCTCGATCCGCTCGGCCAGATGGTCGATCATCGCGGCGACACGCGGGTCCGGCCCGGCCGGGGCGGCGACGGTGGCGGCCGCCTGTGCCATCGCCGCGCGGCCGTCATTCAGCTCGTCCGCCAGCATCAGCGCGGCGTACAGCATCTGCCGCGCCTCGCTCATCCCGCCCATCGCCCGCGCCGCATCGGTCGCCTTGGCATCGACCATGCCGGCGATCTCGCGGAGATGCGCCTCCTCGCCGTCGCGACAGGTGAGTTCGTGGCGTCGCCCGGCGATCGTGATTTCCACCGTGGCCATCCTCAGCCCTCGCCGCTGTCGATCAGCAGGCTCAGCCGCTCCACCGCGGCGGAGGTGCGGGCGCGCAGCGCGTCATGGCGTTCGGTCAGCGCATCGTAGCGTGTCCTCAACGCGTCAGCTTCCGCCGCCTCGGGCACGCGCGGCGAGAGCGCAGGCAGGCGTTCCTCAAGCGCGATGACCGCCTGTTCGAGCCGGCCGATGGCATGGAGAAGGGTGTCGTCGATCATTTCGCCCCGGAATAGCACGGCGGCGGCGCGCGGCAAGCGCCGGCGGCCCGCGTGGTTGACGATCCGCCGCCGTCACGACAAAGGAACCCGCGCAATCATTCTTTGCTGCACCGCCGAATCAGCGCGACCCGCGACAGCCGCTTTCCAGAAGGCCCGTTCATGACCGTCACTCCGCAGCAATTGGCGAACGCCGTCCGGGCGCTCACGATGGATGCGGTGCAGGCGGCCAATTCCGGGCACCCCGGCATGCCTATGGGCATGGCCGATGTCGCGACGGTGCTGTTCTCCGATTTTCTGAAGTTCGATCCGGCCGATCCGAAATGGGCCGATCGCGATCGCTTCGTGCTGTCAGCCGGGCATGGCTCGATGCTGATCTATGCGTTGCTCCACCTCACAGGCTATGCGCGGCCGACGCTGGACGATATCCGCAACTTTCGCCAGCTCGGCAGCCCGTGCGCCGGCCACCCGGAAAATTTCGAGCTGGCCGGGATCGAGGCCACCACCGGCCCGCTCGGCTCAGGCTTCGCCACCGCCGTCGGCATGGCGATCGCGGAGCGGCACCTGAACGCCGTGTTCGACGACAGCCTGGTCGATCATCGCACCTGGGTGATCGCGGGCGACGGCTGCCTGATGGAAGGCATCAACCACGAGGCGGCGGGCCTTGCCGGTCACCTCGGGCTTGGTCGGTTGATCGTGCTGTGGGACGACAACCGCATTACCATCGACGGCGCCACCGACCTATCGACCAGCGAGGACGTCGCGGCACGCTATGCCGCCAGTGGCTGGCACACGATCGCCTGCGACGGTCACGATCCCGACGACGTGGCGCGCGCGCTCGATGCGGCGGTGGCCGATCCGCGGCCGTCGCTCGTCGCCTGCCGGACGATCATCGGTTTCGGCGCGCCCACCAAGCAGGGCACCTCGGCGACGCACGGCTCGCCGCTCGGCGCCGACGAGGTGGCGGCGACACGGCAGGTGCTCGAGTGGATGGACGAGGCCTTCATCCTGCCGCAGCCGATCGTGGCGGCCTGGGCCGAGGCCGGCGCGCGTGGCCGGCCGGATCGAACCGCGTGGGAAGGTCGGCTCGCCGCGCATCCCGATCGCGCCGAGTTCGAGCGCCGCATGGCCGGGAAGTTGCCCGAAGGCTTCTCGCTCGACGCGCATCTCGCCGCCCTCGTCGCCAAGCCGCAGGCGATCGCGACGCGCAAGGCATCGGAGATCGCGCTGGAGGCGATCAACGCCGCGCTGCCCGAGACGATCGGCGGATCGGCCGACCTGACGGGTTCGAACAACACCAAGACGAAAGCCCAAAAGCCGCTGAGCGCGGACGATTACTCGGGCCGCTACATCTATTACGGCATCCGCGAGTTCGGCATGGCCGCGGCGATGAACGGAATGGCGCTGCATGGCGGTGTGATCCCGTATGGCGGCACGTTCCTGGTCTTCTCCGACTACTGCCGCCCGGCAATCCGCCTGTCGGCGCTGCAGCGGACCCGCGTCGTCTACGTCATGACGCATGATTCGATCGGGCTCGGCGAGGATGGTCCGACCCACCAGCCGATCGAACACCTGATGTCGCTGCGGGTCATGCCGAATCTAGATGTCTACCGCCCGGCCGACACGATCGAGACCGCGGAATGCTGGGCGCTGGCGCTGGCCAAGTCCGACGGCCCCTCGCTGCTCGCGCTCAGCCGCCAGAACCTGCCGCAGCTGCGCGACAATGTTGAGGAAAATCTTTGCTCGCGCGGCGCCTACCGGCTGCGTGCCGCATCCGCGACGCGGCGCGTGGTCCTGATCGCCACCGGCTCCGAGGTCGAGATAGCGGTGGCCGTCGCGGCTCGGCTGGAGGCGGAGGGAATCGGCGCCGATGTCGTGTCGATGCCTTGCTGGTCGCGCTTCGACGCGCAGCCGCAGAGCTATCGCGACGATGTCCTGCCCGATCTGCCGCCCGAACGGCTGCTGCGCGTTTCGATCGAGGCGGGTACGACGATGGGCTGGGAACGCTACACGATGGCGCGTGGCCTGCGCTTCGGCATCGACGGGTTCGGCGCCTCGGCGCCGGCTGCCGTGCTCTACGAACGTTTCGGGCTGACCGCCGAGGCGATCGCGCCCGGCGTGATCGCGGCACTTCAGAATCTGCAAGGGAGATAGAGATGGGCGTCAAGGTTGCCATCAACGGGTTCGGTCGGATCGGCCGCCTCGTCGCGCGCGCGGTGCTCGCGAACCCGGACAGCGGGCTGGAGCTCGTCGCCATCAACGACCTGGCCGATGCGGAGTCGAACGCGCTGCTGTTCAAGCGCGACAGCGTCCACGGCACCTACAAGGGCGACGTCGCCGCCGACGGCAACGACCTGATCATCGACGGCAAGCGCATCAAGGTGACCGCCGAGCGCGATCCCGCCAAGCTGCCGCACGCCGCCGACGGCATCGAGATCGCGCTGGAGTGCACCGGCTTCTTCACGGACCGCGAGAGCGCCGGCAAGCATCTCTCGGCCGGCGCGAAGAAGGTGCTGATCTCCGCGCCCGCCAAGGGCGTCGACCTCACCGTCGTCTACGGCGTCAACCACGACAAACTGACCGCCGAGCACAGCATCGTCTCCAACGCATCGTGCACGACCAACTGTCTGGCGCCGGTCGCCAAGGTGCTGAACGATGCGATCGGCATCGAACGCGGTTTGATGACCACGATCCACAGCTACACCAACGACCAGAAGATCCTTGACCAGATCCACAGCGACATGCGCCGCGCGCGCGCCGCCGCCATGTCAATGATCCCGACCACCACGGGCGCCGCGCGCGCCGTCGGCGAGGTGCTGCCCGAGCTCAAGGGCAAGCTCGACGGCTCGGCCATCCGGGTGCCGACACCCGACGTCAGCC
>CAXTTS010000104.1:0-10410 GCA_964247265.1 uncultured Sphingomonadaceae bacterium
AGCACCAGATGGCCGGTGAGCGACGCCTGCACCGCGATGTCCGCCGTTTCGCGGTCGCGTATCTCGCCGATCATCACGACGTCGGGATCCTGCCGCAGGATGGCGCGCAGGCCGGTGGCGAAGGTGAGGCCCACCTTGGCGTTCACCTGCGTCTGCCCCACCCCGTCGATGGCATATTCAACCGGGTCCTCCACCGTAAGAATGTTGCGGCTGCCATCGTTCAGCGTGCGCAGCCCCGCATAGAGCGAGGTCGTCTTGCCGGAGCCGGTGGGGCCGGTGACGAGGACGACGCCGTTCGGCTCCGCCAGCGCGGCGCGGAATACGGCGTCGATCGCCGGAGGCATGCCCAGCATCTCCAGATCGATGCCGGCATTCTCCTTGTCGAGGATGCGCAGCACCACCCGCTCGCCAGCCCGGCTGGGCAGAGTGGAGACGCGCACGTCGAGCAGCTTGCCACCGAGGGTGAGGCCGATGCGGCCATCCTGCGGCACGCGCCGCTCGGCGATGTCCAGCCGGGCCATCACCTTGATCCGGCTGACGACGACGGGGGCGACATGCGCCGGCATCCTGAGCGTCTCGCGCAGCACCCCGTCGATCCGCATCCGCACGACGAGGCCGGTCTCGTAAGGCTCGATATGGATGTCGGACACGCCCTGCCGCGCGGCATCGGCGATGATGCCGTTGATGAGGCGGATGGCGGGCGCATCGTCGGCGCTGTCGAGCAGATCGTCGGCGGAGGGCAGGTCGCTCGCCAGCATCATCAGTTCGTCGCCGAGGCCGAGCGACCCGGCGGCATCGGCGGCGGCCTGCCCGTCCATCGCATAGCGTTCGGAGAGGATGCGGTCGAACCGTTCGGGGCCGACATGCTCGATCGCGAAGGCGCGGCCGAGGACGCGGCGGACCTCCAGCAGCGGGCGCGGATCGGCGCCATCGCGCAGCGCCACGGTGAGCGGATCGAGCGCGACGACTGCCATGCCGAACTTGCGGGCGAAGCCGTAGGGGATGGAGGCGAGCGGGGCCGGCGTTGTTTCTACTGCCGCGACGTCATCCCGGCTGGTTTCGAAAGATGCGGGCTGCGGGATGTTCATGGCCGCGTTCCGCCCGCCCCTCTTGTCATTTCCCCACAGGCGGGGATGACAGGAATATGAGGTGGCGCCCCGTCTCTCATCGCGGCGCAGCTATCGCCGGCGGAGTCGTCGATGGCGCGAGCGGGACCGGGCGGATCACCTCGGTGGAGGATTTCATCTGCGGCGTGATGATCTGGCGCGCGGGCGGGGTGAGCGGCGGGGCGGGATCGGCGCCGGGGCCGTTGGCGGCGGCCGCGCCCGGGGCGGTGGTGCCCATATAGTCGCGCACCATTTCGTCGATCGTCGGCTCGCGCTCCGGCCGCTGGGTCGCCTGCATGTCGCGGATATAGCCGTAACGCTGCGCCGCCACCGCGCGTGCCTCGTCCGCCGAGCGGACGATCGTGGGGCGGATGAAGACCATCAGGTTCGTCTTGTTGCGCGACCGCGAGCGCGACTTGAACAGTTCGCCGATGCCGGGGATGTCGCTGAGCAGCGGGATCCGCTCGATCGTGCGGCGCTCATTGTCGTCGAGCAGGCCGCCCAGCGCGATGATCTCGCCATCGTCCACCGTCACCGTCGTCTCGATCTCGCGCTTGTTGATGATGAGGTCGCTATTGTCCGACGAGACCGGCCCGGCGATCGAGCTGACCTCCTGCCGGAGGAACAGTTTGATCGCGCCGCCGGCGTTGATCTGCGGCTTCACCTCCAGCTGGATGCCGACATTCTCGCGCTGCACGGTGCGGAAGGCATTGTCGAAATTGCTGCTGAGCGCCTGGCCGGTGGTGATCGGTATCTCCTGCCCGACGAGGATCTTCGCCTCCTGATTGTCGAGCGTCATCACCGACGGGGTGGAGAGGATGTTCGACTGGGTATCCGATTTCACCGCGTTGATGATCGCCCCGAAGATGCCGTCGCTGCCCAGTTTGCTGGCGAAGCCGGCAAAGCCGCCCGCCGCGCCGAGGATCGAGTTCACCGCCGTCTGCGCCAGCGAATCGCTGACGCTGTTGCTCGTCTGGGTGACGGTGGTCGTGCCGTTGACGGTGGTGGTCGTCTGGTTGAGGCTGCGCGCGCCGATCGCGCCGGCGATCGTCAGGATATTGGGCGCGGTGTTCGAATAGTTGGTCGCGGCGAACGGCAGGCCGGAGCCGGGCAACCCGCCGAGCAGGAACTGCACGCCGAGATTGCGCGCGGCGGTATCCGATATCTCGACGATGATCGCCTCGACCAGCACCTGCTCGCGCCGCGAATCGAGCTGCTTGATGACCTGCGCCAGCGTGCGCTGCAGGTCGCTGGGCGCGGAGATGATGATCGCGTTGGCGCCTTCGTAGCGCGCGATCACCGGCTGCGCCTTGCCGTTGGTCGTGCCGCCGCCGGGCGCCGTGCCGATCGAGGCGGGGGTAACGGTGAGTTCGGGCGGGGCGACCGAGGCGTTGGCGGCGCGCGTGCCCGGCGCCACGATGGTGGCGGCGTTGGCCGAGGCGGAGGCGCTGGGCGCGACGGTGGCCGCCTGCCCGACGAGGAGTTGCAGCACCGGCAGCAGCTTGGCCGCATCGGCATGTTCGAGGAAGATCACGCGGATTTCCGACCCGCTGGCCGCGCGTCCATCCAGATCGCGGGCGATCTCCGCCAGCCGCGCGACGGTGGCGGGATCGCCGCGCAATGCGATCGCATTGGAGCTTTCGACCGCGACGACCGAGACGAGCGGCCCGCTTGTGCCCGCGGCACCCCCCTGCCCGCCGGCGAGCGATTGCAGCGATGTCGCGATCTCGCGCGCGGCGGCGTTGCGCAGCACGACCACGCGGGTGGCGGCATTATCACGATCGATCCGGGAGATCAGATCGCGCACCCGGCGGATGTTGTCGGCATAGTCCGCGACGATCACGGCATTGCCGCCGCGATTAGCGCTGACCGAACCCTCGCGGCTGACCAGAGGACGGATCGTGTCGACGGCGGACGGCGCGTCGATCGAGCGGAGGCGGAAGACCTCCGTCACGAAGCTGTTGTTCGAACTGCCGCGCGTGCCCACCCGCCCCGGCTGCGAGGCGGCGGTATCGACCGGCTGGACACGGAACGCGCCGCCCGTCGCCGGCACCGCGACCAGCCCGTTGGCGCGCAGGGTGGAGAGGAACAGCTCGAAATATTCTGAGCGAGAGAGCGGCCGATCGGTGACGACCGAGACCTTACCCTGCACGCGCGGATCGATGATGAAGGTACGGCCCGTGACCTTCGACGCATCCTGGATGAAGGCGCGAATATCGGCATCGCGCAGGTTGAGCACCTGCTGGGCGGAGGCCGGCGCGGCGAGCGCGAGCAGCAGCGCGGGGATCAGCCCCGGGATCAGCGCGGGGGCCTTCACTGGACCACCCGCACGCGCAGCGGCACTTCGGTGCCGCCGCGTTCGACGATCAGCGTCGCCTCGCCGCTTTTGGACAGCTGGGTCTGGATGCGCTGGGCGTCCTCCGCCCCGCGCACGCGCGTGCCGTTGACCGAGATGACGACATCACCCGGCTGGATACCGGCACCACGCAGGGCATCGCCCGTACCATTGGCCTGCACGGTGAAGCCGTCCACCCCGTTCGGTCCGATGCGGGGCGAGAAGCGCGCATCGCCGAGCAGCGACGAAGCGGTGACGGCGGGCACCTGCGGCAGCAGCGGATTGCCGGCGGCGGGTGGCTGTGGCGGCCCACCCGCGCTGGCGAAAGGCGGCGGTGGGCTGGCGGGCGGCGAGATCACGGTAGCGGGGCGGGACTGATCGAGGAATAATTGCTCCTCCGTGCCGCCGCGCAGGATGACGACATGATCGAAGGCGACCGCCTTGAGCGTAACGCCGGGCATCACCTCCTCGCCGACCGCCACGCTCGACTGGACGCCGCTCGGCAGGCCGAGGATCGCGGAGCCGCGCCCGGAGGCCTGATCGGCGCGGATGCCGAACAGCTTGATGTCCAGCCCGGTGACCACCACCGCGCCACCCGGAGCGGCGAGCCGAAAGAAGGGATCGAAGCCGGTGAGGACGGCGCTGGACGGCGCGGATGCCGCATCCGGCCGCCAGTCGCCGACCGGGTCGACGGGGGTTATCAGCGCGAGCAGCAGCCGCGCGGTCTGCAATGCGAGGATGGCGAGAAGGGCCAGTTCGGCGAGCGAATACCAGTTGTAACGGGGCAATCGTGCGAGCAGGCGCCGGGCCCGCGGATCCAGAACAAGACGCATCTGCTGACCAAGCCCCCCAAGCCCCGGCATCACCCTATTACATTCCATCGTGACGGCGCGACTGCTTTCGACAGGATGAACGATGCTATCCCGCCGGGCCGAACCCCGCCGCCCGCGCCAGCCAGATCGCCCACCCGGCGAACGCCAGCAAGGCGCCGAGCGGGATCCGGGTGGCGGCGGTGACGGGGCGGCCGGTGGCGCGGATCGCGACCAGCGCGACGATACCCGCCATGCTCGCCAGCAGCAGCACCGGCGGCAGCGCGCGCCAGCCGAGCCACAGGCCGATCGTGCCGAACAGCTTGGCATCCCCTGCCCCCAGCCCCTCACGCCCGCGCAGGGCGCGATAGGCGGCGGCGATGGCGGTGAGCGCGAGGAAGCCGGCCGCACCGCCGGCGAGTCGATCGAGCGGCGGTGGCGCGATGCCGCGCGCGGCGCCCGCCACGGCCACGAGGGCGAGCGCGGCGGTCAGCCGATCGGGCAGCCAGAAATGTTCGAGATCGAGGGCGGCCAGCGCCAGCAGGATCAGGCCGCAGCCCGCCCCGGCAATCCCTTCGATCCCCGGCGCCACAGCGAGCGAGAGGCCGCCGATGGCGAGGGCCAGCAGTTCGATGATCGGATGGCGGCGATCGATCCCGCCGCCGCAGGATCGACAGCGCCCTCCGGCCAACGCGTAGGAGAGGAGCGGCACGAGATCTCGCGCGGCGAGCGGCCGGCCGCATTGGTCGCAGCGCGATCGCCCGCGCGCCGGCTCGCCTCGTGGCCAGCGGATGACGATCGTGGCGAGATAGCTGCCGATGGTCGCGCCCAGCATCATGCCCAGCGCGATCCACGACCAGTAAGGCAGATCGGCGCTCAGTCGATCGTCTCGTCCGCCCCGACGCCCCAGAGCTGGTCCACCTCGATATAGCCGGCGCGGCCGTGGACATCGAACTCGCACCAGCCGGCGGTGCAATGGGAAACCTTGCCGACGACGCCCGGCTCCACCCGCCAGTTCACCTTGGCGCCGTGGTCGGGCGCGGCGCGCAGCGGCCGGATCTCACCGCGGACGATCGCGGTGCGCTGGTCGCTGAGCAGGAAGGAGCGCATCCAGCCTTCCGCCCCATCGGGATCGACGATCCTGCGCCATTCAGCGCGGACCTGCACGACCTTCACCGGCAGATCGCCGCGGACATATTCCCAGCTGGACGGAAAATTGGTGCCCGGCCCGGTCCGCATCCGGGCCTTCGGCGCGGAGATGGAGGCCCAATAGGGTGTCTGCTTGACCTTCTGCGCCTGCGCCGCGACCGGCGGCAGCAGCGCCGCCGCCAAGATCCAGCCGATCGTCCTGAAGCCCCGCATCGTCGTCCACCCGTTATCCATCGCCCTGCCCCGCCATATTATGGTTCGCGGCGCGGGGCACCCGTTTTCAGGCGATATGATCGCGCGTGCGAGGCTTTGCGCTTCATCCGGTGGGCAGGCCGTCCAGCCATTCGGCGATCAGGCGTCGCCCTGCCGCAGTGGCGGCGCTGCCGAGGCGATCGTGATCGCGGCGCATCCGGGCCGCGTCGGTGCCCGCCAGCGCGAGATAATCGTCCGATCCGTCGAGCCATGCCTCGAACCGGGGATCGATCCCCATCTCCGGATGGCATTGCAGGCCGAACAGGTTGGCGCCGCGCCGGAACGCCTGGTGTCGGTACTGCTCGGTCGAGGCCAGCAATTCGGTGCCCGGCGGCAGATCGAACGTATCGCCATGCCAGTGCAGCACCGGCACCCCTGCGATGTGGCGCAGCGGCGATGCCGCGCCCGCTTCGTTCAGGGCGATCGGCGCGAAGCCGACCTCCTTTGACGGCCCCGGATAAACGGTGGCGCCGAGTGCTGCGGCCATCATCTGCGCGCCGAGACAGACGCCCAGCGTCGGCCGGTCGGCGGCGAGGCGGTGGCTGAGCCGCTCTATCTCGCATGCGATCCAGGGATAGGCCTCGGTCTCGTAGACGCCCATCGGTCCGCCCATCATCACCACCAGATCGGGCGCGACCAGATCCATCGCGGCGAAACCGGGATCGGTCACGTCCACCCGATCAATGACGAAGCCGGCGGCCTCCACCGGCTCGCGAAAGCCGGCAATGCCCTCATAGGGGGTGTGGCGGATCACCAGAGCGGAACGCATCGGATCAGTCGCCGGTGAGGATGCGATCGACGAGCTGCTTAACGCTGGGCACGAAGCCGTTGGAATAGAACGGATCCTGCTTGAAGCGGTAGGCGGCGTGGCCGGCGAACATCAGATTGTCATCGATCGCGCCGCCGTGGGCGATGTCCTGCAACGTCTTCTGGATGCAGAAGCTGCGCGGATCGGCGAGGCGGCCGGTGGAATTGCCCTCCGTATCCGCCCATGAGGAAAAGCCGCACTGGCTGAGGCACCCCATGCAATCCGCCTGATCCTTGCGGATGATCTTCATTTCCTCCGGCGTGACGAAGACGAGCGTGTTGTCCGGCGTCTTCAGCGCGCTGGTGAAGCCGAGGCCATGCCACTCGCGCGCGCGCAGCAGATCGCCCCGCGTCACCCAGAAGCTCTTGCCCTTCACGCCGACGTCGAGCTGATATTGATGATCGCCCGCCGCCTCGCCGGAAAAGGCGATCTGCCGTTCGGACCGTGCCTCAAGGCTGCGGAGGAACGGATTGCGCACCGCCGACGAATAGAAGCCGGTGGGCGAGAAGCGGTGGAGCAGGATATCGCCCTCGTCCAGCATCGTCAGGTGGTTCTTCCAATCCTGCGGGATCGGGCTTTCCTGCGTCAGCAGCGGGCGCGTGCCGAACTGGAAGGCGATCGTGCCGAGTTCGGGATTGTCGATCCAATTGTCCCATTCGCGCAGGAACCAGACGCCGCCGGCCATCACGATCGGCACCTCGTCCGATATGCCGCCCTCGCGCATGGTATCGCGCAACGCCTTCACGCGCGGATAGGGATCCTGCGGCACCAAAGGGTCTTCCGCGTTGGACAGGCCGTTATGCCCGCCCGCGCGCCACGGATCCTCATACACCACCGCCGCCAGCCATTCCGATGCCTTGGAATACGCCCGCTTCCACAAGGCGCGGAAGGCGCGGGCGGAGCTGATGATCGGCAGGTAGCTCACCTGATGCTCGGCCGCGATCTCGGACAGGCGATAGGGCATGCCCGCACCGCAGGTGACGCCCGCGACGAGGCCCTTGGTGCGTTCCAGCACGCCCTGCAGCACGCGCTGTGCGCCGCCCATCTCCCACAGCACGTTGATGTTGATCGCGCCCTTGCCGCCGGCGATCTCGAACGCGCGGCGCACCTGCTCCACCGCGCCGGCGATGGCATATTCGACCAGTTCCTCATGCCGCTCGCGCCGGGTGAGGGCGTGGTAGACCTGGGGCACGATCTTGCCCTCGGGATCGTAGCTGTCGGCATTCACCGCCGAGACGGTGCCGATCCCGCCGGCGGCCGCCCAGGCCCCCGAACTCAGATGGTTGGAGACGGCGACGCCCTTGCCGCCCTCGATCAACGGCCAGACCTCTCGCCCGCCATAGACAATCGGTCGCACACCCTTGAACAATCATGCCTCCTAGCGATTTCGCAAGCGCCGCTATAGCAGGAGCGCGGCTTTATGCGAGGGATTTGCCCGCAGGATGATCCGGCCGCGGCCGTCAGCCTGCCGTCCGCAGCGCATCGTCGCGACCGATCGCAGCCGAGTAGAGCAAGCGGTAACGTTCGATCATCGCCGCCTCGTCGAACATCGCCGCCGCGCGGGTGCGATTGGCCGCGCCGACCCGCTGGCGCAGATCGAGATCGCCGGTGAGCCGCGCGAGCGCCGCCGCGAGCGCCGTCTCGTCCGCGACGGGCACGATCAGCGAGCGGTTGAGCGGCGCCACCATCGCGGCGATATCCCCCACATCGGTGGCGGCGACGGGTAGCCCTGCCGCCATCGCCTCGATGAGAGAGATCGGGAACTGCTCGCTGTCCGACGACAGAGCGAAGATGTCGAAAAGGCCGACATAGCTTAGCGGATCGGGCAGGAAGCCGGGCAGCAGCAGCCGGTCCGCCACGCCGCAGCGTTGCGCCTCCGCCTCGATCGCGGCGCGTTCCGGGCCCTCGCCGACGATCACCAGCCGGGGTCGCGCCTGCCCGTGCGCGATCGGCAGCGCGGCGAAGGCGCGCACCAGGCGCGGCAGGTTCTTCACCTCGCGCAGGCCGGCGAGCGTACCGATCACCACGTCGCCCGGCCGGCGCACGAAGCCGGGGATCGCATCCGACGCCGGCCGCAGATTCGCGCGGGCCAGCGATATGCCGTTGGCGATGCGGACGACGCGATGCGCGGGCTGATGCCAGATGTCGCGGGCGATGCCCTCCAGCCGTTCGGACGGAACCACCAGCGCGCGCGCGGTCGGCAAGGCGAGGCGGCGGAACCAGACCCGCTTCGGCTTCTGCCGCGCCACCTCGTCCGCGTTGAAGCCGTCCTCATGGTGGATCAGCGGCGGCAGGCGCATCAGCGGGGCGCACAGGCGATGCGCCATCACCGCATCCATCGCGCCCCAATTATAGGTGAGCACCAGATCGAAGCCGGCCATGTAGCGCGCCAGCCGGCGATAGCGCAGCGGCGCCGGGTTGCCCGCCAGCGACGGCGCATCGGGCGGGAAATCGGCATCCACGCCGCCCCCGAGGCCGGCACGCGCGCCGATCGCTCCCGGCACCGCGCTCAGCACGACATGGCGGGCGCTGCCGGCGAAGGCGTTCATCAGGCGCACCGCGCGCGCCTCCTTCCCGCCCAGGGTGAAGGTGGAGTGGGCGTGCAGGATGCGGACCGGGCTCATCCCGCCGCCATGCCGCCCAAGTGATGAAGATATGGTCAGCCGGCGGACACCCGCGCGAGCAGCCGATCGATCGCGGCGACAGAGGCGGGTTCGTCCAGCACCGGCGCATGGCCGACGCGCGGGATCGTCACCAGATCAAGATCGGGCAGCCGCTGCGCGACCTCCCCCGCGCAGGCGGGATCGAGCAAATCGGACAATTCGCCGCGCAGCAATGTCGCGGGCACGCCCTTCAGGCTCTCGAAGGCGGGCCACAGGTCGAACCCGGCCTCGCCACCGGGCGCGCGCAACGGCTCGGCGATCTTCATGTCGTAATCGTGGACGATCCGCCCGGCGGTGGTGAGGCGACAGAGCCGCTTCGCCATCGCCAGCCAGTCCTCAACGGTGAAATCAGGATAGGCCACGGCCTGGGTCTCGGCGATCGAGCGCGCGGCGTGAAGCCAGGTGGGGCAGCTGGTGTTGCGCCCGACATAGGTCTTGATTCGGGTGAGGCCACCCGCGGCAAGCACCGGCCCGATATCGTTCAGCAGCACGCCGGCCACCCGCGCCGACCCGGCCGATGTCAGCAAAGCGGAGAGGATGCCGCCGAGCGAGGTGCCGAACAGCACGAAGCGTTTGAGCTTCAAACCGGCGATCAGCGCTTCAAGATCATGGAAGTAGGTGAGCGGCACATAGCTCATCGGGTTGCGGGCATAGGCGCTGTCGCCGCGCCCGCGCAGCTCCACGCAGATCACCCGCCACGTGCCGGCCAGCCGCTCCGCGACATGGGCGAAATCGCGCGCGTTGCGAGTGAGGCCGGGAATGCAGATGATCGGCGGGCGCGCGGGATCGCCCGGATAATCGCGATAATGCAACCTGAGATTGTCGTTGGACAACCAATAGCCGTCCGTCCACGCCACCATGCTTGCGTCCCTCGCCTGCCGACCCCCATATCGCTTCATGGTCATCGCCCCGCAAGCCGCAGCTTATCGCCCGGAAAGCCGGATCCTCTCGCTGGGCGACGCCTTCTACGATCCGGTGGAGGCCGCCGCCTTCCCCGAGACCCGGCTGCGCTTCCGCAACGATCGCTGGGACAAGGCGGTCGGGCTGGACAGGCTGAGCGAGGCGGAGTGGATCGCGCATTTCGGCCGGTTCGCGCCCCTGCCCGGTAGCCTGCCGCAGCCGCTGGCGCTGCGCTATCACGGCCATCAGTTCCGCTCCTACAATCCCGATCTGGGCGACGGGCGCGGCTTCCTGTTCGCGCAGCTGCGCGATGCCGGCGGGCGGCTGCTCGATCTCGGCACCAAGGGATCGGGGCAGACGCCGTGGAGCCGGTTCGGCGACGGGCGGC
>CAXTTS010000105.1:0-10386 GCA_964247265.1 uncultured Sphingomonadaceae bacterium
GCCCAGACATACCAGTCTGCGCGAGGGTTGGTGCGATCGGCGCGACTCTCGCGGAACCACCCATGCTCGTCCGAGGTGTGCGAATAGACCTGATCGATCACCACCCTGAGCCCAAGCGCGTGCGCCCGCGCGACGAGCCGGTCGAAATCGTCGAGCGTGCCGAACATCGGATCGACCGCGCGATAATCCGAAACGTCGTAGCCGAAATCGCGCATCGGCGAGGCGAAGAAGGGCGACAGCCAGATCGCATCGACGCCGAGCGAGGCGACATGATCGAGCCGCGCGGTGATGCCCGCCAGATCGCCGATGCCATCCGCATCGCTATCGGCAAAGCTGCGCGGATAGATCTGGTATATCACCGCACCCCGCCACCATGCGGGTGCCGCCCGATCGGCCGCGGCGGCGTGTGACGGCTGGCTCATGCGTGGCACCTCCGGAGACGGACGCGGATCACACAAGCCGGAGGCCGATCCGTCAAGCCCGTGCTCCTCATGCTGCATCGCATCATGGCTCGGGCGTCCAGACGATAAGCGTGCTGGCTGAACTGTTGCCGGATCGCCACAACGATCAGCAATTCCAGCGCCCTGCGCAATTCCGTATCAGTTCCCGGTGCGGTAATCCCTATGCAACAAATCGGTAATGTTGATGCTGCATCCGCGACATCAGCTTGACCCCGCGGACGCGACGGGCAGCCGGAGCGAATAGCGCGCCGGCTATCCGGACGCGGCTGGCGGGGCATCAGACGGCCTTGAGGGGGCACCACATCATGCGTAAGTTTCTCGCCGGCACGGCCGGCATCGCGATCGTCATGGCAGCCGGCGCGGCCCATGCGCAGGAGACGACCTCCACGATCCGCGGATCGGTGACGGCGGCGGGCGCGCCTGTCGCCGGTGCCGAGATCGTCATCACCCATGTGCCATCGGGCACCCGCTCCACCACCACAACGGACGCGAGCGGCGGCTTCACCGCCTCGGGCCTGCGGCCGGGCGGGCCGTTCACCGTCGCGGTCACGGCGGCGGGGTTCACCGGCACCCAGATCACCGACATCAACACGATCGTCGCGCAATCCTATGACCTGCCGATCGAATTGACGCCGGAAAGCGCCGGCGCGCAGGAGATCGTCGTGACCGCGTCGCGCCTGCCGAAGGCCGGCAACGTCTCGCAGGGCCCGGCCACCGTGCTGACCGCGGGCGACATCGCCAACATCGCCTCGGTCAACCGCGACATTCGCGATCTTTCCCGCCGCGATCCGTTCGCCCGGCTGGACGACACGCCCACCGGCGGCCGCGCCATCTCGTTCGCCGGCCAGAACGCCCGCTACAACCGCTTCAGCGTGGACGGCGTCTCCATCTCCGACAATTTTGGCCTGAACACCGATGGCCTGCCGAGCCGCCGTTCGCCGATCCCGCTCGATGCGATCGGGCAGTTCCAGGCGAAGGTCGCGCCGTTCGACGTGCGCGAGGGCAATTTCCAGGGCGGCGCGATCAACATCGTGCTGAAATCCGGCACCAACGAATTCCACGGCACTGGCTTCTACGCCCGCTCCGGCGACGAGTTCGTCGGCGACAGGACCAAGCCCGGTCCGGGCATCCCGACCGGCAAGGCAGTGATCCCGAACTTCAAGGTCGAGAATTACGGCGCCGAACTCAGCGGCCCGATCATCAAGGACAAATTGTTCTTCATGGTCGCAGGGGAACGTCTGCGTGGCGGCCGGCCGATCGCCGAAGGCCCGACCGACAACAATGCCGGCACCGCGATCCCCAATCTGACGCAGGCGCAGGTCGATCAGGTCTCCGCCATCGCCAAGTCGAACTATAATTACGATACCGGCGGCGTGCTGCGCAACGTCGGCGACAAGGACGATCGTGTCGTCGCGAAAATCGATGCGAACCTCAGCGATACGCAGCGTCTGGCGCTGACCTACACCTACGCCAAAGACGGGATCAACCTGCTGAACAACACGTTCAGCTCGATCACGACCGGCAGCCCCGGCCTCGGCCTCGCCTCCAACGCCTACATCCAGGGCAACCGCCTGCACACCGGCGTGGTGCAGCTCAACTCCGACTGGTCGGACAGCTTCTCCACCGAGGTTCGCGGCTTCTACAAGAATTACAAGCGCATCCAGGATCCCGTGCTGGGTCGCGGATTCGCCCAGTTCCGCGTCTGCACCAACCCCACCTCGATCGGTTCGCTCACCGGCTGCGAGGCGGGCGGCCTCGCGGCCGGCCTGGGCACCCAGGCGGTCGTTTCGCTCGGCCCGGACGCCTCGCGCCAGACGAACGCGCTCAACACCGAGACGTGGGGCGGCCTGTTGCAGGCGCGCCTGACCATGAACGACCATGATCTGCGCGTGTTCACCGAAATCTCGGACGTGAAGATCTTCAACTCCTTCCTCCAGAACAGCGCCGGCAGCTATTATTTCGACTCGATCGCGGACTTCGCGGCCGGCCGCGCCAATTCGCTGGCCTATGGCAACGCCATCCCGTCGCTCGTGCCCGAGGATGCGGCCGCCAAGTTCCGCTATCAGAGCTTCACCTTCGGCGTGATGGACGCCTGGAAGGTCACGCCGACGCTGAACGTGAATTACGGCGCGCGTTACGACCTCTACGCGATGAGCGATCGCCCCGCCTTAAGCACGGCCTACGCCGCGCGCTATGCGGGTGGCGCCTTCGTCAACGGCCAGCTCGTCGATGTCGGCGGCAACAACGCCAACCTGTCCGGCCGCGGCCTGTTCCAGCCGCGTTTCGGGTTCGACTGGAAGCCGGCGGACCGCCTCAGCTTCCGTGGCGGCGGCGGCATCTTCGGCGGCGGCACGCCCGACGTCTATGTGTCGAACAGCTTCTCGAACACGGGCGTGCTGACCAACTCGCTGTCGATCAGCCGCACCGCCACCGGCTTCTCCGGCTTCACCAACACGCCGACGGCGACGCAGACGGCAGTTGGCAACGCGGCACTCAATGGCGTGACCGGCACCAGCGTGCCCGGCGCGGTCGGCACCTATCTCGCCGGCACCACCGCCTCGACCGCATCGACGGTCAATGCGCTCGACCGGAACTTCAAGATCCCGTCGCAATGGCGTGCCACCGTTTCGGGCGAGTATCGCGCCAATCTCGGCGCGCTGGGTGACGACTGGATCTTCGGCGCGGACCTGCTGTATTCGAAGGTCCGCAACCAGGTCTATTTCACCGACATCCGTTCCGTGCCGATCCTCGGCTCGCTCACGCCCGATGGCCGCCAGCGTTATGCCAACGCCATCGACGGCGCCGCCAGCACGAACACCAACACCGATATCCTGCTGACCAACACCAAGAAGGGCCGGACCTATATCGCCATCGCCCGCGTCGAAAAGGCATGGGATTTCGGCCTGAGCTTCAACGGCAGCTTCACCTATCAGGACGTGAAGGATCAGGCGCCAGCGACATCCTCAACCGCAGGCTCGAACTACACCAACGGCGCCTTCGTCGATGCGAACAACGTCGCCTATGGCATCTCCAACGATCAGGTGAAGTATTTCTTCAAGTACGGCCTGAACTTCGATCATGCCTTCTTCGGCGACTACAAGACCTCGTTCGGCCTGTTCGGCGAGACGCGCATCGGCCACCCGTTCAGCTACACGTTCCAGGATTTCGGCGCGAACCGCTCGGCCGTGTTCGGCACGACCGGCCGCAGCACGGCGACCGGAACGGCTGGCCAGCGTTATCTGATGTATGTGCCGCTGGCGAACGATCCGATCGTATCGTACAGCAGCGCCGCTTATCAGGCGGCGCTGAACAACTTCATCGATGCGTCGGGCCTGGGCAAGTACCGCGGCAAGGTCGCGCCGCGCAACGCCTTCAACTCGAAGTGGTTCACCCGCCTCGATCTGCATCTTTCGCAGGAAGTACCGACCGGTATCGGCCGCTCGCGCCTGTCGGTGTTCGCCGACATCGAGAACTTCACCAACTTCATCAACAAGAAGTGGGGCCAGCAGCGCGAATATGTGTTCCCGTACAACGCCGCCGTCACCCAGGTGCAGTGCCTGACGACGGCCGTGCCAACGGGCGCCACGCCCGCCGCCGCGCAGATCGCCGCCACGGCGGCACAGGCCTGCGCGCAATACCGCTACTCGGCGCTGGGCGGCACGACGGATTTCACCACGCCGACCGATCAGGTCTATGTGAACCAGTCGCTCTACTCGATCCGCATCGGCGCCCGCTTCTCCTTCTGAGGCGACGCGCAAGAAAGGCCGGTCCCGCCCGTCGGGGCCGGCCTTCTCGTATCAGGATCCTGTGCGGAACCATGCGGCCGCGAACGCCGCCGCCAGCAGCAGGTCGATGATGGCGAAGGGCAGCATCGCGCCATCGAGCCGACCGTCCGCGATCAGCAGCAGGCAGGGCAGCGCGAACGACAGCTTGCTCGCCACGCCGACCCAGATCAGCGGGCGATAGCGCGCGAAATCCCGCCCGATCATCAGATAAAGCCATTGGGTCGCTCCCGCGGCCCCGGCGAAGGCGTAGCGGAACTGGAGCGCGGCTCCGCTCTCGCCGGCCGGCGCGCGCAGGTAGAGCGGTGCGATGGCGAGCAGGCCGTAGAGGCTTGCAGCGACGAACAGCCAGCGCCATCGGGTGGTAAGTCGATCGGTGGACATGCAAGCCTCCCCTGCCCCGGCATAGTTCGCGCCAGCTTGCGCCGCCACGCAAGCGGAAACGCTGCGGTAGACGGGCCGGCGCCCAACGGGCATGGTCGCCGGCGTGTCAGCGATCCTCGTCCTCAGCCAATTGTCGAAGACCTATAAGGGCGGCTTCCAGGCGCTGAAGGCGGTCGATCTGGAGATACGGCGGGGTGAGATCTTCGCCCTGCTCGGCCCCAACGGTGCCGGCAAGACGACGCTGATCGGTGCCGTCTGCGGCCTGGTGCGGCCGACCGGCGGCACGATGACGGTGGACGGCGTGGATGTGGCGGCCAATCCGCGCCAGGTGCGCGGGCGGATCGGGCTGGTGCCGCAGGAACTGGCGACGGACATGTTCGAGCATGTCGCCCACACCGTCGCCTTCTCGCGCGGGCTGTTCGGCAAGCGCAAGGATCCCGCGGTGGTGGAGCGGGTGCTGCGCTCGCTTTCGCTGTGGGACAAGCGCGACGCCAAGATCATGGAGCTTTCCGGCGGCATGAAGCGCCGCGTGCTGATCGCCAAGGCGCTGGCGCACGAGCCCGACATATTGTTCCTCGACGAGCCGACCGCCGGCGTGGACGTGGAACTGCGCCGCGACATGTGGAAGCTGATCGGTGGCTTGCGCGATCAGGGCGTCACCATCATCCTCACCACTCATTATATCGAGGAAGCCGAGGAGATGGCCGATCGCATCGGCGTGATCGACAAGGGCGAGATCATCCTGGTCGAGGAGAAGCAGACGCTGCTGGCGAAGCTCGGCCGCACGGAGGCGCGCTTCACCCTGCGGGAGCCGCTGGCGGCGCTGCCCGCCGACCTTGCCGACTGGCCGATCGCGCTGGAGGATGGTGGCTGCACGCTGGCCTATACGATCAACGCCGGGGAAGCGGAGGCGCGTGGCCTCGCCGCCCTCGTCCGCAAGCTCGACATGCTCGGCGTCGATTATCGCACGCTGGATGCGAAGCGGAGTTCGCTGGAGGATATCTTCGTCGATCTGGTGGAGCGGCGGGCATGAACTGGCAGGCGGTGCGCGCGCTCTACATGTTCGAACTGGCGCGCACCTGGCGCACCCTGTTCCAGAGCATCCTGACGCCGGTGCTGACGACTTCGCTCTACTTCATCGTGTTCGGCTCGGCGATCGGCAGCCGGATGCAGGAGGTGGGTGGCGTGCCCTATGGCGCCTTCATCATCCCCGGGCTGATGCTGCTGACCATATTGTCCGAAAGCATCGCCAACGCCTCGTTCGGCATCTACCTGCCGCGCTTCACCGGCACGATCTACGAACTGCTCTCGGCACCGGTCGGCACGGTGGAGACGCTGCTCGGCTATATCGGGGCTGCGGCGACGAAATCGGTGATCCTGGCGCTCATCATCCTGGCCACCGCGCGGCTGTTCGTGCCGTTCCACATCGTCCACCCGCTGTGGGCGGCCGCGTTCCTGGTGCTGATCGCGGTGAGTTTCTGCCTGTTCGGGTTCATCCTGGGATTATGGGCGGACGGGTTCGAGAAATTGCAGGTGGTGCCGCTGATGGTGGTGACGCCGCTGACCTTTTTGGGCGGCACCTTCTATTCGATCGACATGCTGCCGCAGCCGTGGCGCACGATCACCATGTTCAACCCGATCGTCTATCTGGTGAACGGCTTCCGCTGGGCCTTCTACGGCACGTCGGACGTGGACATCCGGATCAGCGCCGGGCTTACCGTGCTGTTCATGCTGGGCTGCATCGCGGCGATCGGCTGGATCTTCCGCACGGGCTACCGGCTGCGCAGCTGAGCGCGGCTCATATCGGGTTCCTTGCCGAACCAGGCGACCGCATAATGGCCGGCGATCGCCACCCCCATCGCCTGCCAGCGGGAGCCGCGCCACATGCCGGCCTCACGCAGCACCTGATCGTGCGCCGGGCTGGATATCCAGCCTTCGATCGCGACCTCGGGATCGAGCCCGTCGGAGATCCAGAAGGCGATCTCGTAGCCCGCGCCCGAATAGGCGCCGCGGGTAATCTCGCGCGGTTTGGACCACATCGCCGACGCCTGCCGCTGATCGCCGGTATAGCAGACCGGCGTCCAGCGGCCGCGCGCGGACCAGCTGTGCATGTTGCACCGGCCCCATCCGGTAGGGCTGTCGGTCGCATCGTCGGGCCGGTTGTTTTCCAGATCCCACACATGCGCCCGCGCGACCGCCTCCAGACCGGGCGAATAGGGCACGGCGGGCAGTCCGCGTTCCCGCCGGTAGGTGTTGATCGCGCCGGCAAGGCCGCGTTCGTTGACCGATATGGCGGGCTGGCTGAAGATCGTGGCGGCGATCAGCAAGGGAGCGAAGGGCATGATCGCGCGATACCGATCTTTGATGAACAATTGCTGCACATCTACATGGCGCTGCGGAGATTGCGTCGCTAGCGTCGGGTGATGCGCTATCTCTCCCTCGCTCTCGCCCTTCTCGCCGCCCCGGCCGGCGCGGCCCTGTCGCCGGCCGAGACGAGGATCGCCGCCACCGTCGATGCCGAGCAGGACCGCTCGATCGCGCTGCTCCAGCGGCTGGTGGACGTGAACAGCGGCACGCTGAACCTTGCCGGCGTGACGACGGTGGGCACGATGATGCGCGCCGAGCTGGAACCGCTGGGCTTCACCGTGACGTGGAAGCCGATGGCGGCCACGAAACGTGCCGGCCATCTGATCGCGGTCCACAAGGGCAAGGCCGGGACCAAGCGGCTGTTGCTGATCGGCCATCTCGATACGGTGTTCGAGAAGGACTCGCCGTTCCAGCGCTTCGTGCGTCGTGGCGACAAGGCCGAAGGGCCGGGCGCCGGCGACGACAAGGGCGGCATGGTGGTGATGCTGGGCGCGCTGCGGGCGATGAAGGCCGCCGGCACGCTCGCCGCAGCCAATATCGAGATCGTGCTGACCGGCGACGAGGAGGATGCGGGCGACCCGATCGACATCGCCCGTGCCGACCTGATCGCCGCCGGCAAGCGCGCCGATGCCGCGCTGGATTTCGAGGGATTGTTCGTCGAGGACGGCCGCGACATGGGGT
Organism: uncultured Sphingomonadaceae bacterium; assembly: GCA_964247265.1. Classification (GTDB taxonomy): domain Bacteria; phylum Pseudomonadota; class Alphaproteobacteria; order Sphingomonadales; family Sphingomonadaceae; genus Alterirhizorhabdus. The sequence continues at coordinate 7,676 of CAXTTS010000105.1, forward strand.
CGATCGCGCGGCGATCGTCGAACAGCTGGGTGCTGACGACGACCGGCAGGACCGGCCATTCCTCGCTGATCTTCAACCAGACCTATGGCGACGGCGCGATCAACGAGATGGCGCGGATCATCGCGGCGTTCCGCACGCAATTGCCCGAGCCGAACCTGACGTTCAACGTGGGGCTGATCGCCGGCGGCGCCAGCGCCACGCTGGATGCGGACGGGCTGCGCGCGACCGCCGCCGGCAAGACGAACGTGATCCCCGCCACCGCGATCGCGCGTGGCGACTTCCGCACCCTTTCCGCCGAGCAGACGCAGCGCGTGCGGGCGAAGATGGCGGCGATCGTCGCGGCGCACGCACCCGGCACCGATGCGACGATCGGCTTCGATCCGGGCGGCTATCCGGCGATGGCGCCGACCGCCGGCAACATGCAGCTGCTGACGAAGCTGAACGGCATCAACCGGGATCTGGCGCTGGCCGAGATGCCGCCGCTCGATCCGTTGCGGCGCGGCGCCGGCGATATCTCCTTCGTGGCGCAGGACGTATCCGGCCTGGTGGGGCTGGGCACGGCGAGCCAGGGCGATCACGCCCCCGGCGAGACGGTGGATCTCGCCAGCATCCCGCGCCAGACCAAGCGGGCCGCGATCCTGATGAGCCGGCTGGCTGCGGAAAGACGCTAAGCCGGCAGCCGGCAAATGGCTTGCTGCAATGCGGAACGAACCGCCGATCCATCCGTCTATCGCAGGTGGATAGCATGACCGAGACGACCGAGGCGCTTATCACCCCGCCGCTCAGCCTGTTGCATGGCGCCAGCCTGTTCTCCGATTTCGACGGGACGCTCGTCGAACTGGCCGCCCGGCCCGACGCGGTGATCGTCAACGATCGGCTGCGGGCACTGCTGCGCCGGCTGGACCGGGTGCTCGACGGGCGCATCGCGATCGTCAGCGGGCGCAATGCCGACCAGATCGCCGCCTTCCTGCCGGATGCCCCGCTGTCGATCAGCGGCAGCCACGGTATCGAACTCCGCCGCCCCGGCCGGCCGGACCGGGCCGTGGACACCCCTGCGTGGATCGAACAGGCCGCGCGGGATGCGGAGGCGCTGCGGCAGGCGCATCCCGGTGTGCTGGTGGAGGTGAAGCCGTTCGGCATCGCATTCCACTATCGCGCGGCGCCGGATGCGGAGGCGGCCTGCATCGCGCTCGCCAAGACGCTGGCGGCGCCGGACCGGCACATCCAGCCGGGCAAGATGGTGGTGGAGGTGCGGCTGGCCGGCGGCGACAAGGGCAGTGCGCTCCAAGGCTTCATGGCCGAGCCGGACATGGCCGGCACCCGCCCGATCTTCCTGGGCGACGACCTGAACGACGAACCCGGCTTTCGCGTCGCGGCGGAACTGGGCGGCGCGGGCATCCTCGTCGGGACGGCACGGGAGAGTGCGGCGCGCTATCGGCTGGAGGATGTGCCGGCGATGATCGCGTGGCTGGAGGCGGCAGCAGGGGAGCAGGAGGGATGAGCGACCTCGATCTATGGCCGATCGGCAATTGCCAGGTGAGCGCGCTGATCGACACAAGCGGACGGTTCGTGTGGGGCTGCGTGCCGCGCGTGGACGGCGATCCGCTTTTCTCGGCGCTGCTGGGCGGGGACGCGCCGGACCACGGCTATTGGACGATCGAGCTGGAGGATTGCCGCTCCACCGAGCAGCATTATCTGCGAAACACGCCGATCCTCGTCAGCCGGCATGTCGATGGCAGCGGCAACGCCATCGAGGTGGTGGATTTCTGCCCCCGCTTCCAGCGCAATGGGCGCGCCTATCGCCCGGTCGCGTTCGTCCGCATCGTCCGTCCCGTCGCCGGCGCGCCGCGCATCCGGGTGAAGCTGCGGCCGACCTGCGGCTGGGGCGCGGAATGTGCCGCACGGGTCGGCGGATCGAACCATATCCGCTACCCTTCCGAGCAGATGACGCTGCGCCTTTCGACGACGGCGCCAGTCGGGCTGGTCGAGGAGGAGCGCGCCTTTCGCCTCGAACGGCCGCTGCACTTCTTCCTCGGCCCGGACGAGGGCTTTGCCGGCGATCTGGCGGCGACGCTCGACCAGATGCTGGCCGACACCACGCGCGAGTGGCAGCATTGGACGCGCGGGCTGGCGATCCCGCTGGAATGGCAGGAGGTGGTGATCCGCTCGGCGATCACGCTGAAGCTGTGCCAGCATGAGGAAACCGGCGCGATCGTCGCGGCGCTGACCACCTCGATCCCCGAACATGCCGGATCGCAGCGCAACTGGGATTATCGCTACTGCTGGATCCGCGACGCCTATTATACCGTGCAGGCGCTGAACCGGCTGGGCGCGCTCGACGTGCTGGAGGGCTATCTCACCTACCTGCGCAACATCGTTGATGGTGCGAAGGGCGGGCATATCCAGCCGCTCTACGGCGTGCTGGGCGAGGCGACGCTGGAGGAGGGGTTCGCGGCCGATCTGCCCGGCTATCGCGGCATGGGGCCGGTGCGGGTGGGCAACCAGGCCTATGAGCAGATCCAGCACGATGCCTATGGCCAGATCGTGCTGTGCAACGTCCACGCTTTTTTCGACCAGCGGCTCTACCGCATGTCCGGCATCGAGGATTTCCAGTCGCTGGAGCGGGTCGGCGAGCGCGCCTGGGCGTTCTACGACACGCCCGTTGCCGGCCTGTGGGAGCTGCGGACCCGGCAGAGCGTGCACACCTATTC
>CAXTTS010000106.1:0-10325 GCA_964247265.1 uncultured Sphingomonadaceae bacterium
GCCGAATAAGCGAGCAGCACCGGCGCCTCGTAACCCGGGACCAGCCGCTTGTAGCTGTTGGTCGACGGGTTGGTGAAGGCGTTGCACGCCTTGGCATGCTTGATGATGCCGCCGATGAAGAACAAGGCGAGTTCGGACAGGCCGGCATAGCCGTTGCCGGCGAACAGCGGCTTGCCGCCATCCCAGATCGACAGATGGGTGTGCATGCCGGAGCCGTTGTCCATCTTGATCGGCTTGGGCATGAACGTCGCCGTCTTGCCATAGGCCTGGGCGACCTGGCGGACGACATATTTGTAGATCTGCATGCGATCGGCGGTCTGCGTCAGCGTGCCGTAGGTGAGGCCGAGTTCGTGCTGGGCGGCGGCCACCTCATGATGGTGCTTGTCCATCGGCAGACCCATTTCGAGCATGGTGGAGACCATCTCGGCGCGGATGTCGACGCAGGCATCTACCGGCGCGACCGGGAAATAGCCGCCCTTGGCGCGCGGGCGGTGGCCGAGATTGCCGCCGTCATATTTGGTGCCGGTGTTGGTAGGCAGCTCGATATCGTCGAGCTTGTAGTAGCTGGACGAGTAGGTGCTGTCGAAGCGTACGTCGTCAAACATGAAGAACTCGGCTTCCGGGCCGATGTAGACGGTATCGCCGATGCCAAGGCTCTTCACATAGGCTTCGGCGCGCTTGCCGGTGGAGCGTGGATCGCGGGCGTAGAGCTCGCCGGACACCGGATCGACGATGTCGCAGAACAGGATCAGCATCGGCGTGGCCGAGAACGGATCGACATAGACGGCGTCCAGATCCGGCTTCAGGATCATGTCGCTCTCGTTGATCGCCTTCCAGCCCTCGATCGACGAGCCGTCGAACATGAAGCCGTCGGAAAGCTCGTCTTCGGTGACGACGTTCTGGCACATCGTGAGATGCTGCCACACGCCCTTGGGATCGGTGAAGCGAAGATCGACCCACTCGATCTCCTTGTCCTTGATCATCTTGAGAACGTCAGACGCCTGTTTGGCCATGTTGGAGCCTTCCCCGTGAGAAACCTTGAGAAAACATGGCGGCCCCCTGCAAGCCGCCGCTTGTGCCCTTCATCAGATCGCGTCGGATCCCCGCTCGCCCGTGCGGATGCGGAGCGCCGTCTCGACCGGAATGACGAAGATCTTGCCGTCACCGATCCGCCCGGTCTGCGCCGCCGCCTGGATCGCCTCGACCACGCGATCCGCCAGCGCATCGTCGACGACGACTTCCAGCTTCACCTTGGGCAGGAAATCGACGACATATTCGGCGCCGCGATACAGCTCGGTATGGCCTTTCTGCCGACCGAAGCCCTTTGCCTCCGTAACGGTGATGCCGGATGCGCCGACATCGTGCAGCGCCTCCTTCACCTCATCAAGCTTGAACGGTTTGATGATCGCTTCGATTTTCTTCATGTTTCGCGCTCCCTCCGACGAACGCTTGTCGCGCGTGCTTCAATAAGCGTGCCAAGCGAGCGCACGCAAGGAGGCTGGACTTTTCCAACGCAAAACCCATCGCGCTGCCGCAAAAGTTGGCAAGGCGTGAATGCATGCTGCAAAAACAGGCAGGGCGACAGCCGCCCGTACGCGGGTCAGGCGTAAGGCGGCTGGTGGAGGCCGGCGGGGCTCAGCGTGAAGATCTCGCACCCCGTCTCGGTGATGCCGATCGAATGTTCGAACTGGGCGGAGAGCGAGCGGTCGCGGGTGACGGCCGTCCAGCCGTCGTCGAGCATCTTCACGTCGGGCTTGCCGATGTTGATCATCGGCTCGATCGTCATGAACATGCCGGGGCGCAGCTCCGGCCCAGTGCCAGGGCGGCCGATATGGACCACCTCCGGCGCATCGTGGAACACACGGCCGAGGCCGTGGCCGCAGAAATCGCGAACCACGCCGTAGCGATGCTTTTCGGCGAAACTCTGGATGGCGTGGCCGACATCGCCGAGCCGGTTGCCGGGCTTCGCCTGCGCGATGCCGAGCATCATCGCCTCATAGGTGACTTCCACCAGGCGGCGCGCCTTGATCGGCACGTCGCCGACGAGGAACATACGGCTGGTATCGCCGTGCCAGCCGTTCAGGATCGGCGTGACGTCGATGTTGACGATGTCGCCGGATTTCAGCGTCTTGGCGCCGGGGATGCCGTGGCACACGACATGGTTGATCGAGATGCAGCAGCTGTGGGTGTAGCCGCGATAATGCAGCGTGGCCGGCGCGCCGCCGCCGCGCAGCATCGCCTCGCGCGCGATCCGGTCCAGTTCCGCCGTGGCGACACCGGGCACGACATGCGGCGTCAGCTCGTCCAGCACCTGCGCGGCCAGCTGCCCGGCGCGCCGCATCCCCTCGAAGCCATCGGGGCCGTAGAGCTTGATCGCGCCATTGCGTGAAACGGAGTCGCCCTCGGCGACGGTGACATAGGTATCCATGCGCCAGATATAGCATGACAGGCCGGCTTTGCGAGAGACGCGATATCGTTCTATGCGGTGCAGCGATGACATCCCCCCGCATCTGGACCGCAGCCCTGCTGGTGATCGGCGACGAGATCCTCTCCGGCCGCACGCAGGACAAGAACGTCGCGCAGATCGCGACATGGCTGAACGTGCAGGGCATCCGCCTGGCCGAGGTGCGGGTGGTGCCCGACGTGCAGTCCGCGATCGTGGAGGCGGTGAACGCGTTGCGCACGCGGAACGATTATCTGTTCACCACCGGCGGCATCGGCCCGACGCATGACGACATCACGGTGGATGCGATCGCGGCGGCGCACGGCATCGGCGTGGTCGTCCATCCGGCGGCGCGGGCGGTGCTGGAACAACATTATGCCACGCGCGGCGGGCTGACCGAGGCTCGGTTGCGCATGGCGCGCGTGCCCGAGGGCGCGAGCCTGATTGAGAATGCCATGTCCGGCGCGCCGGGCATCCGGCTGGGCAACGTGTTCATCCTGGCGGGCGTGCCGCATATCGCCGCGCTGATGCTGGAGTCGCTGACCGGCAAGCTGGAGGGCGGGCAGCCCGTCGTCTCCCGCACGGTCGGCTGCTGGGTGCCCGAAAGCGAGATCGCAGACATGCTCGGCGCGACCGAGCGCGCCCATGCCGGCTGCCAGATCGGCAGCTATCCGTTTTTTCGCGAGGGGCGGGTTGGCGCCAATTTCGTCGTCCGGTCGCCCGATCCCGCGATCGTCGAGGCGTGCGTTGCCGATCTGACCCGGCAGCTGGAGGCGCTCGGCCACGACGTGGTGGCGGGCGGCATCTAGGCGCGCCCGATGGCCCGAATCCTGATCGGGTGGGAGCTGGGCGCCAATACCGGCCATACGGTGAAGCTCGCCGGGATCGCGCGGGAGCTGATCGCGCGCGGGCACGAGCCGATCGTCGCCGCGCAACAGATCGGCGCGGTGCCGCCGGGCCTTGCCGTGTGGCAGGCGCCTTTGTGGCCGGTGCAACTCGCCACGCTTGCCCGCGTCGGCGATGTCGCGCCGGCGACGATGGGCGACATATTGGCGATCCTCGGCCTTGGCGATGTGGCGGCGATGCGCGCGATGATCGCGGCGTGGGACGGGCTGCTGCGGGCGATCGATCCCGACGTGGTGGTGGCGGAGTTCGCGCCCGGGCTGATGCTCGCGGCACGCGGGCGGATCAGGGTGCTGGCGCTGGGCACGGGATTTTCCCTGCCGCCGCCGCATCTGCCGCGATTCGCCAGCCTGACCGGCAAGCCGGCGGTGCATGACGAGGCGCGGCTGCTGGACGGCGTGAACGCGGCGCTGCGCGCGAACGGCCGCCCGCCGCTCGACCTGCTGCCGCAGATTTTCCTTGCGGATCGCGAACTCGCCGCCGTGTTCCGCGAGATCGATCCCTATCGGGAGTGGCGCCGGTCCACCTACGGCGCGCCTTCGGTGATGGCTTCGGCTGTGGTGGCGGATGGTACGGGCGACGAATTGTTCGTCTACATGAACGGCCTGCGCAACTGGCCCGACGGGTTCTGGCAGGGGCTGGTCGATGCGCGGCTGAAGATCAGGGTGTATGATCCGCGCCTCGGCGAGACCGATCTGCGCACGCTGGAGCAGGCCGGGCTCATCATGGAGCGTGCGCCGGTGCCGTTCGAACGGATCGTCGCGCGATCGCGAATGGTAATGTCGCATGGCGGGCTGGGCATGGCGGCCTCGTCGCTGCTGGCGGGACTGCCGATGCTGTTCGTGCCGTTCGACATCGAGAAGCGGATGGTCTCGGCGTCCGTCGCGGAACTCGGCCTCGGCATCCGGCTCGATTTCGAGCAGGTCGAGGCGGGCAAGCTGGCCCGGCTGGTGCGAGAGGGCGTGAACGACGACGGCCTGGCCGCCCGCGCCCGCGCCGCCGCGTCCGGCTTTCGCGTCCGCATGGCGCGAAGCTGTGAGGAGGAGACGGCGGACGTGGTGGAGGCGATGCTCGCCTAGCGTCCCGTCTCGCTATCAAAAAAGGCCCGGCCGCGCGAAGCAGCGGCCGGGCCAAGATATGCGGGCGATCGTGCGCGAGAGCGATCGGCCCGTCAGGCGGCCGGCTTCGGGGGAGTCTGCCGGCCGTAGGTCATGCGTCGAGCGGAGCCGGCCCGGTGCGCGGGGTGTCTCCGTTCACAATCACTACTCGCACAGTAGACAATCATGCGCCACCACGCAAAGCTTTCACCGCCCCAAGAGATCCTGCGAGCGCGGAAATGGCACCGGCGGTCTTGAGCAGCGCGATGGCTTGGCCTAAGTTCCCGTTTCGTTCGAACGGGAGTGCGCGGCATGGCGAAAGTGCAGAAACGCTATGTCTGCCAGGCATGCGGCAGCAGCACGACCAAGTGGCAGGGCCAATGCGTCGACTGCGCGGAATGGAACACGCTGGTGGAGGAGGCCAGCAACGTGACGCCTTTCTCCGCCCGCCACGATCTGCGCGGGGGCGGCCAGCGGCTGGCGCTCGTCGGGCTCGATGCGGAGATCGCGCTGCCGCCGCGCATGGCGACCGGCATCGCCGAGTTCGACCGGGCGCTCGGCGGCGGCCTCGTCACCGGATCGGCGACCCTGATCGGCGGCGATCCCGGCATCGGCAAATCCACGCTGCTGCTGCAGGCGGCAGCGAAGATGGCGCTGGCCGGGCTGCCGATCGCCTATATTTCGGGTGAGGAGGCGACCGATCAGGTGCGGCTGCGCGCGCGCCGGCTCGGCCTCGGCCATGCGCCGGTGATGCTGGCGGCCGCGACATCGGTGCGCGACATCCTCACCACGCTGAGCGCGGCGACGCCGCCGGCGCTGCTGGTGATCGATTCGATCCAGACAATGCATTCGGACCTGATCGAGGGCGCGCCGGGCACCGTCAGCCAGGTGCGCGCCTCCGCGCAGGAACTGATCCGCTTCGCCAAGGAGCGCGGCACCGCGCTGGTGCTGGTCGGCCACGTCACCAAGGACGGATCGATCGCCGGCCCGCGCGTGCTGGAGCATATGGTGGATACGGTGCTGGCCTTCGAAGGCGAGCGCAGCCACCAATATCGCATCCTGCGCGCGATCAAGAACCGCTTCGGCGGCACGGACGAGATCGGCGTGTTCGCGATGGCCGAGCAGGGGCTGGACGAGGTGGCCAATCCCAGCGCGCTGTTCCTCACCCATCGCGGCGAGGGGATTGCGGGGGCGACGGTGTTTCCGGCGATGGAGGGCACGCGGCCGGTGCTGGTGGAAATACAGGCGCTGGTGGTGCGGCTGGCGAGCGGCGCCACGCCGCGCCGCGCCGTCGTCGGCTGGGACAGCGGGCGGCTGGCGATGATCCTCGCCGTGCTGGAGGCGCGCTGCGGCCTCAGCTTCTCCACGGCGGAGGTGTATCTGAACGTGGCCGGCGGCTATCGCATCGTCGACCCGGCGGCCGATCTGGCGGTGGCGGCGGCGCTCGTCTCGGCGCTGGCGGAGCGGCCGGTGCCGGCCGAGTCGGTCGCGTTCGGCGAGGTGGCATTGTCCGGCGAGTTGCGCCCGGTGGCGCATGGCGGGCTGCGGCTGAAGGAATCGGCCAAGCTGGGCTTCACCCGCGCGATGGTGCCGGGTTCGATCAAGGAGGAGCGGAGCGGCATGGCGCTCTCCGGCTACGCGACGCTCGGCGCGCTCGTTGACCATATGCTGGGGCGTGGCTAGGCGGGGCGGCGATGGCGCTGACCACTCTCGATATCATCGTGCTGCTGCTGGTGGGCGGCAGCGCCGTGCTGGGCGGCTTTCGCGGCTTCGTGACGGAGGTGCTGTCGCTGTTCGCCTGGGTGGCGGCGATCATCGCGGTGAAGATCGCCCACGCGCCGGTGACGACCCTGCTCGCGCCGCATGTCGGCACCGAGACGGCGGCCTCGGTCCTGGCGTTCGCGATGATCTTCAGCATCGTCTTCTTCGGTGGGCGTCTGGTGGCGGGCGCGATCGGCCAGCGCACGCGCCAGTCGATCCTCGGGCCGCTCGACCGGCTGCTGGGCTTTGGCTTCGGCGCGCTCAAGGGGCTGATCGGCGCGACCCTGCTGTTCCTGCTCGCCAATCTGGCGACGGATACATTCTACGGCGGTGGCGCGGCGCGGCCCGAATGGATGCTCTCCTCCCGCACCTTCCCGCTGCTGAACGCGAGCAGCCGGGCGATCGTCGATTTCGTCGCGATGCGGCAGGCGGCGGGCCGATCCGAACGGCGGCACGACAGCCGCAACTAGCCGAGCGCGCGCGTGCGCCCTACATGCAGATCATGTCAGCCGCGCTCTACAACACAGCGATTCTCCGCCTCGCCACGGCGATCCCGCATCAGGACCGGCTGGCCGAACCGGGCGCCAGCATCGAGCGCCGCTCGCCGATCTGCGGCAGTCGGGTGACGGTAGACGTGGCGCTGGACCAGACGGGCCGGGTGACGGCGCTGGGGCAGGAGGTGCGCGCCTGCGCGCTGGGCCAGGCCTCCGCCGCGCTGATGGGCGAGCATGCGATCGGGCGGAACGCGGACGAACTCGCCGCTGCCCGCGATGCACTGGCCGCCTTCCTGGATGGCGCGCGCGACGATCCGGGCGAGTGGCCCGGCCTCGAAATCTTCGCGCCGGCCCGTCCGCACAAGGCCCGCCATGCCTCGATCCGTCTGGCGTTCGAGGCGGTGGCGGCTGCGGCGGCCGAGGCAAAGGCGAACAGCCAAATAGCGGAGCCCGCCCGTTGAACGAAGGCGCAGGCACGGTTCTGCTGCTGCGCGACGGCGTATTGCTGCTCGGCGCGGCGCTGGTCTTCGTGCTGATCTTCCGCCGCTTCGGGCTGGGGGCGGTGCTGGGCTATCTCGTCGCCGGCGCGCTGCTCGGCCCGCAGGGCTTTGCCCTCGTCGGCGATGCGGAGAGCAAGCTGGGGATCGCCGAACTCGGCATCGTCCTGCTGCTGTTCCTCGTCGGGCTGGAGCTGAACCCCGGCCGTCTGTGGCGTTTGAAGCGCGACATCTTCGGCTTCGGGCTGGCGCAGGTGGTGGTGTGCGGCGTCGCGCTGAGCGCGGCGATCTTCCTGCTGACCGGCTTTTCCGCGCCGGCCGCGCTCGCCCTCGGTTTGCCGCTGGCGCTGTCCTCCACCGCGCAGGTGCTGCCGATGCTGCAATCGGCGGGGCGGCTGAACACGCCGCTGGGCGAGCGCGCCTTTTCGATCCTGCTGTTCCAGGATCTGTCGATCGTGCCGCTCATCACGATCATCGCCGCTTTGTCCCGGGCGCCGGCCGATCCGAGCGCGCCGCCGGGCTGGCTGCTCGGCCTCTATACGATCGGCGCGATCATCGGGCTGGTGCTGGCCGGGCGTTATATCCTGAACCCGTTGTTCCGCCTGATCGGCGGCCTTGGCGAGCGCGAACTGTTCGTCGCGGCCGGGCTGTTCACCGTGCTGGCATCGGCGGCGGTGATGGAGGCGCTGCACCTCTCGACCGCGCTCGGCGCGTTCATCGCCGGCATGATGCTGGCGGACTCGCCCTACCGGCACGAGCTTGAGGCGGATGTAGAGCCGTTTCGCACGATCCTGATCGGGCTGTTCTTCATCGCGGTCGGCATGATGCTCGATCTGCATGTCGTGGCAGCGCGGCCCTTGTTCGTGATCGGCATGGCGGCGGCGGTGGTCGTCATCAAGGCGGCGGCGATCTTCGGCATCGCCAAGCTGTTCCGGGTCGGCACCCGGCAGGCGTTCGCGCTGGGCCTGCTGCTGAGCCAGGGCGGTGAGTTCGGCTTCGTCCTGTTCGCCCAGGCGAAGGCGGCGCAGTTGATCGCGCCCGAGGCGGCCAGCCTGTTCGGCGCGGTGGTGACGCTCTCGATGGCGACCACGCCATTCCTGATGAAGATCGCGCGGCGCTATTATGTCAGCCCGGCCGATGCGCCGCGCGACGATCTGGAAAGGCCGGACGGCGGGCAGGCAAGTGCGATCGTCGTCGGCTATGGCCGCTTCGGCCAGACCGTCGCGCAGATGCTGATGGCCAAGGCGGTGACGGTGACGCTGATCGACCGGGACGCCGCGCAGATCGACGTCAGCAACGATTTCGGCACCAAGGTCTATTATGGCGACGGGCTGCGGCTCGATTTGCTGCGACAGGCGGGCGGCGGCGAGGCCCGGGCGATCATCTTCTGCGTCGATGACGATCAGCTGTCCGCCGATCTGCTGGAGCCGATATTGAAGGCGTTTCCGCAAGCAGCGGTGCTGGCCCGCGTGTTCGACCGGCGGTCGCTGATGCGGCTGGACGGCCTCGATCTGGCGGGATCGACCCGCGAGGTGTTCGAATCGGCCGTGTGCATGGGGCGGCAGGCGCTGGCGGCCGTGGGTTTCGAGGGGGTGGAGATCGACCGGGTGGAGGAAGCCTATCGCAAGCGCGATGCGCGGCGACTGGCGTTGCAGAGCGAATCAGGCGATCTGCGCGCGGCGATGGAGATGATGTTCTCGCCCGAACGCGCGCTGGGCGAGAGGGCGGCGCCGTGAAGCGCGGCGGTGGCGGTGGGCTGCTGTTCCGGCTGGCGGCCCTGTCCGGTGCGATGGCGGTGGCGGCCGGCGCGTTCGGCGCCCACGGCGCGAGCGGCAAGGCGGCGGAGTGGCTGCGAACCGGCGCGCTCTACCAGATGGTGCATGCGGTCGCGGCGCTGGCGGTGCTCGCCATGCCGCGGGGGCGGATCGCGGCTTGGCTGTTCGTGGCGGGGGGCGGGCTGTTCGCCGGCACGCTCTATGCGATGGCGCTTGGGGCGCCGCGCTGCCTGGGCGCGGTGACGCCGATCGGCGGGCTGGGCCTGATCGCCGGCTGGCTGGTGCTGGCGTTCGCTGGCGGGCGGCGCTGAGGCGCGGCTTCCCGGCTAACTACGCTCCGTATCGAGGAACGCAGCGACCTCATCCAGCGCGACGTCCTTTGCCAGGAACGTCCGGCCGATGCCGTGAGCCAGTAGGAAGGGCAGGCGGCCGCCCTCCATCTTCTTGTCGTGCGCCATGTGGCCGACGAGCGTCTTGCCATCCGCACCCACGCCCGCATCGCGCAGGGTGACGGGCAGGCCGATGCCTTGCAGGTGGGCCGTCACGCGCGCCGCCTCCGCCTCCGCGCACAGGCCGAGCCGGGCGGAGAAGCGGAAGGCCAGCGCCATGCCGGCGGCCACCGCCTCGCCGTGCAGCAGGCGATCGGAAAAGCCGGTCTCCGCCTCCAGCGCATGGCCGAACGTATGGCCGAGATTGAGCAAGGCGCGGGTGCCGTTCGTCTCGCGCTCGTCGGCGGCGACGATCGCGGCCTTGGCGGCGACGCTGCGGCCGATCGCATGGGTGCGCGCGGCGGGATCGCCGGCGAGCAGGGCGGCGGCGTTCGCCTCGCACCAGGCGAAGAAGGCAGGATCGTCGATCAGGCCATATTTCGCCACCTCGGCATAGCCCGCGCGCACCTCCCGCGCCGGCAGCGAATCGAGCGTGGTGGGATCGATCAGGACGAAGCCCGGCTGATGGAACGCACCGATCAGATTCTTGCCCGCCGGGCTGTTGATCGCCGTCTTGCCGCCGACCGACGAATCGACCTGCGCCAGCAGCGTGGTCGGCACTTGCACGAAGCCGCAGCCGCGCTTGAGGATCGCCGCCGCGAAGCCGACGAGATCGCCGATCACGCCGCCGCCGAGCGCGATCACATGGTCGCCGCGTTCAATGCCGTGCGCCAGCATCGCATCGGTGAGTGCTGCGAGCTGCGCCCAGCTTTTGGACGCCTCACCGGGGGGCAGTATCTCGGCCAGAACGAGGATGTTCGCCGCTTCGAGCGCGGCCGTCAGCCGGCCCAGCTGCGCGGCGGCGACGTTCGCGTCGGTGACGATCAGGACGCGTCCGCGCCGGATGAAGGGTGCCAGCAGATCGCC
>CAXTTS010000107.1:0-10246 GCA_964247265.1 uncultured Sphingomonadaceae bacterium
TTTTCGCCTTTCCCGAGGGCGTCCGCCGGATCATCTACACGACGGATGAGATCGACAAGACCGCCCGCGCAAAAACGTGGTATTTGTCGAGTGCGCGGGCGACTCCGTGGCGAAGAGCGGAACTCCGGCTGCAAGTTCCGTCAGGCCGCCTGTTCAAAGCCCTGCCGGCTTGGAGCGTCCGCGCACCTTGGGCCGTGTCACCCACTGGGCGACAAAGTGCTCGTAGGCTTGCTCAGCGTGTCGGGCGACGTCCATCTCCTGGTCGCGCAGCGTCTTGATGTTGTACGCATGGGCTGGGCCAGGCTTGTTGCCCTTCTTCTGCGGCTGCCCGGACCGAAGCTCCATTCCGCGACGCTTGTTCGCGACCAGGGCCGGCCGTGCCCAGCGGTAGTCGGCCTCCCTGGTAAGCAGATGCCAGCAGAGCACGGTGAGCTTGCGCGCGACCGCGACGGCGGCAATCTGGTGGCCGCGCCTGGCTCGGATGCGCACGAAGAAGGCATGCAGCGGCCCCGGCGCCTTTGCTGCCGCCCATGCGGCCTCGACCAGCATCGCGCGGGCATGGCTGCGGCCAGACTTGCTGATACGGCCGTGGTGAGCAGCCCCGAGCCCGGATTGCCGAACCCGCGGGTTGAGACCGAAGTAGCTCACCAGCTTTTGCGGGCTCGAGAAGCGCCGGATGTCGCCGATCGCCGCGACGAGGCCGGTGGCGACCGTCAAGTTGACGCCGGTAATCGTGATCAGCCGTGCAACCGAGGTGTCGTCGAGCGCCTCGCCGGCGATCTCCTTGTCGAGGGTGGCGAGGTCTTCGCCCATCCGGTCCAGCTCGCGGACATGCCGCTCGATCGCGAGCCGCTCGTCATCGGGCAGCGGCTGCCGCTGGAGCCAGGCGCGTCCCACCTTGCTGAACAGGTCGGCATGCGGACAGGGCGGGATCAGATGCGCGTGCAGGATAGCATGCACCTCGTTCTTGATCCGCGTCCGGTGCCGGACGATCTGATACCGGCGGGCGACAAGCCGCCGCTTGCGCTCCGTCACGGCATCAGGGGTCCAGATCTCGGGAAGATATCCAGCCGCATGCAGACTGGCGAGCGTGCCGGCGTCGATCTTGTCGGTCTTCACATGCGCTTGCGCAATCGCCTTAACCTGCAGCGGATTGGCGATTACCACCCGCGCTACGAAGGGCGACAGCACGCGCGATACCGCCATGCAATTTCCCGTGGCCTCGATCACGACCTCGTCGGTCGCACACAAGCTCTTGCCGAACCCCTCGAGCGCCGTCCGGGTCATATCGACCCGACCGGCGTGTCTGAGCTTGCCCTCTTCCCAAATGACCACCTCACCAAAGGTCCGGTGGATGTCCATTCCGATCACGCGTCGCATTGGCTCCTCCTGTCAGCATGATGACGGGAGCGGCGGGCGACACGACAACTACGGATCCGCGCTCTCGGCGCAACCGGGCGAGTCGCAGAGGCGGCCAGCTACTAACTCGAGCTCGAAGCTCATCGTATACATCGGCCTGCCCGCACATTCGTGCTCCCGGTGCCTCTGTCCCGGATGGTCGCACCATACACCGTGACCCAAAGAGTCGCAGCAGGGACGTCGGCACCGAACATCCTCATACCGGTTACGAACGCTATCGAGGCTTTGAACTCGAAGATCCGCCGCGCCGTTCGCACCCGTGGCCACTTCCCCGGTGACGATGCGGCGATGAAGCTGTTATACTTGGTGCTCAATCACGCGGCGGACGAATGGAAACGGCCGCCGCGGGAGTGGGGTGAGGCGAAGAGCCAGTTCGCCGTGATCTTCGGCGAGCGGTTCGTCATCTGATGACGACAACCGGCCTTCCGCACAGAATATCGGACACTCCCGCGGCTGGGCCTGTCACACAAAAAAAGCGCTGAGGGCGGCTGAGCAGGACCGGCCCGACGTCGCAGCGCATCGCCAGCGCTGGCGGGTGTGGCAGCGCTTCATGGACCCGCAAGCGTTCGTCTTCCTCGATGAGACGGGCGCAACCACCAACATGGCGCGCCGCTACGGCTGGAGCCCGCGGGGCGAGCGCCTGGTCGATGCCGCACCGCACGGCCACTGGAAGACGACGACCTTCCTCGCCGGCCTGCGCTCGAGCGGCATCGTCGCGCCGCTGGTGCTGGATGGCCCGATGACCGGCGAGGCGTTCCTTGCTTATGTCCGCCAGTTCCTCGCGCCTGAGCTCAAGCCGGGTGACGTCGTGGTGATGGACAACCTCGCGGCCCACAAGGTCGCCGGCGTCGCCGAGGCGGTGCGGGCGGTGGGCGCCAGCATCCTATACCTGCCGCCATACAGCCCGGACCTGAACCCCATCGAGCAGGTCTTCGCCAAGCTGAAGGCGCTCCTCCGCAAAGCCGCCGCCCGCACCCGCGAGGCGCTCTGGACCACCATCGGCAGCCTGTTCGATGCCTTCAGCCCAGCCGAGTGCCGCAACTACCTTCAGAACTCCGGATACGCCTTCGACTAAACCGAAAATGCTCTAGCCTATGTCACGATCGGATCGAACCAGCTCGAACAGGCGCTAAAATTCTACGATGCCTTGCTCGGCTCGATCGGTGTCGGTGCCCTGTTCGATCATGGATCGGGCGGGCGGGTGTACGGCACGCCGGGCGGCCCGATGTTCGCCATCGTTGCCCCGTTCAACGGCGAGCCGGCAACGGCGGGCAATGGGACGATGGCCGGCTTCGCGGTGGAGAGCCATGCGGCCGTCGATGCCTTTCACGCCAAGGCGCTGGAACTCGGCGGGAGCGACGATGGCGCGCCCGGTCCGCGCGGACCGGCGGAAAGCAAGGCGTACATGGCCTATGTGCGCGATCCCGAGGGCAACAAGCTCTGCGCCCTGAAGCTGGGCTAGGGCTTTAGCCGCCGCTGACTTGTATCTGCGGTTGCACCACCTGGTAGCCGACGCCCGGGCGCGAGAAATCGCACACGCCATCGGGAAAGAGGCGGCGCAAGCGTTGCTGCTGTGCGGCGGTGAAGGTCACGGCATAGTCCCGCAGGCGCAGGGGGGTCAGCGTGCAACGATAGATGTTGGCCGCGAGGGGGCCGCCGGCCACCTCGCGCGCCGAGGCGTAGGACGGGTAAAGCGTGTTGCACTGGCTGTCCGGCTTCGCGCTGCGAGTCTGCGGCTCGGCGATGAAGCGGGGCGGCAGCGATTTGGTCCAGCAGCCGTCGACCAAAGTCGCGGGCTTGTCGCGAATGGTCTTGATCCGGTCGGGTGCCGTGGAGCGATCGTTCTTCACGGCGGCGACCCAGGCAATGAACGCCGTCCAGCTCTCGCGCGATGCCGTCGCTATCAAAGCGGCGGATTCCGCGCTGGCCTTCCCCATATTCTCGGCGATGCTGCCGCCGCCGCGCCACATGATATGGTTTTGCGCATCGCCATTGGCCGCACGCATGCGTTCGCGCACGGCGAAGTGGAACCATTGATAATGGTAGAGATGATCCTCGTCGTACAGGAAGCCGCCTGGCGCCGCGTCCATGACCGGAATGCTTGCAAGCCCGCCGCCGCCGTTCAGCGCCAGACCGATCTGCTGCATCGCCCGGATCGCATCGAGATCACCGACGCTGCGAGCCGGAACGAAATTCAGGTCATCATCATAGCCGCCGATGGCCGCGTTGAGATCGATGAACTGATCGGGCGTGATCTGTCCGGTGTTGAGCGCCGAGAGGCCATATTGCACGCCGCGATTGTCGAACGGGCGGCGCGCAAAGCCGGTGCGCGGATCGACCCCGTAAATATCCTTGGCCGCATCGAAGATCGTCGGTCGCGCGCCCTTCGGGTTGCCCTTCGGATCATAGCGGAGGGCGACGGGCACGGCATCGTTCCATACCGCGCCCTTATAGCCGGGGATGTCGTCGGTGCGGTTCGCCACCGGATCGGTCCGTTGCGCCTGGTTCGCCGCATCGATGAACGCGCTGAGCGACTTGTAGCCGCTGATGGCGATCTTCTGCGCTTCGGTCAGGGATGAGGAGCCTGCATAATAATGTGCAAGCAGCCGCGCGTCCATGCCCGCCAGCGCGATCGCAAGGGCATCAGGGAAGGTCGATCCGATCAGGACGCCGTCGAACAGGCCGGGGAATGCGTCCGCGACCTGCAAACTGGTATAGGCGCCGCCGGACGACCCTTTGCTGACCGTGAAGATCGGTACGCCGTAGGTTTCGATGAAATGCTGCTTGTCCATCACTGTCGTCTGGCCGGCGACATAGGCATTGCAGCTGTTGGTCGGGTGGCGCAGCGTGTTGGTGAACAGCGCATAGCCCTCGCCGAGCCGCACCGGATCCAGGATGTTCTCGCCCTGCGCGGCCCCCTGAATATACCAGCCGCCGGTGCAGCCGAAGCCGTGGACGGCGATCAGGCGGCGGTTCCAGCCGGCCGGGGGCGAGACTGGATCGGGGACCGCGCCGCCGGCGGGATCGAACAGGATCGCGCTCTGATGGATTCCCCGATTGATCGTCGCCGTCTCGATCCGGACGATGAATGGCACGGTGCGCCCGTCCGTCGTAATGGTCGTCGCCATATCCGCCGGATGCGCGGTGCCCTGGAGGGGCCGGAATCCCGCCCCCGAAAGCGGCATGTAGACATAGCTGATCCGTGTCGCCGCCGAGCAGTCCGCATCGAGTGCCGGACCGAGGAAAGATCCGTCCGGCAGCTTGAAGGATGATGTCTGGCATATGAAGGGCTGTTGTCGCGTGCCCGGAAGCAGTGGGCCGGACAGCGGATGATCGATGATCGCGAGGCTGCTCGATTGGCCACCGATTTGCGCGCGAAGCAAATTCCTGCCGGGCTTCAGGCCGGTTACGAGGCCGATCCGGCCGGAGGGTTCGGCGCGGAACGATGAACTCACGTCCGTACCGTTCAGCGTGACCTTCAACGTGGCCTCCGCCGCTGCGGAGGTATCGACACGCACGAGCAGCCGCTCGCCGCTGACGAGCCCGGGTGGAGCCGATAGGGGGGTGATCGAAGGCGGCACTGCCTGTGCCATTGTCGCAAGTGTCGTGGCAGCGGCGGTGGCGACAAGCCTCCAAGCGCGATTGCGCATCCTCATTCGGATCATCCTCACCAAAGCCTTGACTGTTTCGCCGGCCTCTTCCCGGCGCCGGACAAATCGATCATCTGGAGCATGGCGGCAATAGATAATTCCGCATTTGTGCAGAGGCTATTGTCAGGGTTCAACTTTATTAGTTAGATCGACGGCAGAAAAAATGTCGGCCTGGCGTGATCAGGTGGTGACGGAGAGAGGATGGGCTGAGTGGACCATGTTCGATCGTGTAAATCGCACCGACGGCGGAGGCTGCCATGATGGACAGTGGATCAAGACAATGGCCAAGACGTACTGAGATTTCGGCATATATCGGACGCTTTCACCACTCCTGCTTGGCATCACAATGATGGCCAGCGTGGCATCCGCACAGACGGTAAGCGGGCCAGTGGCCGGTCGGCCGGTTCTTGGCCAGAATAGTTTTTCTGTCGCACCGGCCGGCTATGTGGTGCAGGAATATTTCCTGTCAGGCTCCGCGAACACGTACACACCTGCGAGTGCGTCCACCAACGCCGTTTCGGTTTCCGGAACGGCCGCTTTTACGACCCGGATCGTGGTGGTGCGGCCCGAGAGTGCCGCAAAGTTTAACGGCACGGTGATCGTGGAGTGGCTGAACGTCAGCGGGGGTACGGACGGTGCGCCCGACTGGACCTATTTTCATCGCGAACTCGTGCGGAAGGGCTTCGCTTATGTCGCCGTATCGGCCCAGAAGGTCGGGATCGACGGCAGCCCGATGGGGTTTCCGGGCCTGTTGCCGCTGCGGAAGGCCGATCCCGAGCGCTATGCCGGCCTGAACCATCCGGGCGACGCTTATTCCTATGACATGTTCAGTCAGGCCGGTCGGGCGGTGCGCGGCGGCGGCGGGCCGAATATCCTCGGTTCGCTCAAGGTGCGGCATGTGATCGCCACGGGTGAATCCCAATCGGCCGCGTTCCTGACCACCTATGTCAACGCGATCGACCCGATCAGCCGCGTGTATGATGGGTATCTGATCCACTCCCGCTTCGGCGGCACGGCGCCGCTTGACGGCGACTTCATGTCCAGCCGGGCGGCGCGCACCGCGATGCCGGTCGATCCGATTAAGATTCGCGAGGACGTGCGGGTGCCGGTGCTGATGGTGATAACCGAGACCGATCTCATGATTGCGAACTATGGCTATGTCGTCGCACGGCAGCCCGACACCGATCACATCCGCACTTGGGAAGTTGCCGGGACGGCACATGCCGACACCTACACGCTGGGCGCGGGTGCGATCGATAACGGAACAGCGCCGATCGAAGCGCTCGCCAAGGCCTATGCTCCGGTGGACAACCTGTTTGGGCAGAAATTGAGCCCGGCGATGAACGCCGCGCCGCAGCATCATTATGTGATGCAGGCCGCGCTCGCCTCGCTCGATCGCTGGGTCGGCAGCGGCAAGGCGCCGCCCAAGGGTGCTCGGCTGGAGACATCGGCAGCGCCGCCGGTGCTGGAGTTGGACGCCAATGGTAATGCCGTCGGCGGCATTCGGAGCCCGTGGGTGGATGTTCCGACGTCGGCTCTGTCCGGTCTCGGGCAGAGCGCGCCGGGGCTGCTTGCCTTGTTCGGCTCCACCCGGCCGTTCGACGCCGCGACATTGGCAACGCTCTATCCGGGCGGTCGCGCGGACTATATGCGCAAGTTCGAGCCTTCGCTGCGCAGCGCAATAGAGGCCGGCTTCATCCTCCGGGATGACGAAGCGGAAATCATGGCGTTGGCCGCCGCGATGTATCCCGAGACACCATGAGACCTGGCGGGGCGACATCGTCGCCCCGCCAGCCTATGTCGTCCCGCCCCGTCGTCAATTCAGAAGCCCGGCGGATGCTGGTTCTGCGGGAACGCCTTCTGAAAAGCGCGTGCGATCTTGAACATCTTCACTTCGCTTCCCGGTTTGCCGACGATCTGCAGGCCCACAGGCAGACCATCAACAAATCCAGCCGGCACGGAGAAAGCCGGCATCGAGAGCCAGTTGAACAGCATTACATGGCTCGTATAAACCCCGGCGAAGGTGCCGTGGGCATAGTTCGGGCCGTTGATTGTCCAGCAATCGTTCCAATCCTCCACTTTGCGCGGGAGCAACTGCGTCGTCGGCGTCAGGAGGACGTCATAGTCCTTGAACAGTCGATTGAAGCGATCGACGTTTTCGCCGCGCGACTGTAAGGATTTCCAGAACTCGTCAGCCGGTGGCGGGTTGCTCACGCCACGGCCGCCAGCGCCGAAAGCGCGGTTGATCATCATGAAGCCATCCCAGAAATCGTCCCACTTCTCCTCGGTGGGTTCGACGGTCGCGCCAAGCTCGGCGAAGCGATACGCGGCCGACCGGATAGCCGCTATCACGCGCGGACTTTCTTCCTGCGCGTAGATCGAGGCATAGCCCATATCGTCGCTCCAGGCGAACCGCATGCCCTCGACGCCGGTTTCGATATCGGCGGTATAGTTGCCCGGTTCATCGTGCAGGCTGTAAAAATCGCGTCCGTCCGGGCCGGCCATCGCCTGCGTCGCCATTGCGCCGTCGAGCACGTCCCGGCACATCGGTCCCGTGCTGGCGGTAAGCGCGAGCGCCGGGGCGGTGGGATTGATCCAGGGGATGCGGCCGGGCGTTGCCACGATGCCGAACAGGCCAGAATAAGCGGACGGCAGCCGGGTAGAGCCGCCGCCATCGGAGCCGAGGCCGTAAGGCACCAAGCCACCGGCCACCGCTGCCGCGGTTCCGGAACTCGACCAGCCCGGCACGCGGGAAATGTCCCACGGATTGCGGGCCTCGACATCCCAATTATACATTCTGCGCGGATCACCGCCGACCTGGCTTACGTCGGCGCCGGAACCCATCAACGTGTTGATGCCGAGAATGACCGCACCTGCGGCGCGCAGCCGTTCTACCTGCACGTCATCGCGCGGGGCGGCGGGGATATTCGAGAGCGATCCCATGTCGAAGGTGGGCAGCCCTTCCACGAAGATGTGCCCCTTTATCGAGACAGGGACGCCATGCAATGGCCCGAGAGTGTCACCGGCGGCGACGGCTTTCTCGGCCTGTGCGGCCTGAGCGCGGGCGCCGGCGCGATCGACATGCGCAAACGCCTTGAGCTTGTGATCATGCTCGTCGATCCGCCCGAGGAAATGCTCGGTCACCTCGATCGGCGAGATCTCGCGCTGCGCGATCAACTCGCCAATCTGGCGCGCTGGCATCCAAGTGATATCTTCGGACATCGTATCTCCGGGGCTGGTTGCTGCCTGTTTGACCGACTCCAATGAGTGGTCTCGAACGGACGATGCCCACTAGTTCAAACGCCTCACATGTCGAGCGGCAGGTGGCCCCTATATTTCGAACGACCAATAGCAATGCTGCAAGTGCGAAGATAGTCTTGTTATAACTTGACAGTGGTGGGACTTTGCATTGTGCGCGACATGTCGCGATCGATAAGCATTCTCGCATGATCGATAGGCCGGATGCACATAGTCCATATTTTCGTTGACGATACGTCGGATCGTGCATAACCTGCCACTCTTATCTGACAGCCGGGTTGACCGGCGCGGGCACACATTTGGTTAAGTGTGGAGGGGGGAGTAATCAGACTGTTTCGCGGCGCGGCTGCAAGTGTGGCGCAGAGTAAACACCTCCGTCATCGGTATCGCCGAACAAATAGTCTAAGACGTTCGACCTGGACGTGCCCCCGCTCACTGGCCCAAAACATCGTGAGATGTGCATGGAGCGGTGTCGGCTGGCCCTATCCAAGCCGTTCGCTGGTGAACGCCTCACTGATCCTAGCGGCAGAGCATCGATCGATATAATAAGCCGTAGAACGCCGGCGCAGAAGAATAGCAGAGGAAAAAATATGCAAAACTTTCTGGCGAGTTTGGCCTCTGGGTCAGCGCTGGCATTGAGCGCGATGGTCGCCATGGCCACCCCCGCCGCCGCCGCACCTGTCGCCGCGCCCATCGTATCTGTAAAGGACGGGCAGTTGCGCGGCTTTACCGATGCCGGAACGCTGGCCTTCCTCGGCATCCCCTATGGAGCGGACACCGGCGGGGCCAACCGCTTTCTGCCCCCGCAGAAGCCCAAATCCTGGTCCGGCGTAAAGGCGGCGGCGGACTTCGGCCCGCGATGCCCGCAACACACCACTGATCTGGGGCCGGAGTTGCAGAAGGCCGTCAACCTGACGAAAACCTCGCCGATGAGCGAGGACTGCCTGTCGCTCAACGTGTGGACGCCTTCGCTGAAGCCCGGCAAGCGGCCGGTAATGGTCTGGCTCCACGGTGGCGGTTTCAGCGAAGGGAGTTCGCGCGAACTATTCTATCGGGGCGCCAATCTGGCGCGGGAGAATGGGCTCGTCGTCGTGTCGGTCAATCATCGGCTGAATGCGTTCGGTTTCCTCGACCTGTCATCGCTTTCGCCGGAATATGCGGCATCGGCCAACAACTCGTTTCTCGATCTGAAGGCGGCGCTCGAATGGGTGCATGACAATATCGCGCAGTTCGGCGGCGATCCGGCGAATGTGACCATATTCGGCCAGTCGGGCGGCGGCGCCAAGGTGCTCACGTTGTTCGGCATGCCCTCGGCGAAGGGCCTGTTCCAGAAGGGTATCGCCATGAGCGGCGGGGGGCGGCTGCGGTCCAAGGCGGACGCGGATCTGGCCACGAAGGCTGTCCTCGCCGAATTTCCGGGGACGCCGGATGAGCAGCTGAAAGGCTTGTTGAACGCCTCGACCGATCAGCTGCTCGATGTCTTCCAGCGGGCGAAATACCCGGCCCCGGCCGGTCCGGGCGGGGCCTCGACCAAGTTCGCCGGCTACTCCTCGATGAGCATGATGTTCGGTCCGGTGGTCGATGGCACCGTCATGCCGACGAATCTGTGGGAGACATCGGCTCCGGCGGTGTCGGCCGATGTGCCGTTGATGATCGGAACGACCGCCGACGAGGCGACCGCCATGTTGATGATGGATCCTACGTGGCCGAGTATGGACGATGCGGCGCTTCGCACCAAAGTCATCGGCATGATGGGGCAAGAGCGTGGCGAAGCGGCTCTCGCATTCTACCGGAAGAATCATCCCGATTTAAAGCCGATGCACATCTGGTCAACGATAATGACCGATTCATTCTTCGCGCAGAGTGCGATACATAATGCGGAACTGAAGGCAGCGCAGGGTGGGGCACCGGTCTATCTC
>CAXTTS010000108.1:0-10176 GCA_964247265.1 uncultured Sphingomonadaceae bacterium
ATGGTGCTCGCCGCGAAGGACTTTATCGCCGCCGGGGACATCTTCCAGGTCGTGCTGGCGCAGCGTTTCTCAGCACCCTTCGCGCTGCCCCCGTTCGACCTCTACAGGGCGTTGCGGCGGATCAACCCGTCCCCCTTCCTCTACTATCTCGATCTACCGGGTTTCGCGCTGATCGGCTCCAGCCCCGAGATCCTCGTCCGCGCGCGCGACGGCGAGGTGACGATCCGCCCGATCGCCGGCACCCGCCCGCGTGGGCGAACGGCGGCGGAGGATAGCGCCCACCGCGATGCCCTGCTCGCCGATCCCAAGGAGCGGGCCGAGCATCTGATGCTGCTCGATCTCGGCCGCAACGATGTCGGCCGGGTCGCCGCCGCCGGCACGGTGGAGGTGACGGACAGCTATACGGTCGAGAAATACAGCCATGTCATGCACATCGTGTCGAACGTGGTCGGCCGCCTGTCACCGGACAAGGATGCGCTCGATGCGCTGTTCGCCGGCTTTCCCGCCGGCACCGTATCCGGCGCGCCCAAGGTGCGCGCGTGCGAGATCATCGCCGAACTGGAGCCGGAAACGCGCGGCGCCTATGCCGGCGGGGTCGGCTATTTCTCGGCAGACGGATCGATGGATTCGTGCATCGTCCTGCGCACGGCGGTGGTGAAGGATGGCGTGATGCACGTCCAGGCCGGCGCGGGCATCGTCGCGGACAGCGATCCCGATGCCGAACAGCGCGAGTGCGAGGCGAAATCCGGCGCGCTGCTGGCGGCCGCGCGCGAGGCTGTGGCCCGGGCGAGCGAGGCCCGCTTCGGCCAATAGCCACGCGCTACCGCTTCGGCGGCTTGGCGGGTGCCTGGGGATCGAAGCCGATCTGGGAGAGCGTCAGCCGCATCACCGCCTCCGGCAACGGGCCACGCGGCTGGGCCAGGATCGCCGCCCCCTTCGTCGCGACCGGCGCTGTAGCGGCCGCGCCATGCGCCACCGGGCAGGCTGGTGCTGGCGGCGGGGCGAACGGCTTCAGCCGCAGCTTGGCCTGGTGGTCGTCCGGCCCCGCCGTGCCATCGGGCGCGATCCCGCGATAATAGAGCTTCTGCCACTGGTCGGCCGGTGCGGTCGGCGATGTCTCACGCACCCATTGCTGGAACTCGGCGCGCGATCGGCTCCAGTCGTCGAACGCCGCCTTCAGCTCGGGCGCCTCCTCTACCGGCCTGATGCGCGGCTCGAACCCGGCGATCGGTTGCCGCTGCACGGGGAAGAAGAAGCAGAAGGGCTCATCCTCCTCGAACCGCGCCCAATGATCCTTGCGGGTGAAGCGCCAGTTCATCGTGAAGCTGTAGGGCGACCAGTCCGTCTCGATCACGCCGCCCAGCGGCGCGATGCCGTCCTTGGCCGCGTTCGGCGCGCCGCCGATCCACAGGTTCCAGCCGGGCGGCGTGCGGAACAGCCCCTCGACATGAAAGGTGATCGTGCCCTGCCCGAACAGCGATACCGGCGGCACCCGCCCCTCCATGCCGGGATCGAGCACGATCTCCACCGCCTCCTTGCCCGATCCGCCCCGCCAGCGCGCCTTGAAGCCGCACGGGCTCAGCAGCTCCCAGCCATGCGCATTGGCGATCGCCAGCGGCAGGCAGCGATAGGCGAAATGCTCGGGGGTCTGCTCCATCCAGTCCCGCCGGGGCGAGGCCGGGCGGATGCGCGGCTTCCAGTTTTCATAGACGTAGCAGGTGAAGTCCATCCGTCGCCGCGCTCCGATGCGATGCGGCAGCCTAGCCGGCGATGCGCCGCCACGCCACCGCCCTCGCCAGTGCCCGCCCGGTGCGATAGGCTGCCGCGATGAACCGCGACCTCACCGCCGGCGAGCGGCACCTGGCGGCCTCGGTCTACGGGCAGGCGATCGACCTCGATCGGGTGGAGATACGCCGCCGCCGATGGTTTCCGTTCCAGCCGCGCGAGGTGGCGATGGCGCCGATGGGCCACATCCACTTCCACCCCCAAGGCAGCCTCTACAGCGACGATTTCAGCGCCGGGGGGATCGGTGCGCAGGGCCTGTTCATCCACGAGATGGCGCATGTCTGGCAGGCGCAGCGCGGCGGGCGCTGGTTGCTTCCGCTGATCCGCCACCCTTTCTGCCGCTACGCCTATGATTTCGTGCCGGGCAAGCCCTTCGCCCGTTACGGCATCGAGCAGCAGGCCGAGATCGTCCGCCACGCCTTCCTGCTGCGCCGGGGCCATGCGGTGCCGGGCAAGCCGGACTGGCCGACCTACGAGGCCCTGCTGCCCTTCTCGCGCAGCAGCTAGCCGCCGATCCGTGCGGATGTTTCGGTATAGTCGATCCGTATCCGCACCCACGCGCCCACCAGCCGGCGGTCGCCCACCCGCGGGGGCCTGACGCGGAACTGCCACGCCGCCTGCCGCACCGCGCGCGACAGGCCCGAGCCGGCGGGCGACTGGCCGATCTCCACGCAATCCTCCACCCGGTAATCCGCCACCGTGCGGCAGGCGATCATCCCCCAGCCGACGCGCGGGCCGCTCTTGGGCATGTAGAAGGAGAGTTCCGCATCGGTCGGCTCGCGCTGCCATTCCGCATTGTAGAGCGTCTCGCCGCCCGGCCCCTTGCCCGCCCCCGCACCGGATCCGCTGGCGAGGCCGGTGCCTTCGGTGCCGGTGCCGGCCGCATCGGACTTGCCGGGATTGGTCGATCGCATCGCCTTGTCGGTCGCCGCCAGCACGTCCTTGCTCACGATCATCATGTTGAGCGCGGGCGCTGCCGTGGACACGTCCACCTCGGTGCGCGCCTTCACCGGCGTCTTCACCGGCGTCGGCGTGCGCGGCTTGGCGCCGCTGGCGCGCTTCGCCTTCTTCTCCGTTTTGGCGGGCGTGCTTTGCGCGGTGCGATCCGGCGTCAGCTGCACCACGGTCGGGCTGGTATCGGGCGGCGGCTCGCGGGTGATGTTGGGCGCCAGCGTGAACAGCATCAGCAGCAGCAGCAGATTGGCCGCCACCGCCAGCACGAACGACACCGCGCGCCGCCGCAGCGACACCTCATGCGGATAGGCGGAATAGGGGGCATACGCCGATGGCATCGGCGGATCGCCTACAGGTAGCACCCCGCCGCCGCAATCCGCCGCAATCCGCCGCTTCCCGGCAGCGGCCGACGCGCACGATTTGTAATATGCTGTAATGTCGCCGTCGGTGGCATCGGAACGGGCCATGCTTGCATGCCCCCGCCCATCGGCTAAAGCCCAGCCCATGATCCTCGTCATCGACAATTATGACAGCTTTACCTGGAACCTCGTCCATTACCTCCAGCAGCTCGGGGCGGAGGTGGAGGTGGTGCGCAACGATGCGATCGGCGCGGGCCAAGCGCTTTCCAGCGGAGCCGAGGCGTTCCTGATCTCGCCCGGCCCCTGCACCCCGAACGAGGCGGGCGTGTCGCTCGATCTGGTCGCCGCCGCCGCGGATGCCGGCCGGCCCTTGCTCGGCGTGTGCCTCGGCCATCAGGCGATCGGGCAGTATTTCGGCGGCCGCGTCGTTCGCGCGCCCAGCCTGATGCACGGCAAGACCAGCCCGATCCTGCACGATGGCAGCGGCGTGTTCGCGGATTTGCCCTCCCCGTTCACCGCCACCCGCTACCATTCGCTGACGGTGCCGGAGGATAGCGTGCCCCCAAGCCTTCTCGTCAACGCGCGCACTGACGATGGCGTGGTGATGGGGCTGCGCCACGCCACCCTGCCGATCCACGGCGTGCAGTTCCACCCGGAGAGCATCGCCACCGAGCATGGCCACGCGCTGCTCGCCAATTTCATGCGCGCGGCCGGCATGGCGGTGCGCGAACTCGCATGACCGATCTGGCGCTGCTGCCTGACGCGCGCACCCCGCTCGACCATGCGACCGCCCACGCCGCCTTCGCCGACATGCTGGACGGCAAGGCGCCGGACGGGGAGGTCGCCACCTTCCTGACGACGATGGCCGAGCGTGACGAGACCAGCATCGAGATCGCCGCCGCCGCTCTCGCCCTTCGCGAACGCATGATCCCGATCGCCGCGCCGGTGAACGCGATCGACGTCTGCGGCACCGGCGGCGACGGCGCGCACAGCCTCAACGTCTCCACCGCCGTCGCCATCGTCGTCGCCGCCTGCGGCGTTCCGGTCGCCAAGCATGGCAATCGCGCCGCCTCCTCCAAGGCCGGCGCGGCCGATACGCTGGAGGCGCTCGGCCTCGATCTGGCCCGCGCCTCGGCCCGCGCGGAGGAAAGCCTCGCCGATCTCGGCATAGCCTTCCTGTTCGCGCAGGCGCACCATCCGGCGCTCGGCCGGCTCGCCGGGGTGCGCCGCGCGATCGGCCGGCGAACGATCTTCAACCTGATCGGCCCGATCGCCAATCCCGCCCGCGTCACCCGCCAGCTCATCGGCGTCGCGCGCCCCGATTATCTCGGCACCTATGCGGAGGGGCTGCGGCTGCTCGGCACCGAATCGGCGATGATGGTGGCCGGCGACGAACCGCTCGACGAACTCTCGATCAGCGGCCCCAGCAGCATCGTCCGCCTCGGGGCGTGCGGCGATCGCAGCGAGCGGATCGTGCCGGAGGATGCCGGCCTCCCCCGCCACCCGCCCGAGGCGCTGCGCGGGGGAGACGCCCGCTTCAACGCCGCCGCATTGCGCGCCCTGCTGCTGGGCGAACCGGGCGGCTATCGCGATGCGGTGCTGCTGAACGCGGCGGCCGCGCTGATCGTCGCCGGCGAGGCGGACGACTGGCGCGAAGGCGTGGAGGAAGCCGCCGAGGCGATCGACAAGGGGCTCGCCAAGGCGCTGCTCGATTGCTGGATCGCCTTCTGAAACATCCGTTTCTCCGGCGTTATCGACCAGCAGAAAGTTGCCGGTAATCTAAATCATGGCAATAAAGGTCGAGGTTACTGGAACTTACCACCCGTATCAGAGCGTTTCAACCGGGTCTTCTGCAAAGGAACGGTCAATGAAACTTCTCAACATCATGCTGGCGTCTACCGCCATATTGGGCGTCGCCGTGTCGGCATCGGCACAGACGAGCGGCAGTACCTCCACAGCAGGCGGAACGGGCAGCCCTTCGGGCTCGTCGATGTCCGGGATGGACAGTTCGGCCGGCTCCGGGTCGATGGGCACCATGCACGGCGGCAAGATGAAGAAGTCGAGCGGCAAGCATGCGAAATCGACATCCTCGTCGCATCGCAAGTCGAGCAGCAGCTCGCGGAGCGGGATGGGCATGGGTACGTCTGGCACCGATACGGGCGCCTCGGATACGGGCATGGGCGCATCGGGCGGCAGCATGGGCACATCCGGCAGCATGGGAACGTCCAGCGGCATGGGCACATCCGGCGGCACCACCACGCCCCGTTGATCTCCGTGCGGTAGACGGCCGCGTCGGATGGCGGAAGATACTCTTCGACCCACCATCCATCCGATGCGACCGCCGCCTCGTAATCCTTCGGGGCTGGCCGGCATTGCGCCTTGCAATCTTCCCCGGCCAGCCCGAATGCCTGCCGCGATGACGAACAAGCTCACCGAAATCCTCGCGACCAAGCGCATCGAAGTCACCGCCCGCAAGGCGGCCCTGCCGTTCGCCGAACTCCAGGCCCGCGCCGCTGCCGTTTCCCCGCCGCGCTGCTTCCGCGCAGCGCTCGATGCGAAGGTGGCGGCCGGCGGCTTCGGCCTGATCGCCGAGATCAAGAAAGCCAGCCCATCCAAGGGCCTGATCCGGGCCGATTTCGATCCCCCCGCCCACGCCCGCGCCTACCAGGCAGGCGGCGCGGCCTGCCTCTCGATCCTCACCGACGAGCAGTATTTCCAAGGGTCGGACGACTATCTCGTCGCCGCCCGCGCCGCCGTTGATCTGCCCTGCCTGCGCAAAGATTTTATCGTCGATCCGTGGCAGGTCACAGAGGCGCGCGCGCTTGGTGCCGACGCGATCCTCATCATCGTCGCCGCGCTCGACGACAATGCGATGGCGGAGATCGAGACGGCGGCGATCGATCACGGCATGGACGTGCTGGTTGAGGTGCACGACGCCGCCGAGTTCGATCGCGCGCTCCGCCTGCGGTCACGCCTGATCGGCGTCAACAATCGCGACCTGCGCGACTTCTCGGTCGATTTCGCCCGCACCTACGAACTGGCCGAGCGCGCGCCGCCCGGCTGCACCTTCGTCGCCGAAAGCGGGCTCGCCAGCAGGGCCGATCTCGATGCGATGGCGGCGCACGGCGTCGGCTGCTTCCTGGTCGGCGAGGCGTTGATGCGCCACGCCGATGTCGAGGCCGCCACCCGCCGGCTGCTTACCGGGGCATGACCGGCCTGACCCATCTCGATGCGGCAGGCGCCGCCCGCATGGTCGACGTCTCCGCCAAGCCTCAGACCGCGCGCACCGCCATCGCGGAGGGGCGCATCACCATGTCGGCCGAGGCGCTCGCCGCGATCCGCGGCGGCAGCGTGAAGAAGGGTGATGTCCTCGCCGTCGCGCGCGTCGCCGGCATCATGGCCGCCAAGAAGACCGCGGAGCTGATCCCCTTGTGCCACCCGCTGCCGATCGCCGCCGTGTCGATCGATCTGCTGCTGGAGGATCAGGCGATCCGCTGCACCGCCGAGGTCTCGACCAGCTATGCGACCGGCATCGAGATGGAGGCGATGACAGCCGTGTCCGTCGCCCTGTTGACGATCTACGACATGGCCAAGGCGCTCGATCGCGGGATGGCGATCGGCGGCGTGCGGCTGCTGGCCAAGTCGGGCGGCCGCTCGGGCGACTGGCGCGCCCCCGCCGCATGAGCCTGCTCCCCGTCGCCGAGGCGCAGGCGCGCATCCTCGCGCTGGGTCGGCCGACGATGGTCGAAACCGTACCGCTGCTCGCCGCTGCCGGCCGATTCGCGGCGCAGGACGTGGTGGCGTTGCGCACCCAGCCGGCCGCCGACCTCTCGGCAATGGACGGTTACGCGATCCGCCATGCCGATCTGCCGGGGCCGTGGACCGTGGTGGGCGAAAGCGCCGCCGGAGCCGACGCGTGCTTTGCCCTCGAGCCAGGCGAGGCAGCCCGCATCTTCACCGGCGCTCCGGTTCCGTTCGGGGCCGACACCGTCTTCCTGCAGGAGGAAGCGGAGCGGGCAGGCGCTGTACTGACGCTAACCGGCGAAGGCCCACCCCGATCGGGCGCCCATGTCCGCGCCAGAGGCAGTGATTTCGTCACCGGCGCCACCCTGCTCGTAACCGGCGCCGCCCTCACCCCCGCCCGCATCGCGCTCGCCGCCGTCGGCGGGCATGGCAGCCTGCCGGTGCGGCGTCCGGTGCGCGTCGCGCTGATCTCGACCGGAGACGAACTCGTTCCCGCCGGCGAACCCGTCAGCGGGGTGCGCCTGCCGTCCTCGAACGCGCCGATGCTGGCCGCGCTGCTCGGCCGCCTGCCGGTGGAGCTGATCGATCTCGGCATCGTGCCCGATGATATGGACCGGCTCATCGCCGCCTTCGCGCACGTCTCCACAGCCGATATCGTCGTCACCACCGGTGGTGCGTCGGTCGGCGATCGCGATCTCGTTCGCCCTGCGCTCGGCGCGGCGGGCGCGACGATCGATTTCTGGCGTATCGCGATGAAGCCGGGCAAGCCGCTGATGGCGGGCATGCTCGGCGGCGCGGTCGTCGTCGGCCTGCCCGGCAATCCGGTATCCGCGTTCGTCACGGCCAACCTGTTCCTGCTGCCGCTGGTGCGCGCGATGCTGGGCGCGTCCGATCCGCTGCCGCATGCCCGGCCGGCCATGCTCGGCGCCCCGCTGCCGGCCACCGGCGTGCGCGCCGAATATCTGCGCGGTCGCTGGCACGAGGGATCGATCCGCCCGCTGACGGGGCAGGACAGCGCCGCGCTCGGCGCGCTGGCCGCCGCCGAGCTGCTGATCGTCCGCCCGCCACATGCCGCACCTGCCGAGGCGGGCGCGATCGTAGAAGTGGTGCCATTGGTGTGAGAGGTGCTTGACAGAGCGATTCGCGCTTTCTACACGTTCCCCGTTCGTTCCGATCGGGATATGCCATGCTCACGCGCAAGCAACATGATTTGCTCTGCTTCATCCATGATCGCCTGGGGGAGACCGGCGTCTCACCCTCGTTCGAGGAGATGAAGGAAGCGCTCGATCTGCGCTCCAAGTCCGGGGTCCACCGCCTCATCAGCGCGCTGGAGGAACGCAGCTTCATCCGCCGCCTGCCCAACCGCGCCCGCGCGCTCGAAGTGCTGAAGATGCCGGAGCGCTCCAAGGACGCTCCGCTCAAGCTGGTGCCGAAGCCCGCGCTGGTTCCCGCTCCCGCCGCCGTCGTGCCGGTCGCCGCCAACGACGTGATCGAACTGCCGCTGCACGGCCGCATCGCTGCCGGCGTGCCGATTGAGGCGATGGAGGGGCAGACCTCGCTGTCCGTCCCCGCCGCCTTGCTCGGCCCCGGTGAACATTATGCGCTGGAGGTCGCCGGCGATTCGATGGTCGAGGCCGGGATACTCGATGGCGACTATGCGCTGATCCTGCGCACGGAGATCGCCCGCGACGGGCAGATCGTCGTCGCGCTGATTGAGGACAGCGAGGCCACGCTCAAATATTTCCGCCGGGAAGGCAGCATGATCCGGCTCGATCCGGCGAACCGCGCTTATGATCCGCAGCGTTACGCTCCGGATCAGGTGCGGGTGCAGGGCCGGCTGGCCGGGCTCCTCCGCCGCTATTGAGGCGACGGGGGCTTCGAGCCGGCAACGGCGCGAAGTCGGCCCAGGGGTGGCCGGCTTCGCCCTCCGCCACCGTCTCGATCCGGCCGGCGGCCAGCGCGATCGCGATGCCGCCGGTGCGTGCCAGCAGCGCGCGATCGGCCTTGAACCAGCGCGGTCGGCAACTGCGCGGCACCCGCCGCTCGCTGACGACGATATCCGCCTCCGCGCAGGCGCGGTTCATCGCGGCGATGTCGACCAGATAGGGCGATCGGGTGGCCAGCACCCGCCAGCGCCGCCCGCCCCGCACCAGATCGACGCTGCACAGGTCCGGCCCGCAGCGCGCCCCGGCCAGGGCATCGAGATCGCCCGCCTGGTCGAACGATCCGCCATTCTCGCCGAGCATCTGCCGCACATAATCGCCGGCGCGCGGCCGCAGCAGCGCCAGCTGCCCGTCGGGCGCACGCACCGCCATGTGGCGTCCGTCGCCGGTGATGAGCAGGTCCGGTGGCGGCGTCATCAGCGCCCAGCCCGCCCCGATCGCGAGCGGCAGCAGCCCCAGCCGCCGCGCGCCGGTGCGCCACAAGGCGAGCCACAGCCCGCCCGCCACCATCAGCGCATAGGCCCCGCGCGGCATCGATGGCAGCGCCGCCACCGCGCCGGGCAGGTCGGCGACATGGTGCGCGATCGCCAGCAGCAGCCGTAGCGATTGCGTGACGAGCCACCAGGCCGGGGCGCCAAGCCCGCCGAGATCGAGCAGCAGCGCCAGTGCCTCCAGCGGCATGACGATGAAGGTGGTCAGCGGTATCGCGACGATGTTGGCAAACGCTCCGTACAGGCCGGAACGGTGGAAATGGAACACCGCGATCGGGGCGAGCGCCAGTTCCACCACCAGCCCGGTGAGCAGCAGCGACAGCAGCTCGCGGCCGATCCTGCGCAGCCTCCCGTCATCCGACGGGCCGAAGGCGCGCCGCACCCACGGCGTCTCGTGCAGCGCGATGATCGCCGCCACCGCCGCGAAGCTCAGCTGGAAGCTGGGTCCGGCAACCGCCTCGGGCCGGAACAGCAGCACCACCAGCGCGCCCGTCGCCACCAGCCGCAGCGTCATCGCCTCGCGGCCGATGGCGATGCCGGCGACCACCAGCAGCGCCGCCACGCAGGATCGCACCGTCGGCACCTCTGCTCCGGCGATGAAGGTGTAGACGAGCCCCGCCAGCGCCCCCGCCCCGGCCGCGATCGGCAACAGCGGCGCGCGCAGCGCGAGGCGCGGGCTCAACGCCAGCAGCCGCAGCACCAGCAGCATCGTGCCGCCCACTACGGCCGTGATGTGCAAGCCGCTGACCGACAGCAGGTGGGCCAGGCCGGAGCGGCGCATCGCCTCGGCATCCTCCTGCGAAATCGCGCCCTGATCGCCCGTGACGAAGGCGCTGGCGATCGCGCCCGCACCGCCGGGCGACGAGGCCAATATGTAGGCGGACAGGCGCCCGCGCAGGC
>CAXTTS010000109.1:0-10099 GCA_964247265.1 uncultured Sphingomonadaceae bacterium
CTCAAGGATCTCGAAGTCATCAAAGTGCCCCAGCCCGTCGATCCGTACAAATAAGATCAAGGCGGGCGGCCTCATGGCTGCCCGCATCAGGAGAGAGCCGCCCCATGAAGATCAACATCGGCGTTCCCAATTCCATGCATGTCGCGGCAATGGTGCAGCCCTGGGAGTTCGCCCTGACCGGTAGCGATGTCGGCGATGCGATGGCGCTCGCCGATTCCCTCGGCTTCAACAAGTGCATGCTGGGCGAGCATTTCCTGATGCCCAAGCCGCATGTCGAACTCTCCGGCGACCATTATTTCCACACCACCGTGGCGCTCGGCTTTATCGGCGGGCGGACGAAGCGGATGAAGCTGTCCTCGTCCGTTTCGATCCTGCCGCTGCAGAACCCGATCGTGCAGGCCAAGGCCTGGTCGACGCTCGACTGGCTGAGCGGCGGCCGCGCCGAGGCGCTGTTCGGGGTCGGCTGGCTGAAGGAGGAGTTCGACATCCTCGGCGTGTCGTTCCACGAGCGCGGCAGGATGGCGGACGAGTATCTCGCCGCGATGATCGAATTGTGGACCAAGGACGATCCGGCTTTCGACGGCGAATATGTGACGTTCAAGGATATCGGCTTCGCGCCCAAGCCCGTGCAGCAGCCGAAGCTGCCGATCTGGCTGGGCGGCGATGCCGAGGCCGTGCTGAAGCGGGTGGCGAAGTTCGGCGATGGCTGGTCGCCGTTCCGCACCCCGCCGGAGAAATTCCCCGACTCGATCGACCTCATCAAGTCGCAGCCGGAATATGACGGGCGCCCGATCGAGGTGTTCTTCGCGCTGGAAATGCTGAACGTCGGCTCGCACCACGAGATATTGGACGATCCGCGCGCGCCGGGCAGCCGCAGCATCCAGCAGATTATCGACCAGATCGGCTGGCTGAAGGATCTCGGTATTACCGAGACGATCGTGCCACTGCCGCCGGGCATCACCGGGATGGACGATTATGCCGATCGGCTGCGCTGGGTCGCGGCGGAGATCATGCCGAAGGTTGACTGATCGACGGCGGCCTCGCCTGAGCGCTAGAGGCTGAAGCCGCCGTCGACGATCAGCGTCTGGCCCGTGACGTACCGCGCGCGGGGCGAGGCGAGGAAGGCGACGGCCTCGGCGATCTCCTCGCCCGATCCGAAGCGTCGCAGGGCGATGCGCTGGCGCTGCGTCTCCCAAATGGTGGGCGTGTAGAGATCTTTGAGGAAGGCTGCGCCTAGGCCCGCATCGATGATGCCGGGCGCCACCATGTTGGCGCGGATACCGTAGCGGCCCTCTTCCTTGGCGATCGCGCGACCGAGCGCCTCGATCCCCGCTTTCGGCACGGAGGATAGCGCATCGCCCGGCGGATAGGCGTAATTCGCAACCGACACGACCGACACGAACGCACCACCCTTGCGGGCACGGAACACCGGCAGGGTGGCGGCGACGACGCGGGTGAAGCCGATCAACTCGGTCTCGATCACCTCGCGCCAGGCATCTTCTCCGATGCGGCTGACGAACGGCTGTTCGATCTGCACGCCGCCGGCGAAGATCATCGCATCGATGCCGTCGAACCGGGCGGCGGCATCGGCGATCGATCCGGCGACGCTACCGGCGTCGCGCAGGTCGCACCGCATGGCGACCGCGCCCAGTTCGGCCGCAAGTACCTCTGCGGCATCGCGGTTGGATCGATAGCCAATGACGACATTGTCCCACTCCGCCGCCAGGGTTCGGCAGATCGCGCTGCCAAGCCCGCCGCTGCCGCCGACGACGAAGGCGGTGCCGTTCATGCCTCTACCGGGGCGTGGATGGCCAGCTGCGCGAGCAGTCTTTCTGCGAACGCATCATTGTCGTCGCCGGTGAACATGTGGCCGACGCCTTTGGCCTCGATCACCTCGAGCTGCGGTGTCAGGCGGCGGAACAGCGCGACGCTTTCGTCGCTGACGATGTCGCTATGTTCGGCCTTCACCATTACCACCGGACAGCGCACGCGCGCCGCCGCGGCCTCAAGCGATGCCGCTTCCGAGGGCGGATGGAGAAATTCGGGGGAGACGGTGCGCGGATCCCAATGCCAGTAAAGGCGGCCGTCCGTCCCGGTTCGCATCGCCTTGGCCAGGCGGCTCGGATCGGCCATGCGCGGCCGGCCGAGATTCGCTGCGAGCGCGTCGGCCGCGGCGTCGATATCCGGGAACCCGGCCAGGCTGGCGGCGAAGAAGCCGCGAAACTGATCGACGCCCTGGTCGCTGATGCCGGGCGAGACGTCCGCCAGCATTATCATGGCAACGCGGCCTGGCCGGCGCGATCCGCCGACCAGCGCCGCCTGCCCGCCGCGCGACGCACCGACCAGCGTCACTGGCCGGTCGAAGTGGTCGACGAGGCGCTCAACGTCCCGCCCGAAGGCGTCGAGCAGATAATCGCCGTCGCTCGCCCAGTCGCTGTCGCCATGACCGCGCAGATCGAGCGTGAACGCGCGATAGCCCGCCCCGCCGAGCCGCCGCGCCGCCCCGTGCCACGCGCGGCGGCTTTGACCGCCGCCGTGGAAGAAGAGCACGGGAGCGCCATCGTCCGGGCCGAACGTGTCGGCCGCAAGCATCAGCCCATCGCCAGGCAGCCGTATGGACTGGGCCATCCGACCGCCTATTCGCCGGCTACGGGCACGCTTTCGGCGAATGAGGGATGCTCGCCGGGCCCGGCATAAGCGAACTTGCCCGGCGCATGGTGCCACCTGCCATCATTATGGCTCTCATAGGGCGAGGCGACCTCGATCAGCGGGCCGTGCGTGCTCTTGTGGCCGACCCAGCTCCACTTCTGCCAGGTCATGTCCGGATCGTTGAAGGTCTGGCCGCCGCCGGGCAGGTGCAGCCCGGCCGCCTTCAGCTTCTCCATCGCGCCGGGCACGTCGTCGGTCGTAAAGCAGAGGTGGTGGGCATGCTCGCCGACCTTCTCCAGCCGATCGCCCATCGGCGTGCCGGGGGCCGGCTGAATGAACTGGATTTCGGTGGAATGCTCGTTGACGAACGTCGCCCAGCGCATGCCGGCATCGTCGCCGCTGGAAAATTCGTCATAGCGCACGATCCGCTTTTCGAGCGACTGCGGATCGAGCACGCGCAGGATCTTGGTCCAGTTATCGACAGCAACGTCGAGATCGCGCACGACGATGCAGACATGGGCGAAAGGTCCACTCGGCATTTCAGTCTCCTTCAAATCTTCAGGCGGACGGTGGCGGTGCCGGAATTGACCGTACCGCGTCCGTCGGCATCGAGGGTGAACGCGCAGTCGACGCGATCGGCATCGACGGCGGTGATGGTGCCGCCGGCCACGACCCGGTCGCCGGCATAGACATTGTCGAGGAAGCGCGAGTCCATCGTTTCGATGCGGCCGCCGGGAAAGGCCGCGAGCAGCATGTTCATCATATAGGCGACGTTGATCGGCCCCTGGTTGATGACCTTGTCGCCCAAACCCTTCGCCTTGACGACTTCGGGATCGAGGTGGATCGGATTGGGATCGGCGAGGAACACCGCCCAGTCCTTCATCGCATCGGGGCTGACGCTTTCAATCACGAAGGGCGGCAGCGGATCGCCAGCGACATAGCTCATGCGAGTTCCTTTCGCGGCAGCACCCAGACGTTGGTGGTCTCCAGAACCTTCGCGCCGCTCGCGTCATGCAGGCGCAGGCGGTAGTCGAGCACGTCCATCACGCCGAGCTTGCGGCTGCGCTTGCGTACGAGCCCGAGGATCTCGCCGGTGACGCGATAGGGTACGTCCACCTTCAATTGCCCGGAAAACACCACGCCGGAGGAGCCCATCATCGGGCCGTCCTCGACATCGAAGTCGCATGTCGCGCAGACGCCGGCCACCGTCTTGCCCATCGCGACCTGGGTGGCGATGTAGTAATAGATCGGGTGCGCGGTCCCGTCGCCCGCTGGCTCCACGCCGGTGGAGCGGCATAATGTGGCATTCTGTTCCGCGGTGATGACGTAGACGCCGTCGCCATCGAGCGAGGTGCCGGCCACGTCGGGCGCCGGCGGCAGATCGGGAAGCGTCGCCATCGAAAGAGACCTCAGAATGAGCGGGGCAGGCCGAGGCTTTCGGCGATCGAGTTGCGGACCATCTCGTTGGAGATCGGCGTCATGCGCAGGATGCGATGAACGCGCCAGTAACGCTGCATGTCCGTCTCTGCCGAATAGCCCATGCCGCCGAGGATCTGGATGCCGAGATCGGCGGCCTTCACCGCATTCTCCGTCGCGACCATCTTCAGCATGTTGGCCTGGGTGCCGCATGGCATGCCCTGCGCCTGCATCCACGACACATAATATAGCAGCAACTCGGTCGTCTGCTGCCAGGTGGCGATATCGGCGACATAATGCTGCAGGATCTGGAAGCGGCCGATGATGCCGCCGAACGCCTTGCGCTGGAGCATATACTCCACCGCATCCTCCAGCACGCCGTCGATCGCGCCCAGGCACTGCGCACCAACCATGATGCGCTCGTTGTTCAGGGTCGGCAGCATCGCATACCAGGCCTTGCCCGGCTCGCCGAGCACATCCGCGTCGGGCACGAACACGTCGTCATAGGTGACGGAGCAGCTGCCCATCGCGCGCATGCCGAGCTTGGGGAGCAGCGATGCGGTGATGCCCGGCGACTTCGCATCGACGAAGAACATCGTCAGCCCCTGATGCTTCTTCTCGGCATCGCGATCGGTGCGGGCGAGCACGAGCAGGCGATCGGCCACCTTGGCGGCGGTCGTCCACATCTTGGCGCCGTTCAGCTTCCACCCGCCATCGACCTTCTCGGCATAAGTCTTCATCGCGCCCAGCACGTCGGTGCCGCCGTCCGGTTCGGTCATGCTGAGGGAGACGCGCAGCTTGCCTTCCGCCATCGGGCGCAGCCAGCGTTCCTTCTGCTCCGGCGTGCCGACGGACGAGATCGTCTTGGCGCCGCCGAACGAGGTGAGGCCCCACACCCAGAGCAGCCCGCCGGCGGTGCGCGAAAACTCGCGGGCGAAGATCATCTGCATCATCACGTCGCCGCCGAGGCCGCCATAGGCCTCGTCGATACCGATGCCGAAGAAGCCCTGCTCCGCGATCTTGTCCCACAAGGCGACCGGGTAATTCTCCTCGTCCGCCTCCAGCTGGCGCATCCAATCCTTCGGCGCTTCCGCATCCACCCAGCGGCGGATCACGTCGCGAAAGGCCTGCTGTTCCTCGGAAAGCGAGAAGTCCATGATGGTCCTAGTCTGTCGGTTCCTGACGCATCTGGCGACCCCAGCCGCTTCCCGGCACCTATCGAACTGCAGGGTTGGCAGGGGAGCGGCGTACTGACGGCGAATCGGCCCTCGACTCTCCTATCGGACGATAGGTGTTCAGCTTTACGGCCTCGCCACTTTCCGACGGTTCAACGCGACGGACCGGAGTTGGCGGAAATCGACGAGCAAGCCTCCATACCCGATCGCGGATCACGGCCCTGCCGATGCGGCTTCTGGATGATGGACCGGGCGACAAGCATTGGCGGTCCGCCTCCAATTCTCAGGAAGGTGACGCCGCGGCTATGCCGACCGTTGCGGGGTCAGCCGCTTGGCGGGTTGGCGGCATGACCATTGCCGTTCGCATACTCGTAGGCAGCCTTAACGGCGGCTCTATCAACCGGGCTCTGGCTGAGGCGCTCGTCGCCCGGCGGCATCCGCGCTTCACTTTCGCGTTCAGCGAGATTGGCGATTTGCCGTTCCATCGCGACGAACTGGAGGCTGCGCCGCCCGCGGCGGTGCTGCGATTGCGCGGCGAGATCGCGGCTGTACCCGCCGTGTTGTTCGTGATGCCGGAGCATAATCGATCGATCCCCGCTGTGCTGAAGAATGCGATCGACTGGGTTTCGCGGCCGCATGCCCGCAATGGCTGGGCCGGAAAGGTGGGTGCGGTCACCGGCACCTCGCCCGGCCCGATCGGCACGGCGGTCGGCCAGCAGCATCTGCGGCTGATCGTGTCGCCGCTGGGAGTCGCGATGCTGCCGCGGCCGGAAATGTATGTGACTTGGCAGGCGGGACTGCGCGACGATCCGGCATTCGCGGCACGGCTGGACGCTTTCCTGAACGCGTTCGCGATCTGGACGGACAAGCTGGCCACATGATGGCGCGGTAGAGTCCGGTGGTCGCGCGGCTTCACCCCCCGTCTGAGCTTGTTGCAGAAGACTAACAGCCGCTTTTGACTACCTATCGCCGGGCAGGAAATCGGGCTTGCTAAAAATCTATTAATGGCGTCAAACAGAGTTCGAAGGCGCGGACCTAAGCACAGCGCCAACATAGAGGATGCTTCATGGGAGTGGTTCCAACCGCGATCGCGCCTCCGCGCCACCTGCGCACGCAGATCCGGCGCCAGCGCCTGGATGCGCTGCTGGCCGATGTCGATGCGTCGCGCGTCACCACCGTCTATGCTCCGGCCGGCTACGGCAAGACGACGGCGATGCTGCAGTGGTCGCGCGAGATGTCGCAGCAGGGGCGTACGGTGCTTTGGCTCGCGGCCCGGGCCGGCATCACCGATCTCGCCGAGTTCGTCGCGTCTTTGAAGGCGTCGGCTGCGGCCGCCGGGCTCGACTGGTCGATGCTGCCCGCGGATGCGCCGGTGAGTGCGTTGCTCGCTGGCCTCGCGACCAAGGGCAGCGACCGGCCGGTACTGGTGATCGACGACGCGCAGGTGCTGCCGGCCGACGTGCTGGATCTGCTCGCCCAGATCATCGCCAGTGCGCGGGACGCCATCACCACGATCATCGCCTCGCGCAGCCTGGCGACGATCCCGATCGCACGACTGCGTTCGCTGGGCTATCTGATCGAGGTGGGGCCGAGCGATCTGCGCTTCACCCTGGCCGAGACGACGGAGTTCCTGGCGCGCAATGGCAGCGGGCCGATCGATGCCGCGCGTGCCCGGATGCTGTGGGAAGAGACGCGCGGCTGGCCCGCGGGCATTGTGATGGCCGCCACGATTCGGCCGAGCGAATGGGCGGTCGATTCCGCCGAGACGCCGATGCGCCCGAGCGGCCTGCGGCGTGAGTTCGAGAGCTATTTCTCAGAAGAGGTGATGTCGCTGGAGCCGCGCCCGGTACGTGACTTCCTGGTCGACACCACCGTGCTCGAAATACTGACGCCGCCTGCCTGCGCCGCCGTGACCGGCATCGAGGATAGCCGGACGACCCTGGAAACCGTCGAACAGGCGGGCTTGTTTCTGGAGGCCTGCGATCCGGAGCGAAGCGGCTATCGCTACCATCCGCTGTTCCGCACGATGGTGCTGCGCCGGTTGTGCGATCGCGATCCGGCGCGGGCCGCCGAGCTGCACCGCCGAGCCTCACGCCATTTTGCCGCGGCGGGCGATCCCGTCATCGCGATCGCCCATGCCGAACAGAGCCGCGATCAGGCCTTCCTGGCCGAGCAGCTCGATGCGCTGGCGGAGCCGCTTATCTATATCGGCTACCTGCCGCGTATCGATGAGCTGGGAGCGGGTCTGCCCTGTGCTCTCGTCGCCGACCGGCCGCACCTGTTGCTGGCCTTGGCGTGGCGACGGATCCGCAGCCTGGCCTTCCACTCGGCGGAATCCCTGATCGGAGCGGCGGAATCCTATCTGGAGCGTCGGCTGGCGAAGACCGGCGAGCCGGATCTTATCCACCGTCAACTTCTCCAGGTGGTCGAGCATCGGCGTATCCTGCTGGATGCCGCCCGCGACGACATGCCAAAGGTGGAGCGCCGCGCCGAGGCGCTGCTGGCGGAGTTCGGCGACGACCAGCCCTATCTCAGCTGCACGCTGCTGGCGCAGCTGATGACGGCGCGTCGCGAACTCTACCATTTCCACGACATGCTGAAGCTGGAGGCGGAGACGCGGCGCGCACTCTCGCGCCCCGGCTCGCAATTCGCCTCGATCGCGCTGAAGGCCTCCGTCGCACCGACGCTGATGGTGCAGGGCAAGATCGACAATGCGCAGGCGATGCTGGAGGAGGCGCTGGCGCTGGCGCAATCGATCGGCGGTTCCGGCCTCGCGGCACTGCCGGCGTTGCCGCTGGCGGAGCTGCATTACGATCGCGGCGATCTGGAGACGGCGCGGACGCTGGTGGACGGCCACCTCGCGATGGCGCGGCAATGGGGCTTCGTCGACCAGTTGGCGGCGGGGCATATCGTGCATGCCCGGCTGCTGGCCGTAGCGGGGGATCTGCCCGGCGCGTTGAAGGCGCTGGACGAGACTCACCTGCTCGCCATCGAATGCGGCCTCGATCGGCTCCGGGCCTATGTGGTAGGCGAGCAGGTGCGAATGCTGACCCGCGACGGCCGGCCCGAGCAGGCCTATGCGGCCTTTCTGGCGGGCGATCTGGATCCGGCCAGCGAGCCCTATCCCGCTATGGGGCCGACGCGGCAGCAGGAGAGCATCGCGATCGCCTGGCTGCGGCTGGAGATGCAGGCGCACCGGCTGGTGCGCGCGCGCAAGGTGGCCAAGCGCTGGAGCGAGTTCGTTCGCCGCAATGGCGCGACGCGATCCGCGGTTGCGTTCGAGCTGCTGATGGCGGAGATCGCGGTGCTGGCCGGCGATCGGTCCGAAGCCCGCCGCGCGGTGCGCGAGGCGGTGACCCTGGCGGCGCCGGCGCGGTGGACCCGCATCTTCCTGGACGAGGGCGAGGCGATCGGATCGCTGCTGGTCGAGGCTTATGGCGACGGCCCGGCGCTGGAGGGCGCGCCCGATCAACTGGCGGCGCGGCTGGTGGCGGCGTTCAGCGGATCGCCGGATCTGCAGCCGGAGGACGAATATGGTCTCGGCAGCAAGTTGGTTAACCGCGAACTGGATATCCTGCGGATGGTGGGCGGCGGCCTGCGCAATCGCGAGATCGGCAACCGCCTGGGCCTGACCGAGGG
Organism: uncultured Sphingomonadaceae bacterium; assembly: GCA_964247265.1. Taxonomy (GTDB): domain Bacteria; phylum Pseudomonadota; class Alphaproteobacteria; order Sphingomonadales; family Sphingomonadaceae; genus Alterirhizorhabdus. The sequence continues at coordinate 8,880 of CAXTTS010000109.1, forward strand.
CACGGTGAAATGGTACATGCAGCAGATCTACGACAAATTGGGCGTGCGCCGCCGTCCGCAGGCGGTGATGCGGGCACGGCAACTCGGCATTCTCGCCTGAACCTTCGGCCCTGAACCTCCGGGCCTGATCCTATCCCAAGATAGATGCCCGGCGCGGCGGCTTCCCGCCATCGCCGGGCATCCTGTTTTCACACGAAGGTGCCGGCATGGCCAAGGGCAAGGTTATCATCAGCTGCGCGGTGACGGGGGCGATCCACACGCCGTCGATGTCGCCCCATCTGCCCGTCACGGCGGAGGAGATCGCCGAGAGCGCGATCGGCGCGGCCGAGGCGGGCGCCGCCATCATCCACCTGCATGCGCGCAATCCGGTGGACGGCCGGCCGGACCAGAATCCCGACCTGTTCGAGCCGTTCCTGAAGGTCATCAAGCAGCGCACCGATGCCGTCATCAACCTCACCACCGGCGGTCATCCGTCGATGACGGTGGACGAGCGGATGCGGCCGGCGGTGCGCTTCGCGCCAGAGGTGGCATCGCTGAACATGGGCACGATGGGCTTCGGCCTGTTCCCGATGCTCGACCGGTACAAGACGTTCAAGCACGATTGGGAGCGGGCCGGGCTGGAGGCGTCGCGCGATCTCGTCTTCAAGAACACCTATGCCGATATCGAGCGGCTGCTCGGCATCCTCTCGCCGCTGGGCACGCGGTTCGAGTTCGAATGCTATGATACGAGCCATCTCTACAACCTCGCTTACTTCCTCGATCGCGGGCTGGTGAAGGCGCCGCTGTTCGTGCAGACCTGCTTCGGCATTCTCGGCGGCATCGGATCGCATCCCGACGACGTGATGCACATGAAGCGCACCGCCGACCGGCTGTTCGGCGACCAGTATGAGTGGTCGGTGCTGGGCGCCGGGGCCAGGCAGATGTCGATCGTCGCGATGGCGGCGTCGATGGGCGGCAATGTGCGCGTGGGCCTTGAGGACTCACTGTGGGGCGGTCGCGGGCGGCTGGCCGAGACCAATGCCGAGCAGGTGCGGACCGCCCGCCAGATCGTCGAGGGCCTGGGGCTGCAAGTGGCCACGGCGGAGGAGGCGCGGGCCATCCTCGATCTCAAGGGCGGCGACAGGACGGCCATCTGATGACTGACCGGAAGGGGCCGCTGGCCCGTATCCGGCTGGTGGAGATCGATGCGATCGGCCCGGTGCCGCTCGCCGCGATGCTGC
>CAXTTS010000110.1:0-10087 GCA_964247265.1 uncultured Sphingomonadaceae bacterium
GTGCTGCCCGGCAAGACCAGCCCGGCGGCGAGCAGGGCGGCGAACTCCCGCCGCGTCATGGGAGAAAGGCGATCGGCGGACCACCGGCGGGACGGGGCAGCAGGCCGAGATCGATCGCCTGTTCGCCACCGACACCTACGAGGCCATCCTCGCCGCGCTCGATGCCGATGGCGGCGAATGGGCGACCAGGCAGCGCGGCATCCTCGCCACCAAGTCGCCGCAGGCGTGCAAGGTCTCGCTCCGCCTCGTCATCCAGGGCCGCGACCACAACGACTTCGCCGAGGAGATGCGCGTCGAATATCGCGTCGGCAGCCACACGGTGCAGCGCAACGACTTCATCGAGGGCGTCCGCGCACTGATCGTCGACAAGGATAATGCCCCGCGCTGGGATCCCGCCACGCCGGAGGGCGTCAGCGATCACATGATCGATACGATCTTCTCGCCGCTGGCCGCCGACGAGGAATGGCAGCCCCTCTCCATCTGACTCGAGGATTATCGATGGCCGACTACGAAACCCTGCTGGTCGAGGCACACGATGCCGTCACGCTCGTCCGCCTCAATCGCCCGCAGGCGCTGAACGCGCTGAACACCGCCACGCTGCGCGATCTGATCGCCGCGATGGCCGCCTATGATGCCGATCCCGGCCAGCGCTGCCTCGTCCTCACCGGCAGCGAAAAGGCGTTCGCGGCCGGCGCGGACATCAAGGAGATGGCCGATCAGGGCTTTGCCTCGATGTACGACAGCAATTTCTTCGGCGGCTACGAGCAGGTGACGGGCACGCGCAAGCCGTGGATCGCGGCCGTGTCCGGCTATGCGCTGGGCGGCGGCTGCGAACTGGCGATGATGGCCGATTTCATCATCGCCGGCGACAATGCGAAGTTCGGCCAGCCGGAGATCAAGCTGGGCGTCACCCCCGGCATGGGTGGCTCGCAGCGCCTCACCCGCGCGATCGGCAAGGCCAAGGCGATGGAGATGTGCCTCACCGGCCGTATGATGGACGCCGCCGAGGCGGAGCGTTCGGGCCTCGCCGCCCGCGTCGTCCCTGCCGCCGATCTGGTCGCGGAGGCGCTGAAGACGGCTGCCACGATCGCCGGCATGGGTCCGCTCGCCGCGATCGCGACCAAGGAAATGGTCAACGCCACCGAGGAGATGGGACTGGCGCAGGGCATCCGCTTCGAGCGCCGCCTGTTCCACGGCCTGTTCGGCAGCGAGGACCAGAAGGAAGGCATGGCCGCCTTCGTCGCAAAGCGCCCGCCGGTCTGGACCGGGAAATAACGTCTTCCCGCTGCCTTCACGGGCGGCGCCGGTAAAAAGGATCATCGCATGGCACGCATCGGTTTCATCGGCCTCGGCAACATGGGCGGCGGCATGGCCGCGAACCTCGCCAAGGCGGGCCATCAGGTCCACGCCTTCGACCTCGCCGAGCCCGCGCTCGCCCGCGCGGAGGAGGCGGGCTGCACCCGCGCCGCCACTGCCGCGGCCGCCGCGACCGACGCCGATTTCGTAGTCACGATGCTGCCCGCCGGCCGGCATGTCCTCTCGGTCTATCAGGATCAGGTGTTCGCCGCCGTGCCCGCCGGTGCGCTGCTGCTCGATTGCTCGACGATCGACGTCGCGTCGGCCAAGGCGGTCGGCGCCGCCGCCACCGCCAGGGGGATCGCGATGGTCGATGCGCCCGTCTCCGGCGGCATCGCCGCGGCCAATGGCGGCACGCTCACCTTCATGGTGGGCGGCGAGGACGCGAATTTCGCCCGGGCCGAGCCGATCTTGAACGCGATGGGCAAGACGGTGATCCACGCCGGCGCGATCGGCGCGGGGCAGGCGGCCAAGATCTGCAATAACATGATACTCGGCGCCACGATGGTCGCCACCTGCGAGGCCTTCGCGCTCGCCGAGAAATTGGGCCTGGACGCGCAGACCTTCTACGACATCTCATCCAAGGCGTCGGGCCAGAGCTGGTCGATGACGAGCTATTGCCCGGTTCCCGGCGTCGGCCCGAAGACCCCGGCCGACAACGGCTATCAGGGCGGTTTCGCCGCCGCGCTGATGCTCAAGGATCTGAAGCTGGCACAGGAGGCCGCCAATGTCGCCGGCGCCAGCGTGCCGATGGGAGCCGCCGCCGGCGCGCTCTACCAAGCGTTCGTCAACGGCGACGACAAGGGCCTCGATTTCTCCGCGATCATCAAACTCCTCGACGGATCCCAGCACAAGGGCTGAGCGCCGCCCCAGCCGCCCTCCATGTGTCGAGCGCAGTCGAGACACCCTTCGAGCGTAGCCGAGAAGCCTACGCAACGGATCTCGGCTACGCTCGATCGGGCTCCTCGACTGCGCTCGGGGAAAGGATGCCGGTCGCTTCCGTCCCTCCGAGCAGGAGCCCGGATCAGAAACGAAGCGGATCGGCCGGTGTCGTCCCGACATCGATCGGGCGCTTGAACAAACGCGCCTCACACTGCACCGTATCGAAGAACTCCCATATCTCGGCGATCAGGCCCTCCTCGATCCGGAAGATCTGGCAATATTGCTGCTCATACCGATCTCCGTCCCGGGTCGTGGCGCCGCCTTCCATCATGCCCACGACGATATCGCCGTCGACCGCCATGATCCGGTAACGGCGAGCCAGATTGACCGTCGCGGCATCGAGGTTCTGCATGACCAGCGGGAAGACCCGATCGAACAGCTCCGCCTTGCTGTGCGAACGCCCCGAGATGGGCGTTCTGCCCACGACATTGTTGACCAGATCGTCGCTGAGCGTCGCTGAAAAGGACGCGATATTTATCCGCGAGAGACTATCATACCATTGTTCGACGATGTCGCGCGGCGTCTTCACTCAGGTCGCCTCATGCTGTTCGACGTGATTGTCGTCGCGATCAGCCTGATCTGCCGCCCGGGGGGCAGATAGCTCGTATAAAGCACAGGGCGGAACGGCCGCCCTTCGCCACGTCCCTAGCGTCCCTCGCCCTCGAACAGCCCGGCCAGCTGCTCCACCATCGTCCCGCCCAGCTGCTCGGCATCCATGATCGTCACCGCGCGGGCATAATAACGCGTCACGTCGTGGCCGATGCCGATCGCGATCAACTCAACCGGCGATTTGCCCTCAATCCAGCCGATCACCTGCCGCAAATGCTTCTCAAGATAGCTGCCGCTGTTCACCGAGAGCGTGGAATCGTCCACCGGCGCGCCGTCCGAGATCACCATCAGCACCTTCCGCTCCTCCGAGCGGCCGATCATCCGGTTGTGCGCCCACATCAGCGCCTCGCCGTCGATATTCTCCTTCAGCAGGCCCTCGCGCATCATCAGGCCCAGATTCTTGCGCGCCCGCCGCCACGGCTCGTCGGCGCGCTTGTAGACGATGTGGCGCAGGTCGTTCAGCCGCCCCGGCGTCGGCGGGCGGCCTTGCCCCAGCCACTGCTCGCGCGATTGCCCGCCCTTCCACGCGCGGGTGGTGAAGCCGAGTATCTCCGTCTTCACCCCGCACCGCTCCAGCGTGCGCGCCATGATGTCGGCGCTGATCGCTGCGATCGAGATCGGCCGCCCGCGCATCGATCCGCTATTGTCGATCAGCAGCGTCACGCAGGTATCGCGGAAATCGGTCTCGCGCTCCACCTTGTAGCTCAGCGAGGAACCGGGGCTGACGACCACGCGCGCCAGCCGCGCGGCATCCAGCATGCCTTCCTCCTGGTCGAAATCCCAGCTGCGATTCTGCTGCGCCATCAGCCGCCGCTGCAACCGGTTGGCCAGCTTCGTCACCGCGCCCTGCAGATGGATCAGCTGCTGGTCGAGATAGGCGCGCAGCCGGGTCAGCTCCTCCTCGTCGCACAGTTCGGTCGCCTCGATCACCTCGTCATAGGCGGTGGTGTAGGCCTTGTAGTCGAACGACGGGCCAAGATCGGCGAACGGGCGGTTCGGGCGCACGGGCATCATGCCCTCCTCGCCGTCGTCGCCCATGTCCGCCTCGCTGTCGGACATCATGTCCTCGTCGGGCTGGCTGCTTTCGCCTTCCTCGCTCGTCTCCTCGCCATCGGCCTCGGCGCGCGCTTCCATCTCGCTCTGCGCGCCGCCGCCTTCCTCGTCGCCTTCGTCGCCCTCGTCCGACTGTTCCTGATCCTCGCCGTCGCCCTCGTCGCCGGCATCCTGCTGGTCGTCGGGCGTCACCTCGCCCTCGACCAGCTGAAGGTCCTCCAGCACCCGCGCGGTGAGCCGGGCGAACGCGCCCTGATCGTCCAGCACCAGTTCCAGCCCGTCCAGATCGGCGCCGGCCTTCTCCTCGATCCAGTCGCGCACCAGCGACAGGCCGTGGGCGGCAGCAGGAGGGGGCGCGTCACCGGTCAGCCGCTCGCGCACCAGCAGGCCGATGGCGGTGGACAGCGGCACCTCGTCGCGGGTGCGCGCGCGCACCAGCGGGTCGGATTTCATCCGCATCTCCAAGGCGCCGGTCAGGTTCGCCCGCACGCCCGCCATCGCGCGCGATCCGATCGCCTCGATCCGCGCCTGCTCCACCGCGTCGAACACCGCGCGGGCAACCGCATCGGCCGGCGCGCCGCGCCCATGCAGCCTGGCGTCATGGTGGCGCAGCTTCAGCGCATAGCCATCGGCAAAGCCGCGCGCCTCGGCCACCTGTTCGGGCGGCAGGTTGCGGCTTGGCATCGGTACGCGGATCGCCTTGCCCAGCAGGGAGGGCGCCTCGGCGGTGTAGCTCAGCTCCACCTCCGGCTCATGCGCCATTGCCCGCGCCGCGCCGCCGAGCACCGCCTTCAGGGCATCGAGGGGAGTCTGTTCTGCCATCAGCGTCGCTTGCCGCCGCCAGCCTTCTTGGACATCTCGCGATTGCTCGCCTTCGCGGCTTCCTTGGCTTTCCTGTTATCGATCTGCTGCTGCTGGCGGTTCTGCACGAGCGAGGAGAAGGGCATGATCGTGGCTCCCACCGTCGGCACCGGCGCCGATGCGGTCACGCCGGCGTTTCGCCCGAAGGTGAAGCCGGCTCCGGCGAGCCACTTGATCTTGTAGGTCGTCTCGGTCTTGTGGCAGCCGATACCCACGATCTTTGCGATGGGCTGACCGCCCACCTGCGCTGCCTGCGGGATCCAGAAGATCGTGCAGGTGTTGGCCGATCCCGCTCCAGCGCCGGCCGAATGGTGGAAGATGCGGAACGGTCCGCCGCTCTGCCCCGCAGTCAGCGTCACGACGTTGCCCGCCTCGTTTCGCGCGCCGGTGATGATCGAGACGGTGAGATCGGTTATGCCGCCACCGCCCTCCGACCCGTCATGAGCCTCCAGATCGCTGAACGCCTGCTTGACCGTCGCTTCCTCGGCATTGGTCAGTCCCTGCACCCACTTCACCGCCTTGTTCTTGGCGTCGTCATAGTCAGGGCTGTTCATCTTGCCGGGAAACATCAGCATGGCAATTTCCTCTCGCATGGGGCCGAACCGGGTGATCCGGCGAATCGGTGGCTAACATAACCGAAGATGCCGCAGCAGCTCCGACCGGGCTAGAGCCGCCGGGCCGGCCACGACAACTCCGCCTCTACTTCGCCTTGCCCGCCACGCTCTCCGGCAGATCCTTGCCGAACACGCGTTGATAATATTCGGCCACCAGCGCGCGCTCCGCCTCGTCGCACTTGTTCAGGAACGACAGGCGGAAGGCGAAGCCGACATCGTTGAAGATCAGCGCATTCTGCGCCCACGATATCACCGTGCGCGGGCTCATCACCGTGGAGATATCGCCGGCGACGAAGCCCTGGCGGGTCAGGTCCGCCACCTTCACCATGTTGTCGACCACCTTCTTGCCGTCCGGCTTGTCATATTCGCCGGATTTGGCGAGCACGATCTGTGCCTCCACCACCGCCGGCAGATAGTTCAGCGTCACCACGATGTTCCAGCGGTCCATCTGGCCCTGGTTGATCTGCTGCGTGCCATGATACAGCCCGGTGGTGTCGCCCAGGCCCACCGTGTTCGATGTCGCGAACAGGCGGAACCAGGGGGAGGGGCGGATCACCCGGTTCTGGTCCAGCAGGGTCAGCTTGCCCTCCGTCTCCAGCACGCGCTGGATCACGAACATCACGTCGGGCCGCCCCGCATCATATTCGTCGAACACCAGGGCGGTCGGCGTCTGCAACGCCCACGGCAGCAGGCCTTCGCGGAACTCCGTCACCTGCTGGCCGTCGCGCAGCACGATCGCGTCGCGCCCGACCAGATCGATGCGGCTGATATGCGCGTCCAGGTTGATGCGGATGCACGGCCAGTTCAGCCGCGCCGCCACCTGCTCGATATGGGTGGATTTTCCGGTGCCGTGATAGCCCTGCACCATCACCCGGCGATTATGCGCGAAACCCGCGACGATCGCCATCGTGGTGTCCGGATCGAACACATAGGCAGGGTCGAGATCGGGCACGCGCTCGTCCGCCTCGGAAAAGGCGGGCACTTCGATGTCGCTGTCGATGCCGAACAGCTCGCGCACCTTCACCATCCGGTCGGGTGCGGCGAGCACCGTTTCGGCGCGGCTGTCGGGCTGGGCGTTGGAGAGGTCGGTCATCAGGCTCTTTCCGATGTCAGGCGAAGGCGGGCGAGGATTTGAGCGCGGTATAGGCGGCGATCACGTCCTGCAATGCCTTCTCGTGGGCGCGATCGCCGCCGTTGCGATCGGGGTGATAGCGGCGCAGCAGATCGGCATACCGCTGGCGGAGCGCCCTGCGATCCGCATCCGGCTCCAGCCCCAGCACCTTCATCGCTTTCTTTTCCGCGTCGCGATATTCGTGGCCGTTGGCCGCGCGCGGCCGTTCCCGTGTGAACTTGGCGCCGATCGCGTCGAGCGGATCGATGAAGTCGCTCCATTTCGGCCCGGCGCCGGCATTGGCGGCGAAGGCGCGCGTCTCCCGCTCCCACCCGGCGAACGGGCGCTGCTGCGCCTCGATCTCCTCGGTGGTCATGCCGTCGAAGAAATTATAGCCGCCGTTGAACTCGCGCACATGATCCAGGCAGAACCAGCGCCACGCACCCGGCCCGTCGCCGGGCCGCCGGCCTTCGCGCGGCGGCGCGCGAAACTCGCCCGGCTCGGTGCAGCCCGCCCACTCGCACGTTCGCTCGCCATTGCCGATGCGCCCGTGGAAACGGGGCGACCGGCGCTTTTCACTCTGTCCTTCGTCCGCCAAGGCTGCCTCTGCGCTGCAAACCCGCTATATAGGGCGAATGAGCCCTCATCCTACCGGCCCCGTGGCCATCGCGATCGAACAGCGGCTGCGTGCCGCGCTGTCCCCCACCCATCTCGCCGTGATCGACGACAGCGAGAGGCATCGCGGCCATGCCGGCCACGACGGCGCCGGCGAAAGCCACTTTACCGTGGAAATCGTCGCCCCCTTGTTCGAGGGGCAGGGCCGCGTCGCGCGCCAGCGCGCGGTGAACACGGCGCTGGCCGATCTGCTGGCGGAACGCGTCCATGCCCTCGCGATCAGGGCGCGGGCGCCGTCGGAGGTTTCGGCATGAGCTACGATCTCTGGTACTGGCCCGGCATCCCGGGCCGCGGCGAGTTCGTCCGGCTGGCGCTGGAGGCCAAGGGCATCCCCTATCGCGATCTCGCGCGCGGCGAGGGCGGCATCGCCGCACTCTCCCGCGATTTGCAGGAGCCGCGCGAGCAGCCGCCCTTCGCCCCGCCCTATCTGGTGGCGGACGGGATGACGATCGCGCAAACCGCCAACATCCTGCTGTTCCTCGGCGAAAAGCACGGCCTCGCACCCGCCGATCCGGCGCGGCGTTATTGGGCGAACCAGCTCCAGCTCACCATCGGCGATGCGGTGGCGGAGGCGCATGACGTCCACCACCCGGTCGGCATGATGCTCTATTATGAGGATCAGCAGCCCGAGGCGCTGCGCCGCGCGACCGAGTTTCGCGAGGAACGCATCCCGAAATATCTCCGCTATTTCGAGCGCGCCTTGCTGCATCACGGGCCGTGGCTGGCGGGTGCCGTCTGGAGCTATGCCGATCTATCGCTGTTCCAGCTGATCGAGGGGCTGAACTTCGCCTTCCCGCTGCGCATGGAACGTACCTTGCGCGATTGCCCCAGGCTGATCGATCTGCACGCGGCGGTGGCCAGGCTGCCCGAGCTGCGCGACTATCTCGCCAGCGACCGCCGCCTGCCGTTCGGCGACGGCATCTTCCGCCACTATCCGGAGCTGGATGCGGCATGAGCGCCGGCGTGCGGGCGCGTCGCCCCGCCGCACGCATCCTGCTGGTCGATGCCGCGCGCCGCGTGCTGCTGTTCCGCTTCACCGCGCCCGATCGCCCGCCTTTCTGGGTCACGCCGGGCGGCGCGCTCGACCCGCACGAGGATTATCCCGCCGCCGCCCGCCGCGAACTGCGCGAGGAGGTGGGGCTCGATGCCGATTGCGGGCCGGAGATCGCCCGGCGCATCGTTGAGTTCGTCACGATCGAGGGCGTGCCGGTGATCGCCGACGAACGCTATTTCCGCGTCGATGTCACCGCCTGCGAGGTCGATCCCGCCGGCCATACCGAACTGGAACGGCGCGTGATGCTCGAATGGCGCTGGTTTTCGGCCGACGAACTGGCCGATCATGCCGAGCCGATCTATCCCGCCGATCTCGCCGATCTGCTCGCCGCCACGGAGCCAAGCCATGTCGAACGACGCCATGCCCGATGAAGACCTGATCCTCCAGACGATCCAGCCCGTCACCCACGATCTCGGCGGGTTCAAGGTGCATCGCACTTTGCCGTCGCGCCCGCGCACGATGGTCGGCCCGTTCATCTTCTTCGATCAGATGGGGCCGGCGCATCTGCCCGCCGGCACCGGCATGGACGTGCGCCCGCACCCGCACATCAACCTCTCCACCGTCACCTACCTGTTCGAGGGCGCGATCGATCATCGCGATTCGCTCGGCACCTTCGCCACCATCGCGCCAGGTGCTGTAAACCTGATGACCGCCGGCACCGGCATCGTCCATTCGGAACGCAGCCCGGCCAATGCCCGCCCCGCCGGCCCCTCGCTCTCCGGCATCCAGACATGGCTGGCCTTGCCCGACGGGAGGGAGGAGATCGCTCCCGCGTTCGAGCATGTTCCCGCCGATGCTATGCCCGTGATCGAGGCCGGCGGCGCCACCGCGCGCGTGGTGATGGGCACGCTGTGGGGGCAAAGCTCGCCCGTCACCGCCCACGCGCCAACGATCTACGGCGATATCCTGCTGGCCCCCGGCGGATCGATCCCGATCGACGCCGATGCCGACGAGCGCGCCGTCTATGTCGCGCTGGGCGAGGCGACGCTGGACGGCATGCCGCTGGCGCCGCAGACGCTCTACGTGCTGCGCCCCGGCACTGCCGCCACGCTGCGTTCGGATCGCGGCGGCCGGGTGATGCTGGCCGGCGGGGACGCTTTCGCCACCCCGCGCCACGTCTGGTGGAACTTCGTCTCCTCCTCGCGCGAGCGGATCAACCAGGCGAAGGAGGATTGGAAAGCCCGCCGCTTCCCCATCGTCCCCGACGACGCCGCCGACTTCATCCCGATCCCCGAAGTGCCGAAGACGGTGAGCTACCCGTAGCGGTTGGGACTTCAGCACCGCGTCGCCGCACCCCACTGCCGATTCGCCACTGCGTTTGGCGGAGACGCACCCACACCACCGCCGTCATCCCGGATCAAGTCCGGGATGACGTTTTCGTGTATCGGCAGCACGATCGGTGCCGCTCCGAAGAACGTCATGCTGAACTTGTTTCAGCATCCACCGCGTCGGCCTCGATGCTCGGCTCGCGGTTCGCGGGGACCCTGAACCAGGTTCAGGGTAACGATCTCGCCCTTCGCGCTGCCGTCCGGATGCCACACCCACCCGCTTTCTTGCCCTCCACCGCGCAACCCCCTAAGCCCCGCGCCATCATGGCCGAGCCGATCATCCTCGCGATTCCCAAGGGGCGCATCCTCACCGAGACGCTGCCGCTGCTGGCCGCCGTCGGCATCGTGCCCGAGCCGGCCTTTTCGGATGGCGACAGCCGCCTGCTGCGCTTCGCCACCAACCAGCCAGGCATCGGCCTGATCCGCGTCCGGGCGTTCGATGTCGCCACATTCGTCGCGCACGGCGCGGCGCAGCTCGGCATCG
>CAXTTS010000111.1:0-10066 GCA_964247265.1 uncultured Sphingomonadaceae bacterium
GTCATCCGATGTGTGGCGCGGGCGGGCGCGCGCTCCTAAATCGACGGCGTGAGCGATACCCCTAGCAGCGACCGTTTCCACGAGGAAAAATCCGCCTTCACCGTGCGCGGCGAGGGCAAGCCGGACATCGAGATCGGTGTCGCGGCCATCCGTAACGTGCTCGCCACCCTGCCGGTGCGGCCGGGCGTCTACCGCATGCACGACGCCAAGGGCGAGGTGCTATATGTCGGCAAGGCGCGCGCGCTGAAGAACCGCGTGGCGAATTACACGCAGGTGGCCCGGCTGCCCAAGCGCCTGTCGCGCATGGTGGCGCAGACGCGATCGATGACGATCGTGACGACCAACACCGAGGCCGAGGCGCTGCTGCTGGAGGCGCAGCTCATCAAGCGGTACCGGCCGGCCTACAATGTGCTGCTGCGCGACGACAAGAGCTTTCCCTTCATCCTGCTGCGCGAGGATCATGCCTTTCCGCGCGTGCAGAAGCATCGCGGCGCGCGGCGGGCGAAGGGGCAATATTATGGGCCGTTCGCCAGCGCCGGCTCCGTCACCCGCACGCTGAACGCGTTGCAGAAGCTGTTCCTGCTGCGATCCTGCACCGACAGCTTCTTCGCCAACCGATCGCGCCCGTGCCTGCTGCACCAGATCAAGCGCTGCTCCGCGCCCTGCGTCGAGCGGATCGGCAAGGAGGAGTATGCCGAGCTGGTCAGCGACGCCAAGGCGTTCCTCGCCGGCAAGTCCACCCAGGTGCAGCAGAAGCTGGGCGTGGCGATGACGGCGGCGGCGGAGAATATGGATTTCGAGCTGGCCGCCGTTTATCGCGACCGGCTGCGGGCGCTCACCTTCATCCAGGGGGCGCAGGCGATCAATGCCGAGGGCGTTGACGATGCCGACGTGTTCGCGCTGGCGTGCAAGCATGGCACGATCGGCATCCAGGCCTTCTTCATCCGGGGCGGGCAGAATTGGGGGCATCGCAGCTTCTTCCCGGCGCATACCGCCGAGGTGCCCGAGGATGAGGTGCTGGCGAGCTTCCTGATGCAATTCTACGAGGAGGTCCCGCCGGCGCGCCTGATCCTGCTCGACCGCGACCTGCCGGAAGAGGCTTTGCTGTGCGAGGCGCTGAGCGAGCGGGCCGGGCGCAAGGTTTCGCTCAAGCAACCGCAGCGCGGCGAGCAGCGCAAATTGCTGGCGCAGGCGCAGCGCAACGCCGTGGAGGCGCTGGACCGGCGGCTCGCCGAATCCACCACGCAGGGGCGGCTGCTGAACGAAGTGGCCGAACTGTTCGAGCTGGAAGCGCCGCCCGGCCGCATCGAATGCTATGACAACAGCCACATCATGGGCACCAACATGGTGGGCGCGATGATCGTGATGGGCACCGAAGGCTTTCGTAAGAACGCCTATCGCAAGTTCAACATCAAGCGGCCGGAGACGATCGCCGGCGACGATTTCGGCATGATGCGCGAAGTGCTGGAGCGGCGCTTTGCCCGGCTGGAGCAGGAGGATCCCGATCGCAGCGGCGGCGAATGGCCCGATTTGCTGCTGATCGATGGTGGCAAGGGCCAGGTTTCCGCCGTCGCGGCGACGCTGGAGGAGATGGGCGTGCAGGACGTGCCGATCGTCGGCATTTCCAAGGGGCCGGACCGCAATGCCGGGCGCGAGCATTTCCATATGCCGGACGGGCGCGAATCGATGCTGCCGATGACCTCGCCGGTGCTGTTCTTCCTTCAGCGCATCCGCGACGAGGCGCACCGCTTCGCGATCGGCGCGCACCGGACGAAGCGGGCCAAGGCGTTCACCGCCAGCCCGCTGGACGAGGTGGCGGGGATCGGGCCGGCGCGCAAGAAGGCGCTGCTGATGCATTTCGGCACGGCCAAGGCGGTGCGCGGCGCGGCGCTGGAGGATCTGGAGCGCGCGCCCGGCGTATCGAAGACGATGGCGCGCGCGGTGTGGGACCATTTCCATCCGGGCGGGTGAGAGTGTCGCTCCTCATTTCCACGCCTACCTTCGTCATTCCCGCCTAGGCGGGAATCCAGCTTCCTCCTGCCGGACGGAGCGAGCGTTGCGCGGCTGGATCCCCGCCTTCGCGGGAATGACAGGGTGGTTGCGGGAAAGGATGCCGCTCAGCCGCAGCGAATCGCGGTGATGCGGTTCTGTTCGTCCACCGTCACGTTCAGGCGATCCTGGCGATAGTCCATCGTCACCATCGTGCCCGGTTTGATGAGGCGGGTTAGGGCGGCCGCGCTCTCGCGCCGCGCGGAATCGATCAGTGCCGGCGTGGCGGGCTGGCCGATCAGGCGCTGGGCCTTGGTCGCGTCGCAGCGGCCAAGCGGGGCGGGAGGCGGCACGTTGGGGTCCGCCACCTCGACCGGCGGAGTGGCACAGGCGGCCAGCGCCGCGATAGCGATCAGCGGCGAAAGACGACGGATCATTCGCCGGCCAGTTCGGACATCAGCAGCTTGCCGTTGCGCACGCTGAAGCCGGTGCGCCCCTCGACGAGGTTGATCGCATCCTTGCCGAACACGTCGTAGCGCCAGCCGGTGAGCAGCGGCAGCCCTTCGCGCGCGCCGGCGGCGATCGCCTCCAGCTCGTCCGATCGGGCAATCAGGCGCGGGGCGACGTCCGCCTCGCGCGCGCGGATCTTGAGCAGCAGCTTGAGCAGGTCGGCGATCAGCGCGCCTTCCTTGCCGAGGCCGGGGCGGCGATCCTCGCGGGCGGGCATCTCCTCGTCGGGCAGCGGGGCGGCATTCTCCAGCGCGGTCATCAGGCGGCGGCCAATGTCGTTATTGGCCCAGCCGGGGGAGAGGCCGCGCACGCGGGCGAGATCGGCCTGCGTCTTCGGCGGGTGGGAGGCGATGTCGGCCAGCGTCTCGTCCTTGACGATGCGGCCGCGCGGCAGGTTCTTGCCCTGCGCCTCATGCTCGCGCCACGCGCCCAGCGCCTTCAACCGGCCGAGCACATCGGCCTTGCGGCTGGACACCTTGATCCGCGTCCACGCCAGATCGGGGATGTTGAGATAGCTGGCGGCATCGCCGAGCCGGTCCATCTCGCTATCCAGCCATTCGCCGCGGCCCGTGCGGCGGAGCTTCTCCAGCATCTTGGGGAAGATGGTGGCGAGGTGGGTGACGTCGCCGATCGCATAGTCGATCTGCCGGGCGTCGAGCGGGCGGCGCGCCCAGTCGGTGAAGCGGGCGCCCTTGTCCAGCTTCACGCCGATCATGCTTTCGACGAGATTGGAATAGCCGACCTGTTCGCCCATGCCGAGCGCCATTGCCGCCACCTGCGTGTCGAACAGCGGATAGGGCGTCTTGCCGGTGAGATTGTGGACGATCTCCAGATCCTGTCCGCCGGCGTGGAAGATCTTCAGCACCTCGTCATCCTCGACCAGCAGATCGAGCAGCGGCTTGAGGTCGAGGCCCTTCGCCTTGGGATCGATCGCAGCGGCTTCCTCGCCGTCCGAGATCTGGATCAGGCAGAGATCGGGATAATAGGTGTTTTCGCGCATGAACTCGGTATCGACCGTGACGAACGGCGACTGGGCCAGGCGATCGCAAAGGGCGGCGAGTGTCTCGGTGTCGGTGACGAGCGGGTGAATCTTCATAGCGTGCGTGCATAGCGGGGACTCGCCGCCTTGACAAAGCGTAGGCGCGGGGGCGAAGCGCGGCGCCGACTTTGAACAAAATAGTGAATTCATAATGCACGCCTATCGTACGCACACCTGCGGCCAGCTCGGCGCGACGAATGTCGGCGCCACCGTGCGCCTGTCCGGCTGGGTGCATCGCAAGCGCGATCATGGCGGCGTGCTGTTCGTCGATCTGCGCGATCATCACGGCATCACCCAGATCGTCGCCGACGCGGATTCGCCCGCGCTGCCGCTGCTGGAGGGGCTGCGCGTGGAATCGGTCGTGACGATCGACGGCGTGGTGAAGCTGCGCGCCGCCGGCACCGCCAATGCCGGCCTGGCCACGGGCGATATCGAGGTGTTCGCGCAGAACGTGACGGTGCAGTCCGCCGCGCAGGAACTGCCGCTGCCGGTGGCGGGCGAGGCGGAATATCCCGAGGATATCCGCCTGCGCTACCGCTTCCTCGATCTCCGCCGCGAGCGCATCCATAGCAACATCATGCTGCGATCGAACGTGATCGCCAGCGTGCGGCGGCGGATGATCGATCAGGGCTTCACCGAGTTCCAGACGCCGATCCTGACGGCGAGCAGCCCGGAAGGCGCGCGCGACTATCTGGTGCCCAGCCGTGTGCATCCGGGCAAGTTCTACGCGCTGCCGCAGGCGCCGCAGATGTTCAAGCAGCTGCTGATGGTGGCGGGGTTCGATCGCTATTTCCAGATCGCGCCGTGCTTCCGCGACGAGGATGCGCGGGCGGATCGCTCGCCGGGCGAATTCTACCAGCTCGATTTCGAGATGAGCTTCGTCACGCAGGAGGATGTGTTCGCCGCGATCGAGCCGGTGCTGCACGGCATCTTCGAGGAATATGCCAGCTTCGGCGGGCGCGAACGCACGGTGTCGCCGCTGCCGTTCCGCCGCATCCCCTACCGCGAATCCATGCTGAAATATGGCAATGACAAGCCAGACTTGCGCAATCCGATCCTGATCTCCGACGTGTCGGACCTGTTCAGGGGATCGGGCTTCGGTCGCTTCGCCTCGATCGTCGAGAGCGGCGATGTGGTGCGCGCCATCCCCGCGCCGAACACCGCCGACAAGAGCCGCAAGTTCTTCGACGACATGAACGTCTGGGCGCAATCGGAGGGCTTTGCCGGGCTGGGCTATGCGACACGTAAAGGTGGCGAGTTCGGCGGCCCGATCGCCAAGAATCACGGCGAGGCCGGGATGGCGGCGATCGCCGGGGCACTGGGGCTGGGGCCGGACGACGGCGTGTTCTTCGCCGCGGGCAAGGCGAGCCAGGCGACGCGGCTGGCCGGGCTGGCGCGCACGCGGGTGGGCGAGCAGCTGGGCCTGATCGATCCGAAGCGTTTCGAATTCTGCTGGATCGTCGACTTTCCAATGTTCGAGCTGGATGAGGATACGAAGAAGATCGACTTCAGCCACAATCCCTTCTCGATGCCGCAGGGCGAGATGGCGGCGCTAGAGGGCAGCGATCCGCTCGATATCCTGGCGTACCAGTATGACATCGTGTGCAACGGCGTGGAGCTGTCGTCCGGCGCGATCCGCAATCACAAGCTGGACGTGATGTACAAGGCCTTCGCCATCGCCGGCTATACGCAGGACGAGGTGGACGCGAACTTCCCCGGCATGGTCGGCGCGTTCAAATATGGCGCGCCGCCGCACGGTGGCTCCGCGCCGGGCATCGATCGCATCGTGATGCTGCTGGCGGACGAGCCGAACATCCGCGAGGTGGTGCTGTTCCCGATGAACCAGAAGGCGGAGGATCTGATGATGAACGCGCCTGCGCCGGTGAGCCTGAAGCAGCTGCGCGAACTCAACATCCGCATCGTCGAGCAGGCGAAGGGCTGAGGCATGGCGATCGACCTGGCGGACTATGAGAAAGGCGCCCGGTTCGATGGCGATTACGATGCCGCGCTGGCCGAGGTGCAGGCGCGGCTGGCCAAGCTGCTGGTGGCGCATATCGTCCACAAAAGGCGCGCGATCATCCTGTTCGAGGGGTGGGATGCAGCCGGCAAGGGCGGCATCATCCAGCGGCTGACCGCCGGATGGGACCCGCGCAATTTCGAGGTGTGGCCGATCGCCGCGCCGAACGCGGAGGAAAAGGCGCATCATTTCCTCTGGCGCTTCTGGCGGCGGCTGCCAGCCGAGGGCGAAGTCGCGGTGTTCGATCGCAGCTGGTACGGCCGCGTGCTGGTGGAACGGGTGGAGGGCTATGCCACCGAGCAGCAGTGGCGCCGCGCCTATGACGAGATCAACGAATATGAGGCGCAGCAGAAGGAGGATGGCACCACCATCGTCAAGCTGTTCGTCCACACCACGCAGGCGACGCAGGACGAGCGCATTCAGAAGCGCATCCAGCATCCGTGGAAGCGGTGGAAGACCGGCGCCGACGATTTCCGCAACCGCGCCCGCCGCGCCGATTATCTTGTCGCGATGACCGAGATGTTCGGGCTGACCGATACGCGCTGGGCGCCGTGGCACGTGATCGACGGCAACAACAAGAAGGCCGCGCGCATCGCCGCGCTCAGCTACATCGCCAAGCGGCTGGAAAAGGCCGTGCCGATTACCCCGCCGCCGGCCGATCCCGCGCTGGAAAGGCTGGCGAAGCAGGCGTTCGGCGATGATTTCCGCATCGGCTGATTGCCGCGCCGGCTAGAGCGGATTGCCGGCAGCCGCCCGCTCAAATTCCACATGATCGTGGGCGCAGATCACGTTCACCTCGCTGCGATGATCGATCGAGAGCCTCCGCACGCGTGCCTGATTGGTCAGCCGCAACCTGCGGCTCACCTCCATCATCGTCTGGTAGCCGCGCAGGCCGGGCGTGCATGTCCGGTCCGGGCGCCGGACCTCTCCGCGGTAGAAATAGGCGTCGCCGGCATGGAGCAGCCAGCCGTCGCCCCGCCGGATCGCGACGCCGGCATGGCCCCAGGTGTGGCCGGGCAGCGGCACCAGCAGGATCTCGGGCGGCAGCCCCTCAAGCTGGCGCACCGCATCGAAGCCGAACCACGGCTCCCCCAGCGCGCCATAGCGCTGCCAGTCGCGCACCTCGTCGAACTGCGTCGGCCGGTAGCGGTTGCGCGCGACGAAGCCGCGCTTCGGCCCGACGGCGGCGGACCATTCCTTGTCGAGCAGATGCACGGCGGCCTGCGGAAAGTCTTCAAGCCCGCCGGCATGATCGAAATCGAGGTGGGTGAGGACGATGTGACGGACATCCGCCGCGCGGAAACCCAGCGCCTCGATCTGGCGAACCGCCGTCTCCTCCTCGCGCAGCCTGATGTTGAGCAGCCCACGCATCGCCCGGGTGATGCGCGGGCTGGGTGGACGGTGCGGATGATCGACGTCGCGCAGGCCATAGCCGGTATCGACAAGCACCAGCCCGTCGGTGTCGGTTTCGATCAGCAGGCAGTGGCAGACGAGCCGCCCGGTCATGCCGACGCTGACGCCATCGAAGAAGGCGCCGCCATAAGGGCAGTCGGTGCCGCAATTGAGGTGGTGGATCTTCATCGTCCGTCCCGATCCTGATCGATGGGGCTGGAACGGGTGCGAGCGGATTCCGTGCCGTGCGTTCGTCGTAACCTCAGTTACTTGCGATCCGTTTTTGCCGAGAGATAGGCGATCGCCTCCACCTCCCACTCCTTCTCGCCGGCGGGCAGGGTGACGCGGCGCACGTCGCCGATCGCGGCGCCCTTCAGCGCGAAGGCGAGCGGGGAGCGCCAGCTGATGCGGCCGGCGCCGGCATCCGCCTCGTCCTCCCCGACCAGCGTCACCGTGCGGCTGTTATCGTCCTCGTCGACGATCGTCACGGTCGCGCCGAAGCGCACCCTGCCGTGATCGGTCTGCAACACGGGATCGACCGGGACGGCCAGCTTCATCCGCTTCGACAAATGGCGCAGCTCGCGATCGATCTCGCGCAGTTTCTTGCGGCCGTAGATGTAATCGCCATTTTCCGAGCGGTCGCCATTGCCCGCCGCCCAGGAGATCACCTCCACCAGCTTGGGCCGCTCGTCCGATAGCAGATGGTCGTAGCGCGCGCGCAGCGCCTCCAGCCCGGCGGGCGTGATATAGTTCGGATGCTCCGCCACCGTTCAGCCCGGCTGCGACTTGCCGAGATAGGCGGAGAGGCGGTTGCGTTCCGGCATCCGCGCCCGCGACGGATTGAGCGCATCGTACACCACCGCATTTTCCAGCACGCGCTGCACATAGCCGCGTGTTTCGCTGAACGGGATCGCCTCAATCCAGTCGATCACGTCGACGCCGGGCATGCGCGGATCGCCATTCTGGGCGAGCCACTTGCGGACATTGCCCGGCCCGGCATTGTACGCGGCGACCGCCAGCACATGATTGCCGCCGAAGCTGTCGAGCAGATTGCTAAAGAAGAAGCTGCCGAGCGTGACGTTATATTGCGGATCGCTGGTCAGCCGGCCGAGATCGTAGGGCTGCCCCAGCTTGCCGGCCGTATCGCGCGCGGTGCCCGGCATCAGCTGCATCAGGCCACGCGCGCCCACCCGGCTCATCGCCTGCGTATCGAACTGGCTTTCCTGCCGGCTGATCGCGTGGACCATCACCCAGCGGCTCTGCGCGATCGAGGGCACGGCGACCTCGGGGAAACCGCTGGCGACGAAATCGCTGACGCCGCTGTTGCGCGCCGCCCGCGCCGTCATCACGCCGAGATCGGGCCGGCCGATCTCGCGCGACAGTTCCGCCAGCAGCACATGATCCGCGTCCGTCTTAACCGAGCTGGCGAGGGTCCGCAGGAACAGGGTCTGGTCGGCATGATCCCCCAGATCGCCGAGCGTGCGGGTGGCGCGGACGAGCGTGGAGGACTGGAAGGCGGCGCGGGTCGCCGCATCGACCGTCTGCGGGGCGGCCTGCGGGGTCGCGACCGTCTGGCCGAGCCGTTCGGAGGCGAGCTGGCCGTAAAATTGATCGGGGCTGGCGGCGGCGCTGGCGAAATACTGGTTCGCGCGCGCCGGATCCCCGGCGGCGAGCGCGGCGCGGCCGGCCCAGTAGAGGCCGCGCGTGCGGGTCTGCGGCGATTGCGCGGCGCGGGAGTAGCGATCGAACAGCAGGATCGCATCGCGCGGTCGACCCAGCTTCTTCAGCGCCGCCATGCCGCCCATGAAGGTGAGGCTGGTATAATAATCCCGCTCGCCCAGGCTGCGCGTGCGCACGTCGGTGCCGGCGGGGAAGGCCCCGTCGGCCTGCATCGCGATGCCGAGCACGAAGCTGGGCTGGTTGTCCGCCTCCGCCCCGCGCGCATTCTGGAGCAGGATGTCGAGATATTTCTCCGCGTCGCGCGGCGGTGCCGCCAGCGTGCGCGGCTGCGCCAGCCAACTGCGCGCGACCACGCCCTGCGCCGTGTCGCGCATGTAGCGCGCGCGATCGGCGACGAAGCCGGCATCGCTGCCGCCGAGCGCAACATAGCTGTCGGCGATCGTCGGCGCGTCCGCCCGGCGGGTGCGCAGCGCCAGGCGCGCATCGAACAAGGCGCGCGCGCCCGGCGAGACGTAGGCGATCTGGCGGGCGGCGGCAGCGGTGGCGCCATCCCACAGCAGCCGGTCCATCCGCGCATCCTGATCGGACTGGGTGAACAGCGTGCCAAAGCGCGCGCGCAGGCGGTTCTCGTCATCCTCGCCGATCGCCCCGCCGGTCCAGGCGGCGCGGGCGGCGGCGATCGCATCGTCGCCGCGGCCGATTCCACCCAGCGCCTCGGCATAGCGGACGCGGCCGGTGGCGGTGAGCGGCGGGAAACGATCGAAGAAGCGCGCCACCTCCGACGGGATAGCGCCGGCGGGATCGATCGCCTTCTCGGCGGTGCGCCGCATCGCCTGCTCGCCCGGCCAGCCCGGATAAGCGAGGAGGAACCCGGCATAATCGGAGAAAGGCAGCGAATCGGTCTGGCGCAGCCGGTTCCAGCGAACCAGCGCCTCGCCGATCGGGTCCATCATCACCGGCGCGGCGGCGGAGGAATAGGCGCCGGGCACGCCCAGCCGGGCCGCATACCAGTTGCGCTGGTCCGCCGTCAGCGCGGCGGCGGCGGCGACCGATGCGGTCAGCAGGCCCACGGCCAGCAGCCGGTAGGCGGGGTGGCGCCCCTTCAGGCGGCGAACCACGCTGGACAGGACGCCGCGTGCATCCCTATCAGGCCTCGCAATCGATCGGCGGCTTCTCATATGGCCATTATGGCGTGTGGAGCGGCCGAGGTGAAGGGATAGCAGGATGTTCAGCGGATCTATTCCCGCTCTGGTGACGCCGTTCCGCGACGGCGCGTTCGACGAGGCGGCGTTCCGTTCGTTCGTCGACTGGCAGATCGCGGAAGGCTCGACCGGCCTCGTGCCATGCGGCACCACCGGCGAGAGCGCGACGATGTCGATCGCCGAGCATAACCATGTCGTGTCGGTCTGCGTCGAGCAGGCGGCGGGGCGGGTGCCGGT
>CAXTTS010000112.1:0-10014 GCA_964247265.1 uncultured Sphingomonadaceae bacterium
GGTCGTGGCCGGCTCCGGGCGAATGGTCGTCAAACACGGCAACCGGGCGGCCTCGAGTCAGTGCGGAACGGCCGACGTGCTCGAGGAGTTGGGCGTCGTCATCGACCTCCCGGCCGATGCAGTAGCGCAATGCGCGCGAGAGGCAGGGATCGGATTCTGCTTCGCACCGGTGTTTCACACCGGATTGCGGCACGCCGGCGGGCCCCGTCGCGAACTGGGTGTGCCGACCGCGTTCAACGTACTGGGCCCGCTCACCAACCCGGCTCGACCCGACGCGGCGGCTATTGGCTGTGCGGATCTGGCGATGGCCCCGATCATGGCCCGGGTGCTGGCCGATCGCGGAGACAGTGCAGTGGTGTTTCGAGGCGACGACGGTCTTGACGAGCTCACCACCTCGACAACTTCGCGCGTCTGGATCGTTCAGCGGGGTGAGGTGAGGGCTGAAATCGTCGATCCCGCCCGGTTGGGGCTGGCCCGAGCCCCGGCGGATGCCCTGCGAGGTGGGGCGGCCGCGGAGAACGCTGCCGTTGTCCACTCCGTGCTGGCCGGCGGGGCCGGGCCGCTCGATCATGGAAGCGCGGCTGGTCGGCTGGGAATCCGATAGCGCCGAAGATCGCGAATATTGGAAGGCGATGCGGCCTACCGTGCAAAGCATCCTGGCCGAAGACCTGCGGCTGTTCGCCAGTATCCACCGCGGGCTGGAAAGCGGCCTGATGTCCACCGTGACGATGGGATATCAGGAACGTGCGCTCTACTGGTTCGAGGAAGAGATAGATCGGCGGATTGGCGTGGAGAACATCCCTCCGGCGATGCGGATGACGCCGGTGCTGGCGGGCCAGGTAAGCCGTTAGGGGGAGCGTATCCCGTGCGCCAGTCAGGCGTGCGGGATACGGTTTGCGCTACCGCAGGCCCCGAAACGTCGCCCTGATGTCTGCCACGCAGGCTTCCGCATTCTCGTAATGGGCGAAATGCCCGCCATGCGCGTGCGCGTTCACGAAATGCAGATTATAGTTGGCCGCCGCCGGTGAATTGCGGAACAGGGCTATGCGCTGCTCCGGCGTGTCGATCCCCGGCGGGTTCTCGCCGCCCAGGAACGTAATGCCGGACGGCGCCTCGATCCGTGGCGTGCGATCGTGCGATGGCTGCCAGCGATGGTGGATCGCCTCGGCATAGAAGCGCGCGGCCGAGGCGAAGCTTTCCGTCACCCAGTAAAGCGTCGCCGTCGCCAGCAGATGCTCGCGCGGGAACATCGACTCCACATCGCCGCCGGTATCGCCCCAGTCGCGCCGCCGCTGCATCAGCCAGGCCAGCATCCCCACCGGCGAATCGTGCATCGCAAAGCTCAGCGTCTGCGGCTCGATCGTCTGCACCGCGACATGCGGCACGATGCGCGCCAGCCACGGCAGCATTGTCGCGCGCACCTCGGCGGGCGCATCATAGGGCACCATATAGCCGGTGATGTCCCAGTATCGCTCGCTGTTGAACAGGTCGAGCGGGGTGGTGTTCACCGTATGCATGCCGAACAGCGATGCGGCATGCTTGTGCCCCAGCTGTGCCGTCACCCGCGCGCCCCAGTCCGCGCCCGCCGCCGCATAGCGCGGGAAGCCCAGCGTGTCGGTCATCAGTCGCTGCCACAGATCGGCCGTGACCACCGAGTTGATCCCGGCGCGCGGCAGCGGCGTGGAAAAGGCGAAGCCGGGCAGCGATGGCACGATCACCTCGAACGCATCCGCCGGGTCGCCGCCATGCGCACCGGGATCGGCGAGCGGGCGGATCACCTTCTGCATGTCCCAGAAGGTCCATGGCCAGCCGTGGCTCAGGATCAGCGGGATCGGCGCCGGTCCCTTGGCCGGCTCGCGGATGAAGTGGACCGGCACGTCGTCGATCGTCGTGCGATAATGGGCAAAGCCGTTCATCCGGCGCTCCACCGCGCGCCAGTCGAAATCGGTCCGCCACGTCTCCGCCAGTTCGCGCAGATAGCCGTCGTCGAAACCGTAGCCCCAGCCGAGGCCGGGCGTATGCGGCGGCCAGCGCATGTCGCCGATCCGTCGGCGCAGATCGTCCAGCACCGCATCGGGCACGTTGATCTCGAACTGCTCCACGATCCGCTCTCCCATATCTCTCCTTCATGCTTTCCGGCACCGCCGATGCGGTCTCACCGGGCGAAAGATAGGGTGTCGGCGGACGCCGACCGGGCAGGTCTGCGCCAGCAAGAGGAGGCCGCGTTGCGCGAAGCAATCGAACTGACCATCGATGTCACCGCCGCTGCCGGCCTCGGCATGGCGGCCCACACCGCCGTTTCGGTCTTCCTCCCGGATGGGCCGCTCGCCGATCCGCCGATCGTCTGCTTCGCTTTTCCGGGGGGCGGCTACAATCGGCATTATTATTCATTCGACATGCCGGACAGCGGCGGCGGCGGGGAGGCCGGCTTCCACTGCGATCGCGGCTGGATCGTCGTCGCCTGCGATCATCTCGGCTTCGGCCAATCCACCGTACCGGAAGGCAACGCCCTCGATCTCGACAATATCGCGGCGGCCAACGATGCCACGGTGCGCGAGGTGATGGCCCGGATCGAGGCCGGCACGCTGGCGCCGCATCTGCCACCGCTCGCCGACGCCACCAAATTGGCTTTCGGTCAGTCGATGGGGGGCTGCTTCACGGTAGTCGCGCAGGGCAATCACGCCACCTTCGATGGCATCGCCGTCCTGGGCTACAGTGCGATCCACACGATCGTGCCGACACGCCCCGGCCTGCCGCCCGCGGCCTGGCCGTGGATCTCGCGCCGCGATCGGCTGGATAGCCCGCGCGTGATGAACGCCGCCGCGATGGCCGCCGCCGATGGGGCGAAGCTGGGCGACGCCGCCGCGCTGGCGGCGGCGGGCGCGGGTGGTGAGCATCCGTTCCAATGGTCGTTCCATTATGACGACGAACCCGCCGATATCGTCGCCTGGGATATGGCGGCCTCCGCCGGCCTCGCCGATCCGCTGCCTTCGTGGCGATCCGCCACCACGCCGCCCTGCGGCATCTACATGGTCGCGCCGGGCGCCGTCGCGCTGGAAGCCGCCTCGGTCCTCGTGCCGGTACTCGTCGCGGTGGGGGAGCGCGATGTGGTGCCCGATCCCCGCGCCGAACCCAAAGCCTTTCAGAGCGCTCCGGATGTGACCGTGTTCGTCTGCCCCCGCATGGCCCACATGCACAATTTCGCGCGCACCCGCCGGCTGTTCTGGCAACGCCTGCACAGCTGGGGCGAAGGCGTGGCGGCGATGCGCGCGGCGCCCTGACGATCGCGGGATCAGTGGTCGAAAAAGGCGGCGCTGAACTTTTCCACCGCGAAAATCCGTTCGCGGCGCAGCGCCGTCTGCCGTTCCGATTCCTCGGGCGGCTCGCCAAAGGCATAGACGAAGCTGCCGCCGGCCGGCAGCCGCTCCAGCGCATTGCGCACCACGTCTTCCGGCGCGAAGATCCCCGGTATATCGCGCGCGCCCACCGTGTTGCGCAGCGACGGCGTCTCCATCACCGGTGCGGCGATGCCGATCACGTCCACCCCGCTGTCGCGCAGCTCCGACCATAAAGACTCCGCCAGGTTCAGCACGAACGCCTTGACGCCCGAATAGACCGCCACGCCCGGCTGGCCGCCCATGCCGGCCGCCGAGCCCATCAGCACGATGCCGCCGCGCCCCCGCTGCCGCATCGCCCGCCCATAATGCTGGCAGGCGCCGATCACCGTCAGCACGTTGCGCCCCACCAGGTCGCGCAGCGACGCATAAGGCGTGTCGAGGAAGCCATGCCCCCCACTCTCCGCCCCGGCATTGGAGATATAGAGCCCCACCTCCAGCCCGGCGCTCGCCGCTGCCATCGTCTCGGCCGCATCGTCTCGGTTGAGGTCCAGCGTCAGCGTGCGTACCTCCACCCCGTGATCGCGACGCAGCTCGGCGGCGATCTCCTCCAGCGGGCCGGCCCGGCGGGCGATCAGCAGCAGGTTGATCCCCGCCGCGGCGATGGCGCGGGCAAAGCAGGCGCCGGTGCCGTCCGATCCGCCGGCGATCACCGCCCACGGGCCATATTTCGCCGGATCGAGGCCGGGGATCGTACCGTTTTCCTGCACCATCATCACGTCTCCCAATCCAGAATGGCATAAGACGGGTCGCTTCGATCCCGCTTCCCCCAACCACCGACCAGGGTGGCTCCCGCCTCGCGCACCTCGTCCAGATCCTGCACGTAGATGCGGTGATCGATCGCCCAGCGGCCCTCGCGCCGCGACCAGCGATCGAGGTAGCGCCCCCACGCGCTCGCCTGCTGCACCACACCGTCCTGCACGAAGCGCAGCGTGGCATGCACATAGGCCTCGCTGGCCGCGCGATCCTCGTCGAGCGTTATCAGCACGTTGGAGATGCGATGGACGTGGCCGATCATCGTGGCGTGCGTATCGCACACCCACTCGACGAAGCCGCGCCCGCTGCCCGAAAAGAGCGTGCCATAATCGGCGGTGCCATCCGGGTGCCACACCGCTTCGCCGAGCGCGCGGTCGATCCGGTCCATCGCGCGCGCATAGTTCAGGATCTGGTCCTCGATCGCCTGCCGGTCGGTTGCCGGGTCGAAATCCTGCGCAGCCATCGCTCATCCTCCGATGACCTTAAAGAAGCGTCGCCGATCCTCCATACGCCTAGCGGCCGACAGGTGAGCGGATCTAGCCTACAGTAAATCTTCCGTCCGAGGCACTATATTGGAGGGGGACCGAAATGGATCTCGGCATCGCAGGCAAGGTCGCGCTCGTTACCGGCGGTTCGCATGGCATCGGCCGCAGCATTGCCGAAGAGCTTGGTCGCAACGGGTGCAAGGTGGTGATCGTCGCCCGCGGCCAGCAACAGATCGACGCTACCGTCGCCGCGATCCGTGCCGAGGGTGGCGAGGCCAGCGGCTTCTCCGCCGACCTGACGGCGTTCGCATCCTATCCCGCGATGGTCGATGCGGCGAAGGCGGCCTATGCGGCCCCGGATATCGCGATCTTCACCCCCGTAGCGCCGCCTTCCGGCCGCTTCCAGGATTTCGCCGACGCCGATTTCGAGGCGGCGTTCACCAACGTCGTCACCAGCTTCGCCCATTTCGTCCGCGCGGTGGCACCTGCCATGCAGGAGCGGCGCTGGGGTCGCATCGTCACGGTCGGTTCGGGCCACGGCCGCCTGCCGGGGCGCCGTGCGACGCTCGGCTTCGATTATGTGCTCGCCAATACCGTCCGCCCGTCCGGGTTGGGCTTGAGCCGCAGCGTGGCGGATGAACTCGCGCCCTACGGCATCACCGTCAACACCGTGCCGCCCGGCTTCATCGATACGGGCGAACAATATGAAACCTTCTTCCGCACCTGCGCCGAGGCCGTCGGCCAGAGCTATGAAGATTTCCTCGCCGGGCTGATCGACCGCATTCCGATGAAGCGGTTCGGTTCGGCCGACGAGGTCGCCGGCCTCTGCGCCTTTTTGTGTTCCGCCCGCGCCAGCTACATCACCGGCCAGTATATGCTGGTGGATGGCGGACGGATGGAGATCTATTATTAAGGCGCGACCTTCTTCTTCAATTCCCTGAGGATGCGCTTGGCGGCGATCCGGCCCGGAATGCCGGAGATGCCGCCACCCGGATGCGCGCCCGCGCCGCCGATATAGAGGCCGGGGACGGCAGGCTGGGGGCTGCCGAAGCCGGTGGCCGGCCGGTTCTGGCCGGAACGAAGCGACCCGAAATCGATGTGGGTGACGCAGCCGTTGGTCACGGCAAGCCGGGTCTCGCGTTCGCGCGGCGTTTCGACGAAGGCGCCGATCTGCGCATCGAACCCGTCATAATATTCGGACATCTGAGTGGTGAGATCGGCCATCGTCCGATCCTTGATCGCCGGGCTCCAGCCCTCGCGCGCATCCACCGCCATCGCCGGGACATAGACATAAGCAAGCGACTGCCCCGCCGGCGCCTGGCTGGGATCGGAATTGGACAGGGGCGTAACGGAAAGCGCGTGGCGCTTGGGGATGTCGCCACGGCGCGCGGCGGCGAAGCTTTCGCGCACCTCCTCCGGCGTGCCGATATAGCCGACCGCCTGGGACAGGTCGGCGCCGTCGTGGCGCATATCCTGGTGGCGCTTCAGCGTCAGCGGCTTGGACATGGCGATGTTGGCAAGGAAGGGGGCGGCATTGGCGCGGCTGGCCGGGGCATGCTCGATGCGCTTCATCAGCCGCCGTTCCACCCCGCCCGGCGTGGTCATGGCAAAGGCACTGCGCGGATCGCAGCTGGCGATCACCGCCTTGGCGCGGATCACCTCGCCGTCCGCCAGCCGCACGCCGCGCGCACGGCCATCGTCGACGATGATCTCGGCAACCGGCGCGTTCAGCCGGATCGTCGCGCCCGACGCGGTGACGCTGCTGGCAAGCGCATCGGCGAACGCCTGCAGGCTGCCGATCGGCTTGCCGGTGCCGAGCCGGTGGAGCACGGCCAGGATCATGTAGGCCGCGGCGTTACCGTCGTCGTCGATCGGGCCGGCGCCGGCGGCGGTGTTGGTGAGGAGGGCGACGGCGGCGGGATGTTCGAAGCGTTCGCAGGCGATCTGGTCGGCGGTGCCGTTAGCGAGAACGGTTAGCTCGTTCTTCAGCTTCACGTTGCGCACCGCGCTGCCGATCATCTTGGTGATGTTGCGGAATTCCGGGCGGCCGGGCTCCGCCTGCATCAGCGGAAAGCCGATATCCATCAGCGCATCGAGCAGCTTCAGGAATTCGATATAGGCGATGCCGTCGTTGCGGTTCAGCCGGGCCATGTCTTCGGCGGTGCGTTTCGGATCGCGGAACAGGCAGATCGATGCGCCCGAGGGATCGAGATAGGCATAGGTCGGATCGGGATCGACCCAGCGCAGGCCGTGCTTCACCAGCTCCAGATCCTCGATCAGGCCGGTGCCGCGGACGAACAGCAATTCCACCGCGCAAGGTGTCACGAGATGCTGCGGCGCCTCCGGGATCATGTAGCCGGCACTGGTCATGCCGCCCACCTTGGCCATCCGCTCGACCACGATCACCTTCTTGCCGGCGCGGCTCAGATAACCGGCGGCGGCCATGCCGTTGTGGCCGGCCCCGACGATGACGACATCGACTTCCTCGTTCATCGCTTCTTCCCTCGCAGACGGCGTTCAGCCGCATCTGGCCGAGGGTGGGGTGCGCGCGCGCCTTTCCGGCGGCAGGGTGTGCCGGCTGTCCTAGAGCTGATTGCTTCCGGCTTCGGCGAACAGGCGCTGGAAATCCACCATGCTCGGCTGGTGCGCGGTGAAGCCGCCGTCCACCGGGATCAGTGCCCCGTTGATGAAACGCGCCTCGTCCGATGCGAGGAAGGCGACCACGTTGGCGATGTCGCCCGGCGTGCCCAGCTCGGGGTTCAGGTGATGCGCGAGCAGGATGTCCTTGGCCGCCTGCGGAGTCGTCTCGATCGCATTGTCGCTCAGCACGAAGCCGATCGCGATCACGTTGGAGCGGATGCGCTGCTTGCCATATTGGGTGGCGATGAAGCGGCTGAGATTGATGAGCGCGGCCTTGCTCGATCCATAAGCCGTCAGCGTCGTCTCGCCGAGCAGGCCGAAGCCCGAGGCGGAATGGACGATCGCCCCGCCGCCACCCGCGATCATCACCGGCAAGGCGTGCTTGCAGAGCAGCATCGGGCCGCGCACGTTCACCGCAAAGGCCATGTCCCACGCGCCGGTATCCAGCTGGACGACATCCAGATCCCTGCTGCGCTGCGCCGCCGTCTGGAACGCGGCATTGTTGTGGATGATGTCGAGGCGGCCGTGCTCAGCGGCGATCCGGCGGACGGCATCGGCCACCTCATCCTCGCTGGTCAGATCGAAGCCGATCGCCATCGCCTTGCCGCCCGCATCGCGGATCGCAGCGGCGGCACCGGCAACGCGATCCTCGCCGATGTCGGCGAGCACAACGGTTGCGCCGCGGCGTGCCAGGAGGCGGGCCACCTCCGTTCCGATCCCCTGGCCGGCGCCTGTTACGAGCGCGACCTTGCCTCCGAGCGTCATGTCCATCCCGCGTGTCTCCTTCGCGCCAGCCTGTCTGGCGCGGCCGGTCGCGCCACCCCTCCGGCGGAAGGGTGGCGCGACCGACCGGTGCGGTACGAGCGGCCGACAGTATCGGGAGAGGATCGACAATATGCAGTCACTCAAGGGCAAGGTGGCGATCGTCACGGGCGCGGGTTCGGGCATCGGCCAGCGCACCGCTCAGCTTCTGGCGGAGTATGGCGCGCGCGTCGTTGTCTCGGCCAGTCGGAAGGAAAGCGCGGCCCGCACCACCGATTCGATCCGTGCGGCCGGCGGCGAAGTGGCGTCCGTGTTCGGCGACCTCGCCGATCTCGCCACGCCGCAGAAGGTGGTGGAGGCCGCCGTCGCCGCCTTCGGCACGGTGGATATCCTCGTCAACAATGCCGCCGTCACCGATGCCGCCACGCTCGCCAAGGATGCGAACATCGCCGACATGGACGGGCCGACCTGGGAGCGGGTGCTGCGGGTCAACACGATCGCGCCGGCCTTGCTCTGCCAGCATGCCATTCCGCACATGATAAAGGCGGGCGGGGGCGCGATCGTCAACGTGGCGTCGGGGCGGGGGGTTCAGGGCGACCTCGGACTGCCGGCGTACGGGGCGAGCAAGGCGGCGCTCATCAACCTGACGCTCAATGTCGCCACGCAATATGGCAAGCAGGGCATCCGGGCCAATGTCATTGTCGTCGGCATGGTGATGACGCCATCGGTCGCGGCGGCGACATCGCCCGAGATGATCGCCTTGTTCACCGGCCACCACCTGACGCCTTACGTGGCGACGCCCGACGATATCGCGCGCCCGATCGCCTTCCTCGCTTCCGATGCCGCGCGCTTCGTCACCGGTGCCACCCTGGCGGCGGATGGCGGGATGACGGCACATGCCGCGCCTTATGCGGATCTGGTCAACATGTCGGCCGGCGCGGGGATGATCCGGCAGGATTGAGCGAGGCAGCCGCGCCCAACCGGTCCGGCGCAGCGGTCCGAGCGGGTGCGGTGGAGGCCGATATGCAGATCAGCCGATATACAGATCAATAGCCATAGAAGGCTCCCGTCCTCAAATCCTCTGCGGCCGTGCCGAAGCGGGAGAGGCTGGCGATCGTATCTTCGTTCGGATTGGTATTCAGGTGCCAGGCCGATGGCGTGATCCGGACCCCTTTTTTTTGCGCCCGCCGCGCGCTGGCGTGCCCGCACGATCGAGCTGTCAATCAAGTGCAGCGGCTGTGGTGACCTCTCCGCCAACACCTCGAAAATCGCTAGCCAGACGCCTCTTCGCCCACCGGTTGAAGCGGTTGTAGACCGTGGTGTACGGCCCGTGGCGCTCCGGCAGATCACGCCAGGGCGAGCCTGCCCGCGGCACGTAGAAGCTGCCGTTGACCACAGGCCGTCGTCCACTCGCGCCTTGTCTGCGCTTCTCGACGCACGGCGGGGTCTATGTCTGGGATTGAGCGGTATGGTCGCCTGCTGAACGTCCGCGTCGAAGGACATTGGTCGTCAATGACATCGCGCTTGCCCGGCGTGGCGCACTCCAGGGTGTCGGCATCGCATTCCTGCCAGACGACTATGTCCAGCCCTTCTTGAACTCAGGCGAGCTCATACGACTGTTGGCGGATTGGTGCCCGCCGTTCCGGGGTATCACCTCTACTACCCGAGCCGGCGGCAGCAGTCGCCCGCCCTTGCCGAGATGATGAACGCCTTTCGCTACGCGCCGCCCCCTCAGCTGAACGGACCCGTTTATCCGCCAGAACTCGGGCGGCGCACCGACGTTGGTTGTGAGCCGACCATGGCGAGAAGACCCAGAAGCGGTCACGTTCAGGCAATTTGATGCGGCGCCTGGGCCTACGTGCAATAGGATGGCCCCTAAGCCGGGCTTCGTCTCAGCGTCAGGCGCGACCCACCACCGCGATTAGCGGATCGCCAGTACGGCCGTCGGCAAGCACCTGCGTCTTCACCCCGCTGAA